>JAPLON010000106.1 GCA_026400695.1 Pseudomonadota bacterium
ATTTTTTTTTTTTTTTTTTAAATCTTTAGATAGCAGTTTAAAATCAGCAACGTAAGTAAGAAATGCATAATTCTTACAAATATGTGGAACTGTTTCAGCAACAGACATCACCATATTTACTTCACCCAGTTTGGATTGATCACAAACGGCGTATACAACTGTTACTTCAGGTTTATGGTTTAGAAAATAAAAGGCTGCTAAAGAGATTGCAACTACAGCTACGAAAATTTTATAAAAACACTTCATACCAGCCTACTTACCATCTTTTTTAGGATCTAAACTGTACTTATTGAAATTACCAAAAATATCTTTCATAGCTGAGCTTTCATATCCAGTTGATTCCGTACGTTCTTTGCTAGCTTTAATTTGCTCACCTTGAACACCCTTTTGATTTTCAACTTTTCTTACAATGTCCTTTTCATCAAAAGTAACCTTTACTATTAACTGATCCACCACTTTTGGTTCAAAAAATGAAGTGGTCTCGGTTTTTCTGTAAATGTAATACCAATTAGTCCAATTTTTACCCTCTACAGGGAAAAGAGAAGTTGTTGACGGGCTTCCCAAAGCTTCCTGCACATTTTCCTTTGTACTAATATCAGTTTGAACTTTTTCAAGCTGCATTTGCTCTGGGTTAAACCCACGGTGATCGACTGTTGGATAACACCCAGCAAGAACAATTACCGCACCCAAGCTCAGTAACCAATTATATGACTTCATTTTAGCCCTCCAGCTTTGAAAAATTTGCAAAAGTATTTAAAGTTAATTGTAACGTGCCTAGCAAGTTTAGGCGATTTTGGCGCACCTGCAAATCATCGTCCATGACTCTAACGCATTCAAAAAAATTATCAATAAAAGGTTTCAGGCTAGCAATTATAGTCATTGCTTCCTTGAATGAAAAATTATTTAAATGCGTATTAATTTTTGTAGCAGCTTCATTTAAGGCGTTCTGTAAGCTAAGCTCTTCTTTTGTCTTTAGTAACTCTTGATTAACCACACCTAGCTTTGCATCACTTAAAACGCCAACGACTCTGTGATATGCTCCTAGCAAGGCTGCACCAACTTCTGTCTGCAATAAATCCTTTAGAGCTTTTGCTCTTTCTACAGTTAACCAAACATCTTCAAGTGGACTATCTAAAACCGCATAAACATGATCAGCTGGCATTTCAGTTTTTAAAAATGCAGAAAGACGTTCTGTAATAAAATTGATAACCGCTTCGATAACATTACTATTTAAGGTAATGCCTTGCTTAGCATATGATTCAACTGATTTTTGCAAATATGGTCGCAAGCTATTAGGAGAACTTTTAAACAGCATCAGCCTAATAATACCCAAAGCACTGCGACGCAAACCATAAGGATCTTTTGAACCAGATGGTTTCATACCTATGCCAAAAAAACCAATTAAGTTATCAGCCTTATCAAGCATTGATAGTTCCCAGCTTATATCATCTTCAGGGCAATCATCTTTTGCACCCTGTGGTTGATAATATCCCTTAAGAGCTAGAGCAATTTCTGAAGAAGTCCCTTGTGCTTTAGCATAAACTTCTCCCATAACGCCTTGCAATTCAGGAAATTCACCAACCATGTTGGTTAATAAATCATTCTTACACAAAATTGCTGCCTGTTTGACAGCAGTATCAGTTGCACAAAAATTAAGACGTTCAACTTTTTGATAAACAGATCCAAGATCAGCATGAAAAATAATACTTTTTAAACCATTAACTCGTTCAGCAAACGATTGACTTAAATCTTGCTCATAGAAAAATGCAGCATCACTTAAACGTGCGCGCAATACACACTCATAACCTTTTTGCATATAATCAAGGTTAATTGGCACGTTTGCCACATAACCAAAAAACGGAGCAAAATTGCCTTTTTGGTCTAAAATAGTAAAGTATTTCTGGTGCACTCGCATAGATGTACTAAGCACCGCACCTGGCAAATTCATAAATTTAGCATCTATATTTCCAAGTGCTACGAAAGGATACTCAATTAAACCAGCCACCTCATCAAGTAAGCCTTCATCGAGCTTATAGGACAGCTGTTTAGATTCACAAAGTTGTTGCAATCCATCTGCAATTAAGCTTCTTCTCTCTTCAAAATCAGGAACAACCCTAGCTTCTCTTAAGCTTTGAATGTAGCTAGCAAAACTAGAAACTGTTATAGCATCAGGTTTTAAAAACCGATGACCAAAAGTTTGATTGTTTGTCGTAACTCCTGCAGCAGGCACTTCAAAAACCACAGGCTTTCCACCTAAAACACAACAAATATTGCGAATCGGTCTAACCCACGTATGTGCCGCACCTGGCCAGCGCATTGAAGTAGGCCAAGGCATTTTGCGTAAAACTCTATCAACTAGGCCCGGTAGCAATTCATGTAAGGATTGGCCAGCTTGTGAAATTTTAGCAAACCAGTAGCCATTTTCTTGGTTCAATTGATCTACAGCAAGGCCTGTTGATTTTAAAAAACCTTGCAAGGCAGCATCGGCTGCTCCCACTTTAGGGCCACGTTTTTCTTCAATCAAATCATCAGAAGTTTCAGAAATATTTGCAACATGTAAGGCTAAACGTCTAGGGCCAATTAAAGCCTCACAGCCTTGGTAAGCAATTTTTAATGCATCAAATTCCATACAAAATAATTGTAAAAAATCTATTTTAGCTTGGCGTTGCATACGTGCTGGAATTTCTTCACAGAAAATTTCAATAATTAATTCCATAATTAACCTATCCAATTTTCGCAGGCTGATTTTGCTAAATTGCGCACTCTAGCCATGTATGCTGCACGTTCTGTAACACTAATAACTCCACGTGCGTTAAGCATGTTAAACAAGTGGTTAGCCTTTAAGCATTGCTCGTATGCTGGCAATATCAACTTGTTATTGAGCAACTTTAAGCATTCTTTTTCAGCGTCATCAAAATGCTGCAAAAGCATTTTTACATCAGCATGTTCAAAATTGTATGCAGAAAATTCTTGTTCCGACCTTAAAAATACATCTCGGTAGGTTATACGCTGATCTCCAGCTTTTCCATTCCAATCAATGTCAAAATGACTCTCAACCCCTTGAATAACCGATGCAAGACGTTCCAACCCGTAAGTTAATTCGACGGGCACAGGATCGCATGCAATACCACCAACCTGTTGAAAATAAGTATATTGAGTTACCTCCATACCATTGCACCAGACTTCCCAACCAAGTCCTGCTGCACCTAGTGATGGATTTTCCCAGTCATCTTCAACAAAACGTATATCATGGCGGCTCAGGTCAAATCCCAACGCCTTCAAACTATTTAAATATAATTCCTGCGGATTACCAGGGCATGGTTTTAACAAAACCTGAAATTGATAATACAACTGCGTGCGATTGGGATTTTCTCCATACCTACCATCCGTTGGCCTGCGGCACGGTTGAACATATGCAGTATTCCAAGTATCAGTGCCAAGTGCTCGCAGCAGAGTTGCTGGGTGGGACGTGCCTGCTCCTACTTCCATATCATATGGTTGCAAAATAACGCAGCCATAATCAGCCCAATATTGTTGCAATTGCAAAATAATTGATTGAAATGAAAGTGGTTTTGTAGTCATAATTTCATCCGTTTAGAAATTTTAATGCTAAGACTTTACCTTCTTCAACTGCCGGCTGATCAAAAGGATCCACTCCCCAAATCTTAGCAACGTACAATGTTTCAATAACTGCATTCATCATCAGTTGACCTAAGTAATATGGATTAACCTCAGGAATAATTGTCAGCCTTAATGGCGCTCTATGGTTTTTTAAAGTAGCATAAGTTGCTTCAAGCTCCGCCTTTAAAAGCTCACTAAGGGAATGCCCACGTAAAGGAGTATAGCTTGGATGATCAATTTCTAAATCAGCAACCTCTAAATCTGTATGATTAGTAACTTCTATAAAAGTAAAAAACTTATCCCTAGGACCATCAATATAAAGCTGTAATTGGGAATGCTGATCAGTTGCACCCAAAGCTTGTATTGGTATTGAACCAAAACGTTCACCATTTTGATTTTCTTTGCCCAAACTTTCAGCCCAAAGCTGTGAAAACCATGCACCAAAAAGCTTAAGTTTATCTGAATATGAAAAAACTACAGGATGGAATTTTGATTTAGCCAAGTAATCTGCTGTAGTAATTGGAAGATATTTATCTTTTTCTTTTTTTAAAGCTTCTATGGTAGATATGGCACCTTTTTGAAATTGCGACATATCCAATCCCATTAGTAGACCAGGCAATACTCCAACTTCAGCAAATACAGCAAATCTACCACCAATTTGATTATGGTGCGGTACCAAAACAATTTCATTTTGTTTAGCAAAAGTATGCAAAGCATTATCATCAGTTTGAGTGATAATAACTAAATGGTCTTTAAAGTTCAGACCCTTCTTGCTAAAAAAACTTTTAAGAGTCGCTAGCTGCACTAGAGTTTCTGCAGTGTTACCTGATTTTGATGCGACTAGTAATCCACACTTAGCAAAATCAACCCCTTGTAACCGGCTAATAATACCGCAAGGGTCGATGTTATCAAGAAAAGTAAATGTTACTGTAGGTTTTTCAGCAATTGCATACAAGGCTTGAGGGCCTAAGCTTGAACCGCCAGTGCCTAAATGAATAATATGCGAAAAATTCTTAAGCTTTTCTAAAGCAGTTTGGTATGGGGCCGTAGAAAATTCAGAATCCAAGTGTTTAATTAAAGCCAAATTTTCAATGTACTCAAACATTATCTATTCAACCTTTTCTGATTTTGCTTTTTTTGCATGTTTGTCTGTTTTCTTTGTAGAAAATCCAAAAGATTTTTTCTCGTTCTCTTTTTTCTCAATTTTTTGTCCAATTTTATGATAGTTTCTTGACGGCATTTTTCTTTTCGGATAATTACGTGCTATCAACACTGGCGGATTAGACAAAACAAGCTCTAACATTTCACGTGTTTGCTCGATGGTTACATCGCTAACTAACTGCTCGTACCTAGAAATGTCCTCAACAGAGAAACCTTCTATTATACTTTCAGCCATTGAGACCAAGAAATCTTCACCATCCATAGCGAAAGCAAACTCATTTAGCTTTTCCTGCTTTGCAGCCTTAAAATCATTTTCATTCAATCCATTTTGCAAAATCAGTTGTAGTTGCTCAAATAAAAATGCCTCAGCTGCATCTACATCCATATCTGGCGATAATTGTAATCTAAAACTAAATCCCATATCATCTTTGCCGCAAGCGTAGCTACCAGAAACATCTAGAGCCAAGCGTTTTTCTTTAACCATTTCCTTATAAAGTGCTCTTGATTCTGAGCCAAAGAGTGCAGAAAGCATCACTTGCATTTTTTGAAAATCTTCAGGTTTTTTGACTAAAGTTGGCGCTTTGTAAAAAATTTCAATATAAATATTTTCAGCTCTTGGGTTTTCTTGCTCAACAGTTGTGGTTAAACCTTCACGACTTGGCTCAGCCATACGTTTTCTAACTGGTGATGGTTTAGATGGAATTGTACCAAATTTCTTTTCAAAAATAGGTAAAACATAAGCCAAATCAAAAGGACCAACCACAATAACCGTAGCATTATTGGGCACATAATATTTTTTATAATGAGCCATCAATGCTTCATAAGTGTAGGATCGTATATGCCCTTCGTAACCAATAGGGTAAACACCATATGGATGTGCTATAAATTGTGCACGCCTGCAAACTTCAGAAGCCGTACGTAAAGGATGGTTGCCAATTCGCATTTGACGTTCTTCAATTACCACCTTTTGTTCAGCCAAAAAGCTTTCTTTGCTGAAGTTCAAGTTTGACATGCGATCAGCTTCAATATCAAATATTTTTTCTAAATATTGCGCTGGAGCTGAGAATGTATAAACTGTGTAATCAAAATTAGTAAAAGCATTCAGTTCCCCACCCAATTGATTAATAACACTATCAATTGCTCCCTCAGGATAAGTAGGAGTTCCTTTGAACATCATATGCTCAAGCATGTGTGACAAACCAACTAAATCAACAGGATCATCAGCCGTTCCCACGTCATAACCTGTCCACACTGTAACCGATGGTAGAATAGGATTCTTGAAAACAATAAGCCTTATACCGCTAGACAGAGTCGCTTTTTGTGGAACAATTTTAATTGAATTACTTTCAGTTTGTTTTGTTTCTTCTGCAACTAATAAGCTTGAGCACAAAAACAAACATAGAGCTAAAAAATACCTCATTGTCCCACCGTGAAAATAATAAATTGATTTGGATTAAGGAACTTTTTAAAAGCTTCACTTATCTGCTCTGGCGTTAATGCCTCAATTTTTTCAATTAATACTTTGTGATAATCGACAGGGCGATCAGTTAACTGATAATTAGCTAACCTTCTAGCTATGTGTCCAGAAGATGAAAATGAACGTTTATAACTACCCACAAATCCCTGTTTAATATTCTCAACCAATTCTGGAGAAAAACCATTTTTGCAAACATCTTCAAAAACTTCTTTTACCGAATCAATAACTTTTTCAACATTTTCAGTTTGAGTAAAAGTAGATACACCGAATGCGTTAAAATGATCTTGGATAGCTAAGCCCGCACCAATACCGTAGACAAGAGCTTTTTCAACCCGCAATTTTTTAAACAATAAACCAACAAAAGGATCTGACAAGCAACCCACCGCAACTTGCAAAGCAAAAAAGTCTGGATGATCGTGATCAACGCCCTTGTGTAAAAATTTAAGTACGGTTTGTGGTACTGGAAATTTGGTATGATGAATTTCATATGGACCTTCAACCGAAATATTTTTTGGCAATTCTGCTTTAAATTTCTTAGGTAAAGTGTCTATAAATATCGCAAGCTGTTCACTAAGATTTTTTTCATCAAAATCACCGCATGCCGAGACAATTAAGTTCTCTTGAGTAAACATGCTTTTGACAAATTTCTTCAAATCAGCAGCTGTAATACTTTTTAAACTTTCAAGATAGACCTTATTGGGAATACCATAAGGATGATGTTTGTAAACAGTTTCTTTTATCAACTCATTAAGCTGAGCTTCAGGAGACTGCATTGATTGCATTAATGCTGCGAATAACTCTTCTTTAAAGCGTTCCATATCTGGTTCTTTAAACTCAGCATGAAACAAAAGATCATTCACAAGCGCAAACAATTCAATCAATTTACCGGATGGACATTTTGCACTAATGAAG
>JAPLON010000008.1 GCA_026400695.1 Pseudomonadota bacterium
AGCAACATTTAGGGTAGTAAGGTCTCCAAACGGCATTCTAGCAATATCATCATTAGACTCTACGGTAACCTCATCACTGGACACAGGCGCAGGCGCAACTTTTATAGCAATACCTCTTCTTGCTTGCTCTGTTTCTGGTCGCATTTCTTTGTAGCACGACATTAAAAAACCACTGTAACAAACAACCATAGCGCCAATTAATAATTTAAATACACACAACATAAAAGAATATTTTAAAGTATACTTCTAAGTAATTATATGCTATAAAAGCAAGTAGATCAACAATATTTATTACTTTGTTTTATAACTTTACACAATATAGCACCTGCTTGTTATGCGTGTGCAAATAACAATTGCTATACAACAGCTTCAAAAGTGCCCTCAGGAAGTACATCATCTAGAGTGAGGGCACCACCACCCGCAAACTTTTTGAGAAAATCCGCTAAATCTAAGACCTCCGCAATCTCTTCAATATCAGAATCGGGTTCATCTTTTCCTTCACAAGCAGAAGAGGCACTTGAAGCTGCTACAGTCATTGCAGCAATAATCTAACAACTGCTTGGTACCCAAGCTTCGAAGCGTTATTTAAATGCTCCCTAAGTTGATCGTCGCTGCCGCTTTCTATATCTTGCTTTAATTTGAATAACCATTCTCGTTCTTCTGCACTTACTACGTAAGCTGGAATTGGCACTGATGAAGACACTCTAGCAACCTCTATTTCCATGGAAGGAAATACTAACGCTCCACTGACAATCAATATTTTACTTAATTTTTTAATTAGCATATATAACCTAAAGTTTTAAGGAGGCCATGGCACTAATTCTTAATTTCCCAATAGGCACGAATAATATTCATTATTGCCGTATTACCATACCTAGAAACGCGCTCAAATGCTTTATTAACACTTTCTGTATCTGGCTTTAACTGACCTTCTGGGCGATTTAATATCAGCTCCACTATCGCCTTATGCCCACAAAAAGCTGCATCAATCAAAACATTATTAATATCTTCTTGATTGAGATGATTACTATCTAAAGCTTTACGCCATAGTTTTAACTTATATCGTTCAACTTCTTCTATAACATAATCAGGAGATTGCCCCGACCCATGCCCCGCAGAAGTAGCCATAACCGCCAGAAATAACATACCCACGACCATGGTCAAATTGCTAACCAACATATTTTTTTCAAATTTTTTTGTTTATTATAATCTAACCAAAAGTAGCTAATATTTAGTTAACTACCATCTACTCAAAAACGGCCTTATACATCGCACTTACCTTAATCTTTGGTCGTAAACGGTATCAGTATTGCTACTGTTTCGTTCATTAAATCATATCTTGGATCCTCAGGCGCTATATAGCCAAAGTTATCAGATGCTTCTTCATAAGCTATATTTATAGCCTGCTGATCTGGTTTTAATCTTCCTTCTTGTTGGCTTAATAACCAAAGAACCATTGAGTTTTTGGAGCTTTTAGCAGATTTTATTAACGCCCAGTTCACTGCCTCTTGATCAGGCCTTAATTGTCCAACCGGTAAACCTTGCAAAAACTCAACGACCTTTCGTTGGTTAGATTGAGCGGCAAATGCAAAAGCCATATTCATTCCTTGTTGATTAGGCTTTGCTGGGCACTCTGTGTCTAATATCCACTTAACTGCGGTTAGATAACCGCAACAGGCCATAATGTCAAACTGATCATTAATAAAAAACTGACTTCGATCTTTTTCTAAATTTTCCTTCAAACATTCTAATGCTTTGCTTTCCCTATCTGTCATTACATAGGTAGGAGGGAGTGTGTGCGAAGATGATTCATCAAGAATTCCAGAATCTTCCATTGCCATAACTGAAGTTGAAAGTAAAAGTGAGCTACTTAGAATTAGTATTGCACTTAAGTTTTTAACTAGCATACATGCTCCAAAACAATACCTTTACTAAATACTACATGTAAATAATTAATATTTGGTTAAAATTGAAATATTCTTACGGTAATTATCTTGCAAATACAACTATATTCTAGAGAGAGATTTTTTAAGCATATCTTTCATACTTAATTGAGCTTTAGCTACAAGTTCGTCGCAAGATACTCTTTTACTTATCTCTTCAATGGTTGCTTCTATAGTTTTTTGATATGGTTGTAATTTTCCAACTGGTTGGTTTAACAACAATTCAAGTATAGCTAGTTTATTAGATTCAGCAGCATAAACTAGCGCTTGATTAACTCCATTTTGATCAGGACGTAGCCCTTCCAATAGATTTAATAAAAATTCAACCAGGTATTTTCTATCACTTCTAATCGCATCTTTTAATTTTTCATTGACCTCATCTTGATTAAGTGCACCACTATTTAAACTCTGTCGCAAATCTTCACATACAGCAATTGCCCCACTCCCAAGGTAAGGTAGCGAATATGGAACAAAATGGGATGATTTTGAAGAACTATAGGTATCATCACTATTTGCCTTGAAATCATAAGAAGAAGATAATTGGCGCGAAGTTGCTTCATCAATCATTTCAGAAGCTTCTATTGCCATAACTGAAGTTGAAAGTAATAGTGCGCTACTTAAAATCAATACCTGGCCTAAATTTTTAATTAGCATACATGCTCCAAAACAACTATTTGAATTAGAATGTACGTTCATATAATTAATATTTGGTTAAAATTGAAATATTAAATAATTTGTTTTGCTACATATTTTTCAAGCAAAGTAACAATAGCCTTACGGTCTTTACGATCATCACGGTATTCAGACATATCAGATGCTCGCTTCACTGCATTGTCGTAGGCTTCCTTAATGGCATTTTGATCAGGCTTCCCCTTTCCTAACGGCAAACTTAGCATCCATTCCAATATTGGATAACCACCATAAATTGCACTGACAAATGTTATATTAATTACACCTTGCCTTGGCACCATGCCGCCCCTTAAAAACCATTGCATTGTAGAAAGCTTGTTATTAAAGCCTGCACTTCTAAACATCCAATCAATATTATGTTGCTCTAACCTTACGCCTTGATCTAACAACCATTGCATTGACGTTAAATATTCTTTATGAGCTAACGTATCGAATACCCCTATAACAGTACTTTTGTCCATTTTAGAAAAATTTACTTGCAATTGTTTTAATGCAGTTTGGTCATCTTCAATCATTACATAGGAAGAACGAGATGCTGCAGTCAAGATTGAACCAATCGCCAATGTAAATGCGAGCATTATTTTTTTTATTTGCATGGTGTGTTTTTTTATTATTTATTTCAGGAATTCTATATATTTATTTATCAAATTGCAACTAAGAAAAAAGTGAAC
>JAPLON010000048.1 GCA_026400695.1 Pseudomonadota bacterium
ACTGTTTTTTATTGATAACATTTTCCGTTTTACCCAAGCAGGTGCTGAGGTTTCAGCATTGCTAGGACGCATGCCGTCAGCTGTGGGATATCAACCAACCCTAAGTAGTGAAATGGGTAACTTACAAGAACGAATTACTTCTACTACCAAAGGATCAATCACTTCAGTTCAGGCTATCTATGTGCCTGCGGATGACTTGACTGACCCAGCTCCTGCAGCATCATTTGCCCACCTAGATGCAACCACTGTTCTTAACCGCAGCATTGCTGAAATTGGTATTTATCCGGCGGTTGATCCTTTGGATTCATCATCTCGTATTCTTTCTGAAGAAATTGTTGGTGAAGAACATTACAAAGTTGCCCGCGAAGTACAAAGAATTTTACAAACCTATAAGTCTTTACAAGATATTATTGCCATTTTGGGTATGGACGAGTTATCGCCTGAAGATAAATTAATTGTGTCACGGGCCCGCAAAATTCAACGTTTCCTTTCTCAGCCATTCCATGTGGCAGAAGTATTCAGCGGAACGCCTGGAAAACTTGTATCTTTAGTTGATACAATCAAAGGCTTTAAAGGAATTTGTAACGGTGATTACGATCACTTGCCAGAAGCTGCATTTTATATGATTGGTAATATTGAAGAGGCCTTAGTTAAAGCGAAGGCAGCGTAAGGAGCTATTCTTAACAAGCAAAAACATTTACAAACAAGTTTTACTATGTCAGTCTGCTTTGCAGTATATCATAATCTTTGTGTCTAATTATGAAAATAAAAAACTTTGTTTTTTTAGTGTGCGGCAGTGTTTTTTTAAATTTATATGCTTCTGCAGCAGCTGATAATTTGCAATCTCAATTAAGTTTTGAAACAGCTAGAATCTTTGCCAGACCTTTAATGCCAGAAAATTTAGACGCAGCGAAAGTTGTGGACGATTCCGATGAAAGCTATGTACAAGTTATGGATGGTTCTTCTTTGGAGTCGCTTACAGGACAAGCAAGATTCCTTGCTGAGAATTCAAAGATAAGCCAATTAGGGAGCATCAGCGACTTACGTTATGGAATCTTTGAAAAAGGAGCAGGGTCACTTGTTGGAGTCTATAGAATATGGTTGTTAGACACAAATGCCTTTTTATTAACATCTATAAAATTTCATAAAAAACACCAAGGTAAAGGATATGCCACAGAATTTACAAAAGGCCTTTTTAAACGTTATCAAAGTATTGGCTTAATCCCTACTTCTCAGGATGACTTAAGTACCCCCTATAGAGGATTCTCTGGGTCTATTCAGCTAACCAATAAAGCATCATTAGTTTGCAATGTCATAAAGTGTGGATACAGAATAAGCTCTATTTTTGGTAATACAGTATACGTTTATTATCCTTTTGTTACCAAAAATTGTTGTGGTTTTCCGCAGCTAGATGAAAGCTCCCATCATAGTGTTGTAGAGCAGTTAGCGAGTTATCGATCAGGTAGTAAAGAAGCAGAGAGGTCGCTAAGAAGTTTATCGTTACAAAACCTTTTAAGTTACGGTAAAGGTGAATTAGGAAAAGTATTGGCTGGAGACTCTCTTTTTCTTGCCCAAACAATGGCGGAATTTCCAGATATGTTGGATTTAATATCGGATAGAGAAAAAGAGACCGTTAAAGCTATAATTTCTGAAGAAATAGCTTCTCTTATTGAACAAAAAGCAAGTAGCTATCCAGATGCTGAAGAGAAGCTAGGTGATGCTTTGTTTAAACAAATAACAGCAGCTACAATCGCCAAAATTAAATAAGGGGCTGTACCAGATAACACGATAAAGTGTTATAAGGTGAATGATGAGAAAGAGCCGATTAAGTAAAGTTAAACAAGAACGCTTACTAGAGTATTTTGTAGCAGGAGTAACTGCGAGATGTGCTGCTAGTCTGATAGGG
>JAPLON010000025.1 GCA_026400695.1 Pseudomonadota bacterium
ATGCATTGCATACATTTTACATAAAGGAATTATTGTGAAAAAATTACATTTAATGTTGGTGGGGTTTTTTATAATTGCCTGCCCAAAAAGTACTTATGGGGCTGCCTTGCCAGAGGATGACTCGCTAAAATGGATTAATCACCCACCTTTCAATCCGATAATTCTATCACGATTGCAATCTGTTTCCAAATTAAAATTAGCTTTGGTGATTTTTTTGTCAGGGTCTCGGCTATGTAGGACAGAGCCCTGATACTAATTTTTGGGTTGGTTATCTGCAAAAATACTTTTAATTTTTTAGGGACAAAACACTGAGATAAAATTTCTAATGTTGTGTTGTTTTTTAATGAGGTAACTCAATTCCAAGCATTTTACGTAAATTCGTTTTTATCGCATAGTCAATTCATGAATTTACTTGATGTTAAAAACCTTTCTGTGCGTTTCTCGCCTGCTGGTCGTCCAGTGGTTGATGCGGTGCAGGGTATTAGCTTTGCTATAAAACCTAAGCAAATTTTAGCTTTGGTTGGTGAAGGTAGTTTGAAAGTATTTTAATGTTGCAAAATCCATAATAAATTGCTATATAAAGACTGCATTTAACTCAGTATGCAATTATATATAGTGATATTTGTCATTATATGCATTGCATACATTTTACATAAAGGAATTATTGTGAAAAAATTACATTTAATGTTGGTGGGGTTTTTTATAATTGCCTGCCCAAAAAGTACTTATGGGGCTGCCTTGCCAGAGGATGACTCGCTAAAATGGATTAATCATTTTGTAATTTTAAGAAACAAATACAAAAATTTGATGGTGGCTCCACCTGAAGTATATAAAGAAAGAATTCATGCTGCATTACAACGTGCACTTAGAATTTCAAATTTAGAAGAAGATGGAAGACAAGAACGTTTTCGCGCAGTCATAAAAGATGAATTTGATTCTGAACAATTTGTTGGTAAAAATATTAACCCAGCTTTTCGTTATTTGGAGCCGCAAAAAGAGTTTATGAAACCTACTCTTAGTGCAGCTTTGGAATCTGTGCTAGTACCTTTGCCCCATGAACTTAATAATTTAATTCTTGAGTTTAGTATTTGGAGTGAACGCCCTATAAAACCAATACCTTAAGATAAACACGCCCCATTTTTGACTTTTTATTTGCTGTTTAACAATGGGGCTGTTTTGTAAAAATTTTTATCAGTGAACAGTGCCACTTTTTATGGCATAGTCAATTCATGAATTTACTTGATGTTAAAAACCTTTCTGTGCGTTTTTCACCTGCCGGTCGTCCAGTAGTTGATGCGGTGCAGGGCATTAGCTTTGCCATTAAGCCTAAACAAACTTTAGCCTTGGTTGGAGAAAGTGGTTCGGGAAAATCTGTTAGTGCTTTTTCTATTTTAAGATTGTTGCCGTATCCAATGGCGAGTCATCCGTCTGGCGAGATAGTTTTTGATAACCAAGATCTTTTAAAAATACCTGAGAATTCTTTAAGGCAAATTCGTGGTCGTCGCGTTGGCATGATTTTCCAAGAACCCATGACGGCGTTAAATCCACTACATACAATTGAAAAGCAAATTTCAGAAACTATTAGGTTGCACCTAGGCCTTTCTAAGCCAAAGACTCTTGAACGAGTAAAAGAATTACTTGATTTGGTTGAATTTCACGAAGGCCTTAACAGGCTTAATGCCTACCCCCATGAGCTTTCCGGTGGCCAGCGTCAAAGGGTGATGATTGCAATGGCTCTTGCTTGCAATCCAGACTTGTTAATTGCTGATGAGCCCACAACAGCTTTGGATGTTACTATTCAAGCTGGCATTGTAAAGCTTTTACAAAAACTACAGGCGGACCTTGGCATGGGTATGCTATTGATTAGCCACGATTTGGGAATGGTTAAGCATTTGGCCCATGAAGTGGCGGTTATGCACCATGGAAAAATTGTGGAATCTGGTAGTGTTACTGGAGTATTTCAAAATCCCCAAAATGATTACACTAAACGTTTAATTGATTCAGAGCCTAAAGGTACCCCAAGGCCACTTCCAAAAGGAAGACAGCAGCAATTAAGTGTGGAAAATATTAAAGTACAGTTTGAAAATAAGTCATTGTTTAGCTTTAAAAAACTGCCACCAAAGGTTGCGGTAAATCAAATTTCCTTTTCTTTAGATCAAGGCGAGACCTTAGGTGTAGTGGGGGAGAGTGGTTCTGGTAAATCAACCTTGGCCTATGCAATTTTGCGATTAATTAATTCATCTGGCAGGGTTATCTTTCAGGGTCATGAATTGCCCAATAATTTAAAGCAGATGCTACCGTGGCGCAAGGATTTACAAATTATTTTTCAAGACCCATTTGGTTCTTTGAATCCTCGTTTTTCAATTTTAGATGTAGTTTGTGAAGGTCTTAGGGTTCATGCAACAGATTTATCAGCCAACCAAATGCGTTTGGCCGCATCACAAGCTTTGGAACAGGTTGGGCTAAGTGGAGATTTTTTGGATCGCTATCCCCATGAATTATCTGGAGGACAGCGCCAAAGAGTAGCAATTGCCAGGGCACTTGTATTAAAGCCAAAACTTGTGATACTCGATGAGCCTACCTCTGCCCTTGACCGCTCAATTCAAGCAGACATCTTAGATTTATTGCGTAAATTGCAAGATGATTACGGTTTATCTTATGTGTTTATCAGCCATGATTTGAAAGTAATTAGAGCCATGGCACATAGGGTTCTTGTTATGAGAGATGGTCAGATTATCGAACAAAATGAATCAGAGTTATTATTTAGCCAGCCTCAACATGCATATACCAAAAATCTATTGAATTCTTGCTTATGGTAATTTAAAGTCAGGTCACCTGATTAAAAACAATACTACATTGGAAATTTATATCAGTGTTTTGTCGCTATTAATCTTTTATTAAAAATTTGATGCTAAACGTTGCCACCACCTCCCCCGCCCTTTATTTTGGGTGGGCTCAGTATGGGCTAAAAGTGGTAAAAAATGGGTTAAAATATTTGAGAAAAATATTAAATTGCTTGATCATGTTGCATTATTGCTATTTTAATTAGGTAAACCTGATTTAGCCTTAGCTTTTTTTCTTTTTTTCCAAATGAAATAGGCGATGGCAAGTATTGCAGCTGCGCATACACCTAACGTTAGGTAATATTTTGCCGTTTCAATATTCTTAAGTACTTTTTCAAGCACATCTCCCATCATGTAACCGCTGTAACAGCTTACCAGTGTCCAAATAATGGCGGATAATATGTTTAAGGGTGCAAAGCGCTTTGGTTCTACCTGGGCTGCACCAATTACTATTGGGCTGATTACACGAATACCATAAATAAATCTGAACGATAAAATAAACCAACGATCAAACCTGTGTAGTAAATGAAATGCTTTATTCGCGCGTGGTTTTAGCTTAGGGTATCTTTCAAAGAAAGCTGGGCCGTACCTTCTGCCAACTTGAAAAAGAATCTGATCAACAACCACCGTTGTACAAAAGGTAATAAGCATAATTTTGTATATGTTCATATACCCAAGGGCTGCTAAAGCCGATGAGGTTAGTATGACAGTTTCACCTTCAACGATTGCGCCTAAGAAAACAGCGACGTAACCCCATTCTTGAACTAAGGCTAAAAACGATTCCATATCAAATTTATTTTAATTAACTCTTGCAGTATAGCAAAATACTGAGTTTTCAACAATTAAGTTGGGAAGTTTTTTCAGGGCCTACGCATGAAGAATTTTCTTGACAGATGAGGTGAGGTATTTGAAGGACATAGCATTTTTGCGCATGAGCGATTTAATTGACTGTTCTGGCTTTTCTTTCAGCTTCACCAGGACTGCAAGCGCCCATTTACGCA
>JAPLON010000056.1 GCA_026400695.1 Pseudomonadota bacterium
CTGGTTTTATGATGCCTCGCCAAAGTTGTGGCTGCTCTAATGCCAACGAGTCGAAGACCGTAGGAAGTTTGCTAGACTCTGCAGGAAAGAGCGCAACAGACGATGAAGCAATCTTACAACTTATTAGACTACTTACAAAAAATTTAACCGATGATTCCCTGTCTTCACCTACTAAATCGTATGGGCAACCGGAAGAAGTAACGTTTGGCATAGGGACACCGCCAGCAGAAGTGGTAGCGGCAAGGGAAGCAGCGAAAAAAGCAGTAGGGGATGCAAAAAATGCGAATTATAGAGCAAGAACGGCAGCAGAAGAAGCAGCGAATGCGCGTAAAGCAGCAGCAGATGCAGCGGCAGAAGAAGCTAAGGCAAGAGACGCGCTAATTCATGGCGGTAGCACAGCGGATTATCTCGCAAAAAGCGCAGCAGAAGATGCAGCAAAGGAGAAGAGTGAAGCAAAGTTAAGAGATGCAGCGGCAGCAGAAACGAGGGCAAAAAGTTTGATGACCACTGCAACAGAGGCGGTGAAAGCAGCGGATGCTGAGGCAGCAAAAGCGGTAGACGCAGATAAGCCAGCTTTTGAGTATAAAGTGGAGCAACTACCTGGACCTGCGCTGGACGCTCAACGGGTGACTGACGATCACTTCACGAGTAATTATGTTACTGATTCTGCAAAAAATAGCAGACTAGGTAAAGCGCTTGGTTATTCCATGGAATCATTACGCTCATATTATAGTGGTCCATTAAGCACCAATGTTGATAGAGCCAGTCAAATCATAAAAGACCTAAGAGATACAGGGGCATCATTCACAGACATTTATAAGTTTTTTGGGAGTACTTATGCAAAATCACTACCTGACCCAATTAAAAAAATAGCTTTATTGGCGATAGAGGGTTATGCAGATACAAGGGTGAGGTAGTCTGTCAGATTGTCAGTAATTTAGGCGTTGCTAATCTATAATTTAATTGTACGAGATTAACTTTATATTAAGCAATAATATATATATATTAATAATAAATGTAAAACAATAATCGGAGATTGTTTATGAAAAATACACTCTTGTCACTTATTGCTGTGGGATTGATGAATGCCATGGTAAACGCTTCAAGTAGCGATAACTTGGATCCTGACTTTCAAAAACAAAAACAGCAAGTCTTGCAAGCTTTCCGAATCTTTGTAAATGAGGTGAAACCAAGTGCGCTTGTAGTGGACGACAGCAGAAAATCCGTAGTTGCAACAGATAGAAAGGCTCCAGTAGTTGATGCAACTGCGATTGATGTCGTAAATCCTAACGCAGAAGCAATAGCAATAGCAGAAGAACTTGTGCCTATAGCAGGAAAAACAAAATCTTTGGATATTCCAGATGCTGATTATGTTGAACAAATGAAAACATGTGGCCAACACTTTGAAAGTTTAACTCAGGCTGTTGATGATGCACTTAAGCCAGCATATAACTTAGCTGTAGGTAATATTAGTTTGCCACAATTACCTTCTGAATCTCTTGCATCGTTACACTCTCAAGAATCTGCATTAAAAAAACAACTGAAAGAATTAAATGCACGTAGCTTTTGTGATGAATGGAGCGATGATTCAGAAGATGAGTCGCCAATCCACCGCACAACAACATATGGTAAACAGCAGAAGGAATTTGAAGATCAAAAAGAACAAATTAAAAAACAACTACAAACTATTACTGAAAAAATTAGGTATCTTAAGGCTGCAAAAAAGCATGTTCATGATATAGAGCGATTTAAAAGTAAAATGCTCGCTAATCAAAACAACGCAAAAGCTGATAATTTTAGAATTGAAAAATCCACCGCTAGACTGCGACTATTGTTCGATCAAGCCAATTCAGAAAGGCAAAAACAATTTCAAGAACAGACTGTTGCATTAACTGACTCTTTAAAAAAGCACCTTTTAGAAAAAGACAAAGAGTTTGAGGAAGAATGTAGGGTTGCTAAGCAAAAAGCGGCTCAATTAATAGAAAAAAATCCTGATCAAGCACAAAGAACCTTAGCAGTAGATATAGGTCTATATGCAAAAAAACACAAAGCACTTAAAAGATTAGCTAAGTTACAAAGCCAAAGAGTTCAGGCGCTGAGAATGTATGAGCTTGCTGCGGAACTTGCTAGTTTTAAATTAGATTATGAGAAAATTCTTGCCGATTTTCAAAATAAAGCTGACATAGCTGCTCTCATAATTTCTGGAGATAATGATGAAATAACTATTCCATTATTACATGATTCTATCAAATCCTCTTCAAAAGTATAGCTGTTAATAAAGGGAGATTTGAAATGAAAAAATATATTTATAGCTTAGCCTTTTTTTTAAGTATGCTAAGTGTTTCAAATGTAAATGGCGCATTTGATTCCGATTCAGATTTAGAAGAAGTAGTCAGAAAAGCTCCTCAAGCTACTAGCAAAAAGCAAGCCTACAGAAATACCAAAAATTCACGTTCTGCACTTGAAGAGGTGTTGGCAAACGTAGAAAATATAGCAAAAAATGGGTTTTCAAAGAGAACCACTAAATCAAGGGAAGTGGAGTGGAAAAGCATATCTGATTATAACCCAGCGTCTTTTGGACTTGGATTTATAGCTCCTGACGAGCAAGAGGATAGACCTATCAAGCGAAAAGATAAGTTAGTTAAATTCATGGCTACAGATGGTAGTTCTGCACCACTATTGCCTGATTCTTATGATGTGCGTTCTTATCTTCACAGTGACCCAAGCAAGTGGGAAAATCGTTGGCCTGCGCAAGACCAAAAGTCACACAATTCTTGTGTTAGCAATGCTATTACAGCAGGTGTAGAGTTCGATTGGCTTGTGTGGAACTTTGAGATGTATAAAACAGAAAAGGCAAAAAAGGAAAGCGAAGGAGTAAATGTTGCACCATTTGATACGGCAAAATTCATTGTACCTTTTTCACGCTTTTTCCTTTATTACAATGCCAGGGGCGGCGCTGCTAATGATAATGGTATAAGCGTTACAGCAGGGATCGCTGCCTTTTCAGGAGAGAAGCCAGCACAGCCTGCTAATTACACAACGCCACCTATTTATAGAAAAGGATGTTGTAAAGAAGCAGTATGGCCTTATGAAAAAGATTACACAGAAAAGCCGGATGATTCAGCATATGTGGATGCTTTTAAGTACCAAGTCCATGCAAAAGCAGGTGCTGATATTGCATTTTCCAAGCTAGACGATACTGGGGATTCCTATGATACAGATAAACTAAATGCTATCAAAAAAGCTCTCTATAGAAGCAACCGCCCTGTGCCTTTTGGTTTATTTTTTATGGGATATGATGAGGTAAATAATTTTAGAGGCCTACTTGGATCAAATAGTACGATATTAGCGCCTAAAATCGCATGTTCAGAATATTCAGGTGCAAAACCTGGCCATAGCATGCTTATTGTAGGTTATAATAATACAACAAAACTATTTACCCTACGTAATTCTTATGGCACTGCGTGGGGAGATCAAGGATATTGTTACGCTCCTTACGATCTGATACTTTCAGACTGGGCTTCAGATTTTTGGGTTATGAGTAAGCGTGGTTCTGTCGCATCTGTTGAGGGCTAATGGTTTTTTCCAAAGAAAGGAAAGTCCTAGACATACTAAGCCACCGTTAGCTAATAAAGTTCCTTAATGCTGAACTATTAGTTCTGTCACATGTGTTAAAGGTAAAGTTCTGCTGCATCTTCCAAGTAAGGTTGATAATCAGCAAATTCTTTACCAGATTTGCTGTGAATGGCCATCATAGTTCTAGACCATTACCGTTTTGCAAATCCAAGGACTTTGTAGCAATTTCTAAACTACGTTGCTGATACTGTGTATACCGAGACCATCTCTAAACGGGGTATGACTAGAAAATGTAGAGAAAACCATTGGATTTGATCCGCTTAGCTTTAAAATCCTTAACAAACCCCAATAAATCCTACTCGACCTCCCGGTTTGGAATGGTCTCCGTCGCAACCTTAGACAAAGAGGTAGAAAAATTTCGCCCTCAAAACGCCAATGCCAATAATGAGGAATTTGATGA
Source organism: Pseudomonadota bacterium (assembly GCA_026400695.1). Lineage (GTDB taxonomy): Bacteria > Pseudomonadota > Alphaproteobacteria > Paracaedibacterales > CAITNM01 > CAITNM01. Next base: position 4,037 of record JAPLON010000056.1, read on the forward strand.
TGTTTTCCCCATTATCGAACCATGGACCGGTCCAGTTACCGCAGAAGAACTTTTGCAAGAAATATCCGATACATTTAAACGGTTTGCGATTTTGCCAGAACACAGCGATACAGTGTTGGCTTTATGGGTAATCTTTACGTGGCTGATTGATTATGTCGGCGTATCTCCTATTCTAGCTATTTCTTCGCCTGAAAAAAGATGTGGTAAAACCACCAAGCTGACAAACTAATGTGGTAATCATGTTGTGTGACAAACTACTGCAATAATGACAATATTTTATCTTTTTCTAGTGCTAATGATGCTAGATAAGCAGAACGACTCATGTGTAATTTATGCGCAGTTTTATCAATAACTTGAAGAATATCTTCTGGGAAACAAACATTAACACGCACAACTCTTGAAGAGGGAGTATCAACCAAAAAAGCAACGGCATCACGATTATCAGAATCTTGCATTATTACATCCAACGAACTTGGTTCTGGAATAGATTCTCCAACTTTTCTCATAAGGTCGATATGTCCCATTAAGGCTTCTTTTGCAAAAGATTTTGCTTCATCTAATGATTTGCCTGCTGTTACACAGCCAGGAAAATCAGGAAAATTTACTCCGTAATCAGAAGCAGATGTTTTGTGAATTAACGCAATATAAAACATTAGGGGCTGTACCAGATAACTAAAAAAGAACAGCCTTAATCCATTGCTTTAACTGGCTTAATTGAGCTTTTGGATTAGGGTTATTAAATCGCCACTCAGATTCCTTTAGAAATAGAGGAAAATTTTCTTTTGGTACACCA
>JAPLON010000010.1 GCA_026400695.1 Pseudomonadota bacterium
AGGAGGGGATCCATTTTTATGCTCACTTTATGTAGATTGTGCTATAGGATGCCGGTTTCTCCAGCAGTCACCATAATCCTTATTTTTTGAAATCCCCCGCAGTTAACTATGTTTTAACAGCCTGTAGATATTCTCAATATTGGAATCGAATTACCTTTATTACAACACAAGATATGAAGAATGTAAGTTGTCCGGTAACTTTAGCCAGATGGATGTTGACTATGGTTCTTCACTTGAAGGGGCTCTTCTTGCTGCTGATAAATATGGTATTCCGCCAGAAAACTTTTTGGCAAAATTCGAGTATGGCTTTACATACACTGGGTGGCCTTACGATGTTTCTAAATACAAGAGCCAGCCAGATGCAGAAAGTTATCGCCTGGCTTTGGATTCAAATTTTTTTGGCATAAGCACGCAAAATGGTGTGAACCTTTACAGGGCTGTTTCTCAAAACCTAAGGTATACAGACCTAGTTACACCACATTTGAATGCGAAACATTTAAGGGGGCAGCTTACGTTAAATACTGCTGCTGAAAAATTAGCCATAGTTAATGCTTTTGTTACGGCATTAACAAACAACAATCCTATATACTTTGGCACATTAATTGAGTCTGATTTTATGAGTGCGCGTGGTGGATTTGTTCCTATGCCAAATATTAGCATGTTTGATCCAATTGGTGGGCATGCCTTTGTAATTATTGGGTACGGTAATTACGATAGAAACGATTCAACTTTACTTTTCTTTAAATTTATAAATTCTTGGGGTGAAAAATGGGGTGACAAAGGTTGCGGCTATTTACCAAAAGAAATTGTTGAAAATCCTACTCCATTTGGAATAAGTGCTTATGCAGTTGCTTTGAAGAAATCTTAATTTGTGTAAAGGCTGGCCCCATAAAGGCTGGCCTAATTTTTAGTTATTATTTTATCAATTAATACATCGTGGTGATTTGTTGGAATTTGCGGTAATAACTGCCAGCTAAATGCCAGGCCGATTGTAAAGCAAGGATCGGAGTTTAGGTACCTATCGTAGTAACCTTTGCCGCGCCCAAGTCTTACACCTTCTTTAGTAAAGGCCAGTCCTGGAATAATTATTAAATCTGGTTTCACTATTTCTGCTTCTGCATATGGTTCACATATGCCGTAGGGTGGGGAAGGGGTCAACTCATCTAGGTTTGTTACCTTATGGAACGCAAGTGTGTTGCCGCTAACTCTTGGGTAGGCTGCAGTGGTACTTAGAATGGGGAGAATACCATTTAGATTTATTTCGTTTGGTAATGGTGAAAATAGCCCTACGCAAAGAGGTTTTTTTAAGAGTATCTCTTTGCTAAGTTCTTTCAATAGGTAATCTTGTTGTTCAATTAACTGCACTTGATCAATTACAAGATTTCGCATTATGCCACGCAGTTCTGATTTATCCATGGTCAATCCTTAAATTTATGCTGCCAATTTGTGGCTCTGAATGAATTAGCGTTTGCATTTGCTTGAACTTTTTGCTACCTTTTACAAAATTGTTATTAAGCAAAATCATTATGGCAAAGAAAACATCAACTTTAAATATTAAGCTTTTAAGTACCGCAGATACTGGGTTTTTTTATGTAACAAAGAAAAATCCTCGCAAGAAACCTGAAAAGCTTGAGCTTCGTAAATATGATCCTGTGGTTCGTAAACACGTGATTTTTAAAGAAGCAAAAATTAAATAAGCATTTTTATGCAGATTTTTTTTTGTAGGCTTGGGCTGGTAAAATTTGTTTTTGCCAGTCTTATTTTTTTTGGAAATATTTACTCCAGCTCTGACCCTAAGTTGTTGGCCAAGTTGCAGCCCTATGTGGTTAGTATTAAGTCACGTAGTATCGTCGCAGCTTATGGTGATGTATCTCCATCTGCTGGAACAGGCTTCATTGTAGACTTAGAAAATGGTTACATTTTTTCTAATGCCCATGTTGCAGCATCCCATAAGGTGGTTGCCCAATATTTTGCTACTTTATCAACCGGTAAAGAAATTTCTTTAAAACTTATTTATAGTGACCCTGCTGCTGATATTGCCATTTTTCAAGGTGATTTAAAGACCGTTGTTGATGTAAAGCATGATCTGAAATTTAGTCGTGTGCCAGTGAAAGTGGGTACAAATGTCTTGATCATTGGTAAAAATGAAAATAGACATTTTTCAACTCAGACAGGGGTTGTGGCTAACCCGAATGAAATTGAGGGTGCTCTACCCCAGCATGCTATGCGTATTAGCCTTAACATGCAGGGTGGTGGCAGTGGTTCTATGGTTTACGATATTACCATGGGCAAAGTCATTGGCATTATTTTTGCTTCTAACATGGCCACAAGCGCTTTTGCAATTCCTATTGCTTATGGTCTGGATATTTTAGATGCCCTTAAAAAAGGCCAAGAGCCAAAGCGTTTCGCCACAGGTGCAATTCTTGGGTATGCCTCAATTGATGATTTGGTTAAATATTACGGATTTTCAGAAGAAGCAGCGAAGGATTATGTAAAAAAATATCCTCAATCATTTCATCGCGCTTTAAAAGTTATTACTATTCTTCCAGATTCTCCAGCTGAAGGGGTGCTTGAAGTTGGCGACTGTGTACTTGAAATTAATGGCCAAGAGCTTGGTCCTGATTTATACAAGTTTGACAAAATTATTAACGAGTTAGGTCTTGAAAATAAAACGGTAGAAATTAAGGTAATTAGGTACGGTAAAGAGCTTAAACTAGAAATTTCCCTTTATAATATGAACGATCGCCAAGTAAAGCGCATGATTGTGTTTGGTGGAGCTACTTTTTTTGAAGCTGACGACGTAATGATTCGACGCTCTGGATTAGGTGGAAAACACAGGGTGTTGATTACGAATGCAAGGTTAGGTAGTGGATTTATTGAAAAACTGCCAATGTTTCCTGGTTCAAATCACGCACTTATTTGCGTTGAAAAACTGGGTGATTTCGATATCTTTACTTTGGATGATGTGGCGAGATCTATTCCAGAGTTGATGAAAACTGGAAATTTCACCATTGCCTTTCGTAATTATGGCATCAAAATTGGTTATGATGAGAAGATAATCTTTAACCAAGGGCGATTGCTTGAAGAAATTACAATTTTTGAACAAGATGGTAGTTCCGAAGAGTTCCGTTTTGATATGAAGACTCACCAATGGGGCGTTACCCATTTAGGTTTGCAGGCTTCATCACAATAGTCTTTGTTTACAAAGAAAACCTCTCCCCAAGGTAAACGCGCCGAACATCAGGGTGATTAATAACGTGTTCAGAATCTCCTTCGGTAAGTACTTTGCCTTCGGCAATAATGTAGGCTCTGTCTACAACATCAAGAGTTTCCCTTACATTGTGGTCGGTAATCAAAATGCCAATATTACGGTTTTTAAGGCGTTTGATAATGTCTTTAACATCCTGCACGGCGATTGGGTCAATACCAGCTAGAGGTTCATCTAGAAATAAAAAATCTGGGTTAATTGCAAGTGATCTGGCAATTTCAACGCGTCTTCTTTCACCGCCTGAAAGGGTAACTGACGGTGCTTCTCTAAGATGAGTAATGCCAAATTCGTCTAGTAATTGCTCCAAACGTTCTTGTTGTCGGTCTGGGTCAGATTCTACACGTTCAAGTGCCGCTAGGATATTTTCTTCTACGTTTAGGCCGCGAAAAATTGAAGAGTCTTGCGGTAGATAACTAATCCCCATGCGTGCACGTTTATACATTGGAGCATCTGTTACGTCTAAGTCATCAACAAAAATTTTGCCAGAATCTGGAAGAATTAATCCGGTAATAACAGAAAAACAAGTGGTTTTACCGGCACCATTTGGGCCTAGTAAACCAACCGCTTCGCCTGTGCTAATTGTAAGGTCGACACCCTTCAATACCATGCGTTTATGAAATGTTTTGGTTATCTTTTGAGCTTTTAGAGTTCTTATGGTAGCCTTCTCTTTCTATTTCTATTTAGTTATAGCAGCTGGATGAATTATCCCAGTGACTTGATTTTTCCCAGTTGTATGCATTGTAAAAACTTGTGTGGATGTGTCAAGAGTCGCTACGTTCCCATGCATTTTATCGTTATTTTTAGTGAGTATAACATCTGGTCCAGTGCATACTGTACGTTCTTTATCAAAATCATGGGTGCATGTTTGTGCGTATAAATGAGATGCATCATAGGTTACTTCGACATCGTCTTCAGCTGTGACCTTAATTAGCTTACCTGAATCATCAAATTTCGCATGTAAGGTAGTGGAAGTTAAGGTAACGGGTAGGCCATTCACTATGTAAACAAGCTTAACATTACCTTTTGCAGTGGCCGATTTATTAGAGGGATCGTATTGCATATTATCAGCTGTGATTTGGATATTATCCAAAAGTGCTTTTGGCAATTCTTCAGTGGCGCCTATGCCTATTAGCATCATTAATATGAATAATTTTTTCACAATTTTAATAAAACAATTCTTTGAGCCTAGTTTACCTGGAAGCTGGCAGTTTTTAAACTAATATTGTTTGAAAATAATAATCCAAAATCAAAGGTGATAGCCTTCCTTTTGGAATTTTTTCCAAAAAATGCACCTAAATGGTACATCTTTCAATGTTCAAGATACTTGGGCCCCAAAGCCCAGAAGAACAAACTTTTTTGAAATATACTTTTTAAGATTTATGTGGTTCATTTGAAGTTGTCTTTTCAACAGAACCACAAAACCATTAGCGTCGTCCTTTTTTAAGAGTTATATGATGGCTAATTGCTTTGCTAATTACCCATTTTTTCGCAGATAAAATATCTCCAAAAGGTTCTTGAGAAATTTTTGGCCGTCCAGAGACATTGAAATATATTCCAAAATATCCTTTATAGGGATCAAACTTTTGAGTGTATATAGTTGCAACTAATTTATCATTTAAGTCAAAAATGAGAGTATTTCCTGTCTCATTTTTAGTACGCCAATCAAATGAACTAACTTCAGCTTCACTTGGTGGGGATTTGACCCAATGTCTGATATCTGTCTGTTTTAGGTTTTCTACCTCGCAAGAGTAACCAATGTTTATTCCCATGGATAGAGTAACCAATAAAGTTAAAAACCTAAAAGAACGAATAAATTCTGTAGACATGAAATTCCTTTTCTCTAACACAAAATGATTTATAAGATTGCATTTAGACATATTATTTCATCTTTTGCAAATATTTTAATTTTATTAAAACTTTAGATAACGTTTATTAGAAATTATATGTCTGATTAACTCCTTTCGTAAAACAATAAGATTTGCTTCGATGGTGTGGTAAGCCATGTTAGCGGCAAGTTTGCTCATAATAGGCTGATTGCGGTGACCACCCCGCAGAGTTTCACTGCTAGATTATATAGTTGAAAACATAATATTTTTGATAATCATACTGTATATTAAGGTTAAGTTATATTTTGTAAGAATTATATTTTAAAAATCACCCAAAATTAACCATTTATTAACTATTTTTCTGCATTATAAAATATGTAAATATTCTTTGTGGAGATTATATGAACTTACAATTAAAATTCATAGTTTTAGCGTTTTCAGCATTCACTTTAGTAAGTGCAACTTCCGCCCCTATTGAAGGTCTTAGTAATGATGACCTTGGTGTCCGTAAGGCTCGACAATTGCAGGGTGATAATGACAAACTGAATGGGTTTAGTACAGAAGAACTTGCTAAAGTTGCAAATAAGCTTCGACAAGCTAAAAACACTGATAACCAAGATGATGAAAATATGGAAAAGCTTGGGAAGGAATTAGGGGAAGTGGTTGATATTATGGTTCATGAGGTAGGATTTGGTGGTTTTGCAAGGAAGTTTAAACGAGGTTGTGGTTACGTATTCAGTGATGACAATATGACTATGGTTGGTAACTTATTAACTAGGGTTCGTAATGAAGTTCCACTTAAGATGCTAGTGGCTAGTGGAGTGATGTTTGCTGATGCAAGGTTTACACAATTTGTTTTTGAAAACTCAGCTCAAGTAGCGGTAGTTAGTGTTCTTGCTTGTTATGCATATATGAATGTTAGTCATCTTACAAATTATCTGCCAGATTTTAGTTCTTATGCAAATCATCTAACAACAAAATGTGGTGATGTTTTAACGAATAGTATCAAAACAGGTTTATTAGGCATTTTTGGCGGTCCTAAAAAAGACTAGCTTTTTCCGTAAGGTGAAGGCAACTCTTGATAGTTCTGTTTTTTTTAACAAACAAGCTTAAAGAGTTGTACTTCATTTTATTCATCAAGCAAAAATGTAATAGGTATGGAAAAATTTGAATTTTTTTTGCAAGGGGCAAACTTCCAGGTTTTAAAAATTTTTAATAGATCAGCTTCAAACCATGTTAAATCTCCCCTTATTGTTTCAATATTTACCCGCTCGACATTGCCACCTGTATTTACTTTTAGGGTTATTGAAAACTCGCCTTCTTGGCCATTAGCTTTGGCATGCTCTGGATAATTAGGGTGGGGGCAATAAATTACGGATGGCGCTATTTCATTATCGCTAGTGTTTGTTGAAGATTCTGCTTCTTCAAATTTCTTAATTTTATCAACATTTGCAATATATTTTTTTACACTTCCTGTAATTTGTGTGGTTTTTATATTTTTATTTATTTGTAAGGGTATTAAGGCTACCTCGAAAGTTTGCAACTTTTTTGGGTTTGCAGGACAAACACTATCTTTTAATAAAAATGTCATAAAGCCATGCAAGCAAAGGGATGCTAAAAACAAATACGGCATTTTTACCATGTTACACTTAACCCTGAACTAATTTGAAAACCAGGATTGCGGTAACCATGCGGACTTTCAATTGTTCTTGCTAACGCATTTTCAACAGCACACTGCCATGTGGTATGATCAGTTATTTTGTATTGCACATCTCCATATAAAACAGCGTAGTCACCTTTTTCCACAGGTTTTACTGATTCAAAATCTGATAGTGTTTGCACCCCAGTGTAACGGCAACCTATGCTTGTGTAACAATCACCTTTTTCATAAAAAACCCTACCGTTTGCAATAAATTTTGGCACATTAGGTAATGCTTTGCGTGGTTCTAGTTCAACAGATTCTGTGTATAAACATGAACACTGAGTACCCCAAGCACCTACTTTATTTTTCCACCCAAGCTCAAAACCTTGCTGACGAGATTTATTAATATTTATATATTTATTATCTCGCCAATCAATTTGTTGTTCATATTCGGTTTTAAACAACAACACACTAAATGTTCCAACACTAGTTTTTTGTGCAACGCCCAAATTACCACCAATGGCTTTTTCATTTTTTAAGTTTGGATTACCTCCTTGGGAAATATTGTAAAGCTTAAATAAATCAGGAATACAAAAACCTGTACCAAAGTGTGCCGAATATTCGGTATCGCCGTAGCTAGATAATAAGCTAGAACTAAAAGCATTCACGGTTTTCAAGCGTTCAGATTTATGAAATCGTGCCCAATTTTTCCAAATTAAGTTATTTTTGTGAAGGTGAAGTCCTTGAGCAAAGGCATATTCACCGCCTCTCTTATTGAATATATTTGTGCTTTTATCATCACGATTTTTGTAAGCAGCATTATGGCATTCTGCTAATGGCTCAAAAACTATCGATTCCTTCTTAACCCTTATGCCTAATCTAATTTTAGTACTTTCATGGGTGCCGTATCTTCCATTGTTCTGGTATGGTGAAAAATCTTGCATATAAAATTTAGTACTTAGTACTTTTAAATATGGTTGAATACTTTCAGATTTACTTTCCATATCTAGTGCGTAAATTTGTAAGCTTTTCTTGTTTCTAGCGTCACATGGCTTAGGATGATGTATATTGCTGGCTGTAGAATTAGAATTAATCAATCCTAGTTGTAACGCTGCCTTAGCATGATGGTTTTCATACTGCAACTGATTCAAAAATGATTGTTTGACCGTTTGCGGTCTAAGATCTGTGGGGTATTTATCTTGATATCTTTTAGGAATAGAATTTTTGCCAATAAATTTATCAGCTGTAATATGCTGCTGTAAGGAAAACCCACCAGTTTTTTGTTGCCACCATAAGTGCGATCCTTGGGTATAATTTCCCATGGTTAATCTGGCTCCACCATTTTGATCTTTTGGCATAGTAAATGGCACAACATTCACAATTCCACCAATTGCACAGTTACCGTATTCTGCACAATGTACCCCCTTAATGACTTCTACTTTTCCTGCATATAGTGGTATAAGAGCTGCATCTGCCTCAGCTTCAACAATGTTTAAGCCATTCCACATCATCTTTGTGTACCGTGAAGCCGCCCCTTGAATCCTAACGAAAGTTGTTTGTCCTGGGTTGCCATTTGTACTAGTAGTAACGCCTGGAATATTTTTCAATTGTTGTTCTTCAAAACCTGGTGTTGTTGTATGCTCTGTTGTTTGCGATTCAATAAATTGCCAAGTTTGCGCAGGTTTTTCTTTTTTTGCTTTAACCACAATAGGTGCTAATTGAGTGCTTGCAGCACTTAAGGGAAATATATATAAAATAGTAAAAACGGCTCTCATTTGGCATCCATAGGTTGCGTTAAGCGCATCACCCATGGGATTACCTTCTGATCTACTCCCCGAGACTAGAAAAAGTGATACTCTTTTTGCCGGTCTCCTGGCTAGTTGATCACTACGACATTTTACCTTCCCAGATTGCTCCAGTGGTATTTTAAAATGCGTTCCCAACTTACAGTTGCGGGGGCAGCTTCGGATTTCAACCGAATTCCCGAACACAAAAAGTAGTTAGATTCTAGACATAAAAAAAGTGACCGTCAAACGGTCACTTTTATCATTTTTGGTAGAAAAGTACTACAACTATTCATCACCTAGTTCAGCCAGTTCTTCTGCAAGCCTTTTCATTTGTAATTCTAAAGTTTGTTTTCTTGCAAGTTTTGCAGCAGCAGCATCCAAAACTGGAGCAACCATTTGTTCTTTAGCGGCTGGAAGGCTTACAACATGACTACCATGTCTATTTACTATGCTATCTCCGTCCATTGCTTGGGCTCCTGCATTAAATAGGCCTGGTACATCAATCGGCATCCAATTGACGCTTACTACCAATCCTTCCCTTTGTAAGGATACAGCGCTTCTTGGTCTAGAAATATGGGTAATATCCCTCACCAAAACACCACAAAAATCATCTATTGAATCACTATAAGCAGAAAATCCAGCAACTACCCCAGACATATCTTTAAAAAACTTTTCACTAGCATTAGATCCTGGCCCAACTCTAAACAACCTTGGTAAGGCTACCTTTCCTTTTAATGAGGCAACCTTTACTACTTCAAGCGCATCACGTAACAAATGCTCACCACTTTCATGCATCCCATCAGTAAAGGCTACTACTGCCTTGGATTGCTCATCATCACTTAATGGAATGCTACTTGCAATATGCCCTAGGTTAGTGCCCCCATTAGCTACAAGCGCGTAAAATGCCGGAATTGGTTGACCTTGTACTAAATCATACTCAGACACTATTCTTTTTTCGTCACTAAAACTACAAATCCTTACCTTAACCCTAGAAAATCTGGATTGAATGTGCGCCAGTAATTTAGGCATTGTTTTATTTATAATGCTAATTTTGTCATACATACTACCGCTAGTATCAATTACGAATTCTACAGTTGGGTAAGAACCACCTGCACCTTCACCAAGCGATACAAAGCGAACACCATATAAATTGCCACCTCTACGTTCTAAATTAATTGACCCACTACAGGCTGCCACCAAACTTCTAAGCACAGATTGTCTTGGTATAACACAATCAGTATTTTGTACTTGTGCAGCATCTTCATCATCTTTAGCTTCTTGCTCTTCATTAATTGCAATATCGCCTAGACAAAGAAATTGATTTAGTAATCCATAACGAACTGCTAAAAATCTTCCTTCATCGTTCTCAATAGATGCGATAAATTGTTCTCTAAAATTATCCACAATCCATTTGAAGAAAACACTGTTTTTTATGAGCGTATCAACATACAGCTTCGCGACAGGACCATTAAAATCGTCGCCAGCAGGAATCATTAACTGCTTTCCTGCATCATCCGTTGTGCCTTGTAGATTGAAAAGTCGTACTAATGCTGGATTAATGTTTAAAACTGCAAGACATTCTTCCCAAGATTCCAATGGTTTAGCCACTGATTTTATTGCTGCGGCTCCCTGGTTAACAGGTAAAAATTCTCTGCGAATCTGATCAAAGTCTCTTAATTTTACTACTGCTGCTTCAAGCTTAGCTTTCTCTCCACTAAACTTTAAATTTTGGCCATCTGTAGTAACTTCAACGCCAAACCACTCTGATAGTGTTCTTGCTAAAACACACTCTTCTCGACTAGCACCCATATCTCCTAAAGAAGCTGCAGAGCAAACAATATTTACAAATAGTAAAAAAACAATAAGTTTCTTCATAAAAACCTTTCAATAAAAGAACGATTTTGAAAGGTAGCATTTATTTATTACAGCTACAATAGTAATAATGACAGGGCCTACGCATGAAGAATTTTCTTGACAGATGAGGTGAGGTATTTGAAGGACATAGCATTTTTGCGCATGAGCGATTTAATTGACTGTTCTGGCTTTTCTTTCAGCTTCACCAGGACTGCAAGCGCCCATTTACGC
>JAPLON010000099.1 GCA_026400695.1 Pseudomonadota bacterium
AATCACAAGGATTTATACACGTTCAGGGGATAAAGGACATTCTTCGCTGGGTGATGGTACCCGTCGTAAAAAGTCAGATGTGCGTTTTGAAGCTATTGGTAATGTTGATGAAGCAAATGCTTATTTGGGTTTGATCAGGATAGACTCTCCAACCAAGTTACAAAAATTAATTAGCAAAATACAAAATGACCTTTTTGATTTGGGTGCAGATTTGGCTGTTCCACACGGCGAAGCCTTGCGTATTGATCCTGGACAGGTTGAATTTATAGAAAATCAGATAGATTTGTTTAATGCCGAGTTACAGCCATTAGATTCTTTTGTTATTCCTGGAGGGAGTAAATCTAGTGCACTCATGCATGTGGCTAGGACAGTAGTTCGCAGGGCCGAACGCAGTATTGTACTGCTGAATGAATACGAATTAGTCAATGTTAATTCAATAAAATACCTTAACCGTTTATCTGATTTGTTGTTTGTATGGTGTCGCTATCTTAATAACAAAGGTAAAGACGATGCTTTATGGGTACCAGGGGAAAACCGCTAAACTTGGATGCAGGTGCTCTAAAAATATGAATGGTACTTCACTTTAAGAAGTGGTCGGGACGAGAGGATTTGAACCTCCGGCATCCAGTACCCAAAACTGGCGCGCTACCAGGCTGCGCTACGTCCCGAACTTCCTATACTCTATCTAAAAATTTGGTATTTGCCAAGGGGGTAGTTCAGGTAAAGTATAAAAAAGTGATTGCAAGGTAAAAAACAAACAATAATTGGCTGAAAAAGTTAAAGTTAATCAGCCAAAATAATGAAATTTGTGTTAACATGACTAAAAAACGGTTATTAAATAAAGATGTTAAACTTTTTTACCTATATTTTTCTTCTGTTATTTTGTTTGGATCTCAAGTTGGAAGCTATTCCAGTTGTGAAAAATTCCGAAATTGCAGCTTCAATTAAGCCTATGCATAGTTTGATTTGTGCTCTTACTAAGGGGATGACAAATCCCAGGTTGTTGGTTGATGGTAATTTTTCGCCTCATAATTTCCAAATTATGCCATCACAGGCAATGACTATTAAAAATGCTAAATTTGTTATTTGGATTGGTCCGTCTTACGCAAAACCCCTTCACATGCATTTGCAGAATTTCAAAGGAAAGATCCTTTGTTTGCAGGATAGCAAGCTTATAAAGTTTAAGCCTTTACGCACTGGTACTTTTTGGGATGAGCATAGTAGCTGTTCCCATCACGATCATGAAGTTAACCAGATAAATCTTGATGGTCATATATGGCTTGACCCAAATATTATGCTGCAGGTAGTTGATGTGGTTTTGGAGTTTCTAATTGAGAATTACCCAGATCATAAGGAATTGCTTGAAGCAAATGCTGCAGCTTATCGAGTTCGCCTTGAAAAATTGTATAAGCATTTGTCACTTAGAATGAGTTCTTATAAGGGGAAAACCTATATTATTTCACATGATGGTAATCAGTATTTTGATAATGCCTTTGGTACTAAAACTATTGCCACCATATCTATTGACCCATCGGTTCCTCCCTGCGCTGGGCACATGCTAAAGCTTCGCAGGGCTGTGCTTGATGGTGAAATTAATCCAGTGTGTTTATTTTCAGAGCATCAAATGGATGGGGTGTTAGCTGAAAGCTACGCAAGAACTCTGAACATTCCATGTGCGGTTTTGGATTACTTAGGTACTCATATTCCAGCGGGTGAGTACGCCTATGAAGAGATTATGGAAGCTTACGTAAATTCGTTTATTGAAGGTATGGAAGCCGAATCTTAGGTGGTTTATCCAACTCTATAAAACCTTTGCTATAGATTGTTGTAGCTCGTGCATACCTTGTTTACGTTCTGCTGAGGTTAAAATTACAGATGGTAGTGCTGCACCGTGGCTTTTTAGAGTTTCTTCCATTGCTTCTTTTAGCTTAGGATGCGCTGCTAGAGATATTTTATCGGCTTTAGTTACAACCACTTGGTAGATACATCCTATCTGGTTTAAGTAGTTCATCATTTCAATGTCATTATCTTTAAAACCGTGGCGTGCATCGATCAAAAGATATAAGCATTTTAGTTGGTCGCGTGCCTCTAGGTATGCAGCAATCAATTCTTCCCAACTGTATTTAATTTTTAACGGTACGTTAGCAAAGCCATATCCTGGCATATCAACAAGAATTAATCTGTCAGCAAGGTTGAAGAAATTTAGCTGTTGTGTGCGACCTGGGGTATTGGATGTGCGAGCTACAGTGGTACCAATTAAACCATTTAGTAAGCTAGATTTGCCCACATTTGATCTTCCCCAAAACGCTACTTCTGGAAATGGATATTGTGGTATGCGTTCTACATTTTGTGCCCCTGCCACAAAAGTGCAGGGGTTTTTGAACAAACTCTTTACGACTTGAATTATTTTTTGTTCATCTGTTTGGTGATTAGCCACTGCTGCGCCATTGAGAGTAAGTTATTCCATGTCCAATATACAACTAGTCCTGCAGGAAAGCTTGCGAAAAGATAGGTGAACATTATTGGCATTATCATCATAACTTTTGCTTGTGCAGGATCTGTAGGTTGCGGGTTCATTCGTTGTTGAATTACCATAGTGATTCCCATCAAGATTGGCCAAATTCCAATTTGTAAGAATGATGGCGAAGTAAATGGCAATAACCCGAATAAGTTCACAAATGAAGTTGGGTCTGGGGCTGCTAGGTCATGAATCCAACCAAAAAATGGAGCATGACGCATTTCAATGCTTACAAATAGTACTTTATACAAGCAAAAGAAAATGGGCGCCTGAATTAGCATTGGTAAACAACCGCCAGCAGGGTTTACCTTTTCTTTTTTATATAGAGCCATTAACTCTTGGCTTTGGCGCGTACGATCTTCTTTGTAAATGCTTTGCACGTGCTGAATTTTAGGTTGCAAGTTTTTAAGTCTGGCCATTGAACGGTATGACTTGGTAGCCATTGGGTATAACATTACTTTAAATAATATCGTTAGTAGTAAAATTGCTAAACCTAGATTGCCTAATAATTCATGGAAATATTCAAGCACGTAAAATAAAGGCTTGGTCAAAAAGTAGAACCATCCAAAGTCAACAGCTAAATCGAAATGTGGTACTCCAACCATGGGTTCATAATCATCTAATAAGCTTAAAACTTTCGCACCTGCAAAAACTTTATATGAATAGGTGGATGTTTCTTCAGGTTTTACGGTAATTGGAGTTGCCGTAAATTGTGCAATGTTTGTGGTGCCTTGAGCGCTATATTCAATATTCACTGCTGATTTAGAATCTGGAATTAAACTTACTAACCAAAATTTATCGGTAAATCCAAACCACCCATTGGTTGCTTGTTGAGTAAATGGAGTTTTGGCCAAATCTTCGTATGATTCTTCAAATAATTTATTGTTAAAGTAACCAATTGGTCCTTCATGCAATATGTAAAAACCTTGAGATTTAGGTGGATTTTTTCTGCGAATTTGACCTTGGACTTGTAAGGTAACAGAATTTTCCCCGTGATTTGTTACCTGGTCTGTAACTGTAATTAGGTACTTATTATCTATGCTGATTATGCGCTCAAATTTTAAACCACGATCATTAAACCAAGTTAGAACAATTGGGTGCTCTGGCGTAAGTTTATGATTTTCACCTTGAATCTGCCAATTGGTTGTTTCATTAGGTAGTGCACCAACATTCGAGCTATCTGCAGTTTTCCAGCCGCTAGATACACTGTAGCTGTTTTCAAAGCTTTCATCTAATAGGCGAATTTTAGGGCTGTTGGGGTCAGTATTTTCTGTGTAATTGGTTAACAGTATATCGTCAATTACTGCTCCGACTTGGCGAATGCTACCACTTACTGATTCATTCTCAATATTTATGCGAGCTGATTTTTCAACTGCCTTTTGTTCAGGTGCACTATCTGGTGCAATCTTTTGTGGCTCCGGATTGGTTATTGTTGCTGGAGTTTGAGCTTGCAATGCTTGTTCTTGCAGTTTTTGCTGCATTAATTTTTCTTGTCTTGGTTTTTCATAAAACTGATGGAAGCCCAATAAAATAGCAATGGATAAACCAAATGCAATTAATAGATTGCGATTTTCATTCATGCGTTCTGTACTCTTTTTAATTTTTGTGAAGAAGTGGAATTAGCGGAATTTTTGGTTGGTAGATCTGAATTTAATGCTGGTACTGGATCGTAAGGGGTTTCTGATTTGCTAAATGGCTGGCACTTACACAATCGTTTTAGTGTCATCCATATGCCTTTAGCCAATCCGTGACACTCAATTGCTGAAATCGCATAACGACTACAGGTTGGCGTAAACTTACAGCTTGGCGGTAAAAAAGGTGAAACCAGCCAACGGTATAAGTATATAAAACTAATGACGAGTCGCTTCATGATTCCAATCCTGGTTATTTGTTAGTTGCGCCAACAATGTGGTCCATTGAGATCTTAGCCTATTAAAGTCTAGGTCAAAAATCTTAGTTCTAGCAACTAAGACTATATCAAAAGTTAGAGGTGCTGAACCTTCTTTGTTCCACAACCTAACCGTTTCACGTAATCTACGCTTTGCACGGTGCCGTTGTACAGATCCACCTAACTTTTTGGTAACTGTTATACCAATTAATCCCAGTCTGTTTTCAACAGGTAAAGCTTGCGCAATAAAACCTTCAAAAAAAAACCGCTTACCGGCGCGACTTAAGCGCACATAATCTTTGCGCGCTTTCATAAAATCGTGCACCTAAGCTGATAATTTTGTTCTTCCATTTGCGCGTCTAGAAGCAATAATTCTTCTTCCGTTTTTCGTTGCCATGCGTGCACGAAAGCCGTGACGACGTTTACGAACTATGTTGCTTGGTTGAAAAGTGCGTTTCATTATATTTCCTCCATTGAACGTCCCAGCACTATAGCCAAAATAACATCAAAAGGGAAGAATATAGTTTTTCCTTCCCAGGGCCTACGCATGAAGAATTTTCTTGACAGATGAGGTGAGGTATTTGAAGGACATAGCATTTTTGCGCATGAGCGATTTAATTGACTGTTCTGGCTTTTCTTTCAGCTTCACCAGGACTGCAAGCGCCCATTTACGCA
>JAPLON010000082.1 GCA_026400695.1 Pseudomonadota bacterium
CCCCTATCAGACTAGCAGAACATCTCGCAGTTACTCCTGCTACAAAATACTCTAGTAAGCGTTATTGTTTAACTTTACTTAATCGGCTCTTTCTCATCATTCACCTTATAACACTTTATCGTGTTATCTGGTACAGCCCCAATTTTTATTATATTATTCATGTAAATCCTTGAAAATTGTTATAATGATATATGTATCTATTTCAAAGGATAATTACAATAAATTGTTTTCACCGATTGGTTGAAATTTTTATGACAATTAACGTTGAAGTGGTGCGCTAATATTTTCCTCAATCACATTGGCACCGCGTAAGGCCATTAAAAGAATTGCAACTGGGAAAAATAAAAGGGCCCAAAAAATTACCCAAAACCATGAACCGCGGTATTGCAGGTAAAACGCGCTATTATTTTTTATGAATCTGCCATTTTTTACAAATAAAAATACTCCAAGGGGTGGCCAAAAAATTGCAAACAAGATTAACCAAAATATATTGCCGCTATAGCTTATTGGGTACACGTGCCTTGTATTAAGGGTGGTCATACTACAACTCTTTCAATTCTGCTTAATGATTCTTCCTTGCCAAGGATTGCCATTACCTCAAATAAACTTGGCGAAACGGTTCTTCCAGTAATTGCTACACGTAGCGGTGCTGCTACTTGTCCAAGTTTAGTTTGCTCAACTTCTGCAAAATTACGTAAGCAGTCTTCTAGTGTATTTTCACTAAATTCAGTTATGCTCAACTTTTTCACTAATTTTTTTAGTAAATCTATATTTTCTGGGGTAAGTAGAGCTTGGGATTTTTCGTCATGACTAAATGTTCGTATATAAATCAATGCGCTATCAGCTAACTCTAATAGGGTTTTTGCCCTTTCTTTTAAGCCATTCATGCCTTTTAAAATAGAATTTTTCTCATGCAAAGAAAGTGTTTTTTTAAGCATTTCCTCAATAATTGGTAAGGACAATTCTAGTAGGCGTTGGTTATCGCTTTGTCTTATGTAATGTCCATTAAGATTGTTTAACTTTACCATATCAAAACGGGCAGGGGACCTGCCAATGCTTTCTAAAGTAAACCATTCAATGGCTTGAGACTCGCTGATGATTTCATCATCTCCATGTCCCCAGCCTAGGCGCAACAAATAGTTTTTCATGGCTTCTGCGAGATAACCGAGATCTTTATAAACATCAGCGCTAGTGGCCCCATGGCGTTTTGAAAGCTTTGCCCCATCGGCCCCATGAATTAGAGGAATGTGGGCAAATTCTGGAACATCCCAAGCAAGCGCTTTGTAAATATGATGTTGGCGAAATGCGTTGGTTAAGTGGTCATCGCCTCTAATAATGTGAGTAATTCCCATATCGTGATCATCGACCACAACTGATAGCATATAGGTTGGGGTTCCATCAGCGCGCAATAACACCATATCATCAAGCTGATTGTTTTTTACAGTTACCTCACCTTGCACACGGTCGTTAATGGTTAAGCTATCATCTTGCGGTGATTTAAAGCGGATAACTGGTTTTACGCCACTTGGTGCAGTGCTTGCGTCACGATCTCTCCACATGCCATTATAACGCGGTGGCTTACCATTGGCTGCCGCTTCTTCACGCATTGTTTGCAGTTCTTCCGGTGAGCAATAGCAATAGTAAGCTTTGCCAGCCTTTAGCAGTTCATGTGCAACCTCTGCGTGGCGTTGGTAACGTGAAAATTGAAAAATTGGTTCTTCATCAGCCTTAATACCAAGCCACTCTAGGCTTTTAAAAATTGCTTCAACGGCTTCTGGGGTTGAACGCTCCCTGTCAGTATCTTCAATACGTAATAGATATTTGCCATTGTTGTGTTTAGCAAACAGGTAGTTAAACAAGGCTGTGCGCGCACTGCCAATATGTAAGAACCCAGTGGGTGATGGGGCGAAGCGAACTCTAACTGTCATTTGTCTTCATCTTTCATGCCATCTTTAAAGGCCTTAACGCCCTTAGCAAGATCCTTCATAATTTGGGGGATTTTTCCTGCTCCAAATAATACTAGAACAATCAACAAAACAATAATTAAATGACTGGTGCTTAATCCCATGTGCTGGCTGAATTCTTAAGACTGATTACCTGAAACTTACACCCAAAAAGTAGATTTAGTCAAAAAAATTAAGGTTTTATTTAGAAGGTGTTAAGGAATTACATATAGGCTGATGAGTAATAGTAAAATTACAGTGGTTATGCAGATGAACAAATTGACTTGTTTTTTGATTGTATTGGTAGTGCAAATATTATGTACTCCAATTTTTACAGCAATTGGTGCGTATGATTACCCGCATTGTTCAGAATTCAGGTGTTTTGATCGACCCAGAACCATGTGTCATTTTCTATTTAGTAAATTTGGTTGTAGGCGATTTACAATTGATGACCAAGAAGGCACCAGGTGGACTGGTTGTATTACCGTTCTGGAAGAGCTTGTGAATCCAGGGGAAATTGATCCGAAAATAGGAGAGTATGCATCAGTTAATATGCTGTTTTTGAGGAATGATTTATTTTTTTTAGACGGCACACCTACTGCAACAAGTCATGATTCGGATGGTATAG
>JAPLON010000119.1 GCA_026400695.1 Pseudomonadota bacterium
ACCTGCTGACGATTGGTAGAACTGGTTTTAGCAAGTATCGCAACCACTTTTTGTTGCAGGGAAACTTGGTTTAATTTTTTAAGCTGATCGATTATCTGAGTTTTACTCAGCGTTTAATGTTTGTTTTTGGTTTGGGGTTTGAATTACCGGTAGTGCTATTTTCCCTTGTGCGGTTAAATATTATTTCATTTGATGATTTAAAGTCACGCTGGCGTTTGGTTATATTGGTTATTTGCTTAATAAGCGCTGTTATCACTCCACCTGATGCTTTAAGTATGATTGCACTCGCTTTACCAATGATAGTTCTTTATGGGGCGACCCTGCTTATGATACATTGGACCAAACCGGTTCACTTAGAAAACACTTATGCATGATATTCGTTTTATTCGGGAGTTCCCTGAACTATTTGATAAATTACTAGCTGATCGTAATTTGGATCCAGCTTCTTCACTTATTTTGGATCTTGATAAAGTTCACAGGCAAACTTTAACAGATTTGCAGTCTTTTCAGAGTCAGCGTAATGCTCACGCCAAAGCTTTTGGTGAAGCAAAGCGCAATGGTGAATCTACAGATGTAATTGCCGTGGAAGGGGAAACCTTAAAGCAAAAAATTGCTACGTTTGAAGAGCAAGCTAAGGAACAAGAAAAAAAATTGCATGATATTTTAAGTGCAATTCCTAATGTTGCAGCAAGTGATGTTCCTGTTGGTAAGGATGAAACAGGAAATGCAGAGATTTTGCGTTGGGGAACTCCAAAAGAATTTTCATTTACACCTAAACATCACTACGAATTGGGTGAAGCTCTTGGGTTAATGGATTTTGCAACGGCTGCTAAGCTTTCTGGTGCGCGCTTTGTTTTGCTAAAGGGTGAGCTTAGTCGTCTTGAACGTAGTCTTGCCCAGTTTATGCTAGATACTCACACCAGTGAATTTGGCTATACTGAAATTTCTCCACCGTTGCTTGTTAATGGCTCTGCAATGTTTGGTACTGGCCAGTTGCCAAAGTTAGAGCATGATAGTTTTTTGACTAGCCATAATCACTGGTTGATCCCAACTTCAGAAGTAAGCCTTACTAATATGGTAGCCGGTGATATTTTAAGTGAACTGCAATTGCCAATGCGTGTAACAGCTTCAACCCCATGCTTTAGGGCAGAAGCTGGTGCTGCTGGGCGTGATACGCGTGGAATGATTCGTAATCATCAATTCACTAAAGTTGAATTGGTTAGTATAACTACTCCAGAACAATCTGAGGCAGAGCATGAGCGTTTAACTTCAGCTGCTGAATCAATTTTACAAAAATTAAACTTGCCGTACCGAAAGATGTTGCTATCAACTGGAGATATGGGGTTCTGTGCTAAAAAGACTTATGATTTAGATGTTTGGTTACCTGGTCCACAAGATTTTCGTGAAATTTCTAGCTGTTCAAATTGTGGTGACTTTCAAGCACGAAGAATGAATGCTCGCTACCGTACCCATGATGGAAAAATTCATTTTGTACACACCTTAAATGGCTCTGGTTTAGCGGTAGGTCGTACCTTAATAGCAGTTTTGGAAAATTACCAAGAGGCTGATGGCTCAATAACCATTCCAGAAGTACTACGACCTTATACAGGTTTTGATAGAATTGAGGCTTAGTTTGCGGGTTTTAATTACAAATGATGATGGTATCACGGCTCCAGGATTGAAAATTTTGGAACATATTGCTAGATCATTAACTGACGATGTGTGGATTGTTGCACCTGAGCACGATCAAAGCGCAGTTAGCCATTCTTTGACTTTGCGTACCCCATTTCGAATTACTGAAATTTCTTCAAAAAAATATTCTGTTTCAGGGACGCCTACAGATTGTGTGTTAAGCGCCGTACAATCACTTATGGAAGATAAACCAGACTTGGTGCTTTCAGGGGTTAATAATGGGGCGAATATAGCGGAAGATGTTACTTATTCTGGTACTGTTGCAGCAGCATTAGAAGCAACAATTCTTGGAATTCCAGCCATCGCTTTTAGTTTAACAAATCAGACGTTGCAGCCAACCAAATGGGCAACCGCTGAGCACTGGGGACCTATCGTTTTAAGTAAGATTTTGAAAAATCCTATACCAAAAGATGTTTTGATTAATGTGAATTTTCCAAATGTTGTTCATAAGTCAGTTGAAGGCATTAAAGTTACTAGTCAAGGACGACGTAAATTTTTTGATAGCATTTGTAAACGTGAAGACCCCCGTGGTGTTCCGTATTATTGGATTGGACCGGGTACTCAGGGATATGATAGCATGAAGTCTGCGGAATCCGGTACTGATGTAGAAGCTATTGTTAATAGATATATTTCTATAACGCCTTTATCGGTAGATATTACTAATCAAAAAACACTTGAATTATTGAAGGAACAATTTGCATGAAAAATATTATTGCAAGCTTTATATTGCTGCTTTTAGTAGGCTGTGCAACGAATCAACGTCCAGCTGAGGTAGTAAATACACCTAAATCAAGCAAGGCAATACCTTCAAAAAGTGCTTATTATCAGGTTAAAAAGGGCGACACGTTAGTTTCAATTGCTAAACGTTTTGGCGTATCTCAAGATGATCTCTTAAGATTCAATAAATTAAAGAGCGATGCGCAGTTGGTTCCAGGACAACGTTTGTTGGTTAAAGAGCGTGCTGGAAACCATTCAGAACAAAGGCTTGCAGATGATATCACGGTTAAGCCACTTGATGATATTAGCGCTTCCAACCAATCTTTACCTGATGCTTCTGTTCCTTCTGAAGAAATGGTTACACAAGTTCCTGCTTCTGATGCGGTATCAGCAGCTTCAACAGAATCTGTAGTAGCGTCGCCCAATTCTGGTTATAGGTCACCTGTGGCTGGAAAAATTATTAAAGATTTTGGAAAGCTACCAGATGGTACTATTAACAAAGGAATCAATATAGCTGCTCCAAAAGGGGTGGCGGTTAAGTCTGTTGCCGATGGAGTTGTTAAGTATGCCGGTTCACAAGCTGAAGGTTATGGCAAGTTAGTAATGATTCAGCATGGTGATGGTAAAATTTCAACCTATGCGCACCTTAACACAATTGATGTGAAGGCTAAATCGGTCGTAAGCGCTGGTTCTAAAATAGGTACAGTTGGTTCAACTGGTAGCGTTTCTCAGCCGCAATTGCATTTGCAAATTCGTGGAGCAGACAAATCACCAATTGATCCACGTACTCTTATTTCCGGCCTTGGTTAGCCGTGAATAAGCGGCTGTTACCTTAAGGATTATAGGTGCGTTTAGAGAAATCATTAATAATTGTTGGCGGGCTAACTTCTGTTAGCCGTTTATTTGGCTTATTGCGCGAAATGCTAATGAGCTATTTTCTGGGCGCTAGTGTTATTGCGGACGCATTCATAGTTGCTTTTAAATTTCCCAATTTTTTTAGAAGATTTTTTGCTGAAGGTGCATTTAATGCTGCATTTGTACCTGAGTTTGCTGGTGTACTTGCAAGCCATGGTAAAGAACAAGCAAAAGAAGTTGCTAATCAAGTTTTTAGTTGGCTGACCCTTATTTTGTGCATTTTTGTAATTTTGGTGGTAATTTTTACTCCAACAATTATTCACATTATTGCCCCTGGGTTTTGTGATACTCCGGAACGCCTTGCCTACGCGATTGAGTTTACTCGAATAACATTCCCCTACATTTTATTTATATCATTAGCGGCTTTATTATCAGGAGTGCTTAATTCACTAGATCGTTTCGCAGCAGCGGCAGCGACTCCTGTGCTTTTAAATATTTTTATGATAGCAGCTATGTTGTTGGTTGTTGATGAACCTGGGTTTGCCTTATGCGTTGGGGTAATTACTGCAGGTGTTGTGCAATTTATTTGGTTGTATTATGCAGCTGCTAAGCAAGGATTTAAGTTGCGTTTACAAATGCCTACCCTTAACCCTTCAGTTTCAAAGATTTTAACATTAATGGTTCCAGGGGCAATTGGCGCTGGGGTAATGCAAATTAATATTTTTGTTGATATGATGCTTGCTTCAACACTGCCTACAGGATCTTTAGCTTTCCTTTATTATGCAGATCGCTTGAATCAATTACCTTTGTCAGTTTTTGGTATTGCTATAGGTACGGTTTTGCTGCCTAGCCTTTCTAAGGCTTTACGCTTAAATAATCAAAAAGATGCTGTGGTTTTACAGGAAAAGGCAATGTCTTTAGGCTTACGACTAAGTATTCCTTCGGCATTTGGTTTGGTGTTATTGGCCAATCCAATCATTAATTTAATTTATGGTCGTGGTAGTTTTACTTATGATCATGTATTGGCAACTGCTCCTGCTTTAGCTGCTTTTGCTATAGGTTTACCCGCATATATTTTAAGCAAAATTTTCACTACAGGATTTTTTGCAAAACAAAACACAAAAACTCCACTTAAAATTGGGATGATTACTGTTGCTGTAAATCTTATTTTAAATCTACTTTTAATAGGTCCACTCCTACATGTTGGTATGGCACTTGCTACAGGGCTTGCTGCGTGGGTTCAAGCAGGTTTGTTAGCTTGGAAACTTAAAGAAAAATCAATGATATCACTCAGTCCTGAATTTTATAAAGATCTATTGTACGTAGTTTTAGCCAGTGTTTGTATGGGGGCTTTGGTTTATCAGTTACAAGTTTCTGTAATTTTTCCCAGTTCATTTATTAAGTCTGTGGTTTACGTTTTTGGTTTGGTTGGGGTTGGAATAGCTACTTTTGGAGGGGTTTATAAGGCCTGCTTATTTACAGGTTATTACTGTAAAAAAACAGGCGCTTAGGTCTTTTATTTTTCATCAAAAGCTTTTTGAAGATCTTTTTTTAAAGCTTCTTGAAGCTCTGCTTTTGAAGGTAAAGCTCCAACATTTCGTGACCTTTCAACTGGGGCTTGTGTTCCAGAGATAGCAAATTTACTTTGACTATGTGCATTAATCCAAGCAACAATTTGTGATCCAGAAAAAGCAGGGCAGCCGCTTAAATCTACACTTAACGGTTGGTTTGCAGATGATACTTCATCAACTAGAGAATCTGTAACACATGGATATGTTGGTCCTTTCCCTATTAGTTGCATTTGAATGTCTGAAGGGAAGCTACCGTTTTGAGAACGGAAATCAATTAGACGTTCTTTTATTTTTTCATAAACATTTATAGTGTTATAATCAAGCGTGTTTGGTTTTCCACTTTCGTGGTAGAAATCGATATACCCAGAAATTCCGTAGCCATCAAACCCTCTATCTTCTCCTCGTTCACTATAATCTTCTGCCGTATATCCTGTGTCTGTTGATCTCATGAAAAAGCTATAAAGCGGTGCTTTAGGATCTTGTGGAAAATTGTTGGCTTTTGGAACGTTATTACTCATAGCTACAGCACTCGTATCTATAGTTATTGAGGGATCATAGCTAAGTTTTTCACCATCATTAATACAATCGTATGGATTGGTACTTAGTATAAGTAAAGGCGTTTTTTTGTTCAGCATTTCATTAACTGATGGCCAAACTGGATATGATCGTTCCGTTTCTTTGTATCTTTTTAGTACTGGGTAGTGGACATAATCTGTAAGCCCTGACTTCTCTAGGGCTTCATGTATTGCTTCTTTTCCTTTGTCACCTAAGAAGCTATATAAATAAAGAAATGCTGTTGGAGGAACGGGTAAAGGAATAATTGTATTAGTTGCCCTATCAATGGCTCTTCCATCATATACCTTATCTTCACCATCTTTGGTGTTAGGATGTTTTTCCTTATCATCTACACATAGAAATTCGGCATTAGGATATTTTGCTTTCCATTGATACAATTCATCTTTAAATTTTTCTCTTCCCGTATCAAGTAAAACTTTAATACGCTTCAAATAATGTACAAATGACTCAGGTTCTCCAGGTTTTAAAAAGTATTTTGTTACATGATAAGCACCGGTAGGAGTATTTCCATGTGCAAGAACAATTTCTTGGCCTTCATCATAAGACCCACTATAAAATTTAAATGGTTTGCTCAAGCAACAGCTAGATCTAGGTGGAGTCCAACAAATAGTTAGTTTAAAAAAACGGGTTTTGTAGTCATTCCATTGTTTTTCAATTCCATGGATTTGGTCATAACAATACGGTGTAATGTACCAATCTTCACGGCTAGCAAAAGCATTGTGAGATCCTAGCATACACATTTGGTTGTACGGCCTTTTGTAGAACTCAAACTCATCCCAAATTTCTTTTTTATCAGTGCAAGTAGATGCTATTGGTGTCGGTTCCTCACCTAGAAGGGTTGCAACTGTTTGGTTTCCTGATGAAGAATAACAATTTGAATGCACAAGCAATGAAAATGCGATAAATAGAGTTTGTTGTTTTGATAAATTTTTCATATTTAAATTCCTTATTAGTTTTTTTTATCTTTGAAAAAATCTAGGTAATTAGTTGTTAATTTTATTATACAAACGGGTGGTTAATAATTAATTAAAGGAAATAATTTTTTGAGTGAGGTTGGTTTATTAGATCGCAAAATTACTAATTGTAATTTCATTACATAAATAACAGCCCAGTATGATTATAAAATACGATTCATAGTTATGATTTAAAGGCTGCGTATATTTAACTTTTCGTTAAATATTTTTCAATAACCTTGTACCAAGGGGCAGTTTTCTTATGCAAGGTATATATGGTTTTTAGCTTTTTAAGGTGTGCAGCATTTTTTTTAGGGGTTGTTGCCGCTAATGCCAGCCAAGATTGGACTTCAAAATTTGAAGGATTGCAAGAGGTTGTAAGGACTACACCAAATGGCATTATCAAAGAAGATCATGTCCAAGTACTGGATGATTTAGCTAAAAGTGCACCTTCTTTAAAAGACCGTCTTTTTGTTTTGGATTTGATACCTGTTTGGTTTAAAAATGCAAAATCACAATTTATTGCCTCAGGATTAAGGTCATCTCTGCGATTTTTAGTTGAAACATCAGCTTCAAAGGAAGAGCAGCTAAAACAAATAGAAGTTTTAGGAGGGATGGCATCTGTACTCAGGAAATTCCCGCCATCTCCGGAAGATGGATCAAACTTAATAGAGGTAAGAAATATGTTAGGAATTTTATCTGGGCCTGAAAAAGATATGGATATTTGTCTTCTTGCGGTTGATTGTTCTATGCGGCATTCTTTCCATTGGGCAAGTCCTGATAGGAAACGGCTTATTCCATTATTACGTTCATTCCTTGATGGAGATCGAGCCATACGTGATAATCTTGGACAACGTGCAAAGGCTGCTTTGCTTTTATCCAGGTTAGCGGAGGAAGGCGATTGTGACTTTGTTGTGGGAGTTTTGAGTTCGCTTGAGTTATCATCTCTTGATTTAATCAATGGGGTAACAGAAAGCTACAAGAATTTGGCAAAAGTAACGAGTACTATAGAACAAAGATCCTTATTGTTTAGTTTTTTTGAAACCCAGATAGACAGCCATGACAAGAAGGTTAGACATTGTGTTGCTGAAGGATTGCAAGCTTTAGCTGAAAAATCAGAAGAACTTGTTGAACGCCAAAGATTGCGAATTGCCTTGGGGAAATTGGTTGCGGATGACGATGTAGATGTTGTTTTAGAGGTAGGGGATGGTTTTAAATATTTAGCCAAAAAAGCAAAAGAAGTTGATGAACGTAAGGTTATTCAAAGGTTTGTTCAAGATCTTTTGCTGGATTGTGAAAAAGGTGGGAGGGTTCACTATGGGGCAATATCGGCTTATAGAGAACTTGTGGCAAATTCAGAAAGTGCTGGCGAGCGTGTAATACTTAGAAATATTGCTCCCGAGTTCTTCACCTACATAGGCAAGCATGGTTACTGGTTTGCTTCTGGTGTTTTTAAGACATTTTTTGAAAAGTCTACTGAGCCTGAAGAGCGCTTATTTTTCGGTCAAATACTGTCAAAATTCTTCACGAAAGAGCGGGGTGGTTATAGCGATATTAGTTATGATGTGTGTTCCATTTTTGTAGATTTGGCGGAAAGAGTTGTAACCACACAAGAGCGACAGATGGTGATAGATGTCCTCACAAGGCCATATTGCTGGCCTTTAGAAAAAATAAACAATGCAATGGCTGCAATGTATGAAACAGACTGTAAATTGCAAGTTCAGGGTTTTATAGAAAAAACCCTTTCATCATTAGATGAAAGCTCTAAAAAAGGGGTGACAGTTTTAAAATTGCTTTCAGAAACACCAAGATCAGGTGCTGATTTAGATTGGATTAAAGCTACTTACATAAATATTCTAGAAACAGAAGGTTCTGGAATATTTTGGTACACTCAAGAGGACGCAATAGTTGGTTGCAGAAAACTCTGTGAAACAATTGTTGATGCTGAAGAAAGAAGTAAGGTTAAAGCTGAAATTGACACAGTAATCCAAAAAAAGGAAGAAAAGGCGATGGCGGCCCATGCTTTGTTTAGTGATATGTATGGTTCATTTCCTGGGGATGATTGATGCAGTATATTGTGGAGTTAGTATAAAAAATGAGTAACATAGTTGTATTAAGGACTTTTTTATACAGGCATGAAGCAGAGCTAGCAAAAGTGGCATTAGAAACAAGAGGTATTTATAGCATAGTATCTGCTGATGATTTAGGAGGCATGAGGCAGCATCTGTCCTTTGGTTCAGTAACTTTGTCTGTGTTTGAATTTGATTTAGATAATGCTAAAAAAATTCTAAAACCTTTAGGGTAGAGGGGGTACCCTGTGAAAGGTAATTTGAATTTCGCTTTGTACACATTTACAATACCTCAAGTTTTTTATGACTGAACTGGAGTAATTATGAGTGCCTCAAACTTTGGTGTTAAACCGGAAGATATTTTATTAGATAGTGAAAATACAACAAATATAAACGGCTAACTATACGAAAAGGGACAATTGCTGCGTTCTTAAAAAATATAGACATTCTTGAAAATCCTGAAACTACTGAACAACAAATGGCTAAGGTTATTGATGCGATGAAAGAGTTGGCGCCTGGGGTGGTTGCTGCTGGTCTTTGCAAACATGCTGTTTTTAAGAACCAGACAGTTCAGGATATGCTTGATAAATTTTCTTCAGAGTAAACTCTGCTATAGCAACATCTTGCGCTGCAATGCCGGTCAAATCAGTAATAATCAGCTTGGCAGTTTGCTACCTTTATGACGAAAATATTACCCTGTTTCTTAAATCCAGCTTTAACATGACAATCGCCTTGCTGGTTAGGGAAGCTTAGCTGCATGGGCAGTGGCACTTCGAATAAGCCAGACGTAAAATCTATAAAGGCTTGCTTTTGAGTTTCAATAATTTCTTCTAAGTCTTGCTCTTGATTTATAACCTGCTGAATTTTTTTGATATCAAATATTTTCATTCCAAAAACTCTTTTAATTTACCCAAAGCTTCTGGCATGTTTTTTCTGCCAAAACCTATGCGGAAATAATTACTTTTGTGGTCATAAATTGATGCTGGCATTAGCAGCACACCTTTTTCGTTTACCAGATTTTCACAAAAAATTTCCACAGATTCGTGTCCTTTATATTTTACAAATCCTACGCACCCGCCTTGAGGTCTTACCCATTCAAATAAGCTTTGGTGCTCTTCCATGAATGCATCTAATAGCTTTAAGTTTTTAGTCACAATTTGGTTGTTTCTGGAAAGTATGCGGTCTTTATTTTTTAAGGCAATTAGGCTGATAATCTCAGCAGGTGCGCTATTGCAAATAGAAGTATAGTGTTTCATATATTCTATCTTTTTAAGCAATTG
>JAPLON010000062.1 GCA_026400695.1 Pseudomonadota bacterium
ATGCCGTTGTAACGTTTTCTGGTGACCCGACTTTACGTTCTGAAGACCTTTTAGAAATGCTGGCTGCTTTGCAACTTTACCATTTTAGTGGGAAAGTTACTGTTGATGGTTCTGCCTTTCAAACGCCGCCTTATTCACGGAACATTATTATCGATGACATGGCAACAAGTTATGCCAGGCCAGTTGCGGCAGCGAATATAGATGGGAATTTAATTACCGTAACGGTTACACCGGGTATGTTTACTAAAGCGGCTGTTGTTGAAAATGATGGGGGCTATCAAATTGATAATCAGGTCGTGACTGGTGAAAAGTCAGTAATCAAGCTGTCGTGGAATAAGGAGCGCATAAAAGCTATCGGCACCATTGGTATATCTGATCAGCCCTTAAAGCTGAAAATGTCTCCGGAAAATCATGATGATTACATTGCCAACAAGTTCAAGAGCATTTTGAAACGGATGAAGTTGCCTGCCAAGGTGGTGATTGTGAAAGAGTCCCATTTGGGCGGTACGCAAGTAATTGCAAGCCATCAGTCAGAACCATTGGGTGCAATTATTCCACCCGCATTGAAAATATCAGACAACTTTGTGTTCGATGCTTTGTACTTAAAAATTATTACCAGGGACAGCCCTACGCCAATATTAAAATGGGAAGAAGGCGACGCCGCCATTAAATCTCTAATTAAAATCCATTTCAATGTAGACATGGACAAAGCTTTGTTTGTTGATGGATCTGGGCTATCCCGTTACAACCGCATTCAGCCGCGCCAACTGTTTAAGCTTTTACAAAAAGCATATGCAGTTAAAGAATTTGTTGGGGCACTAGCTTGCATGGGCGAGGCAAATACCACCCTTAAAAACCGCACCACTTTACCAGTTGGCATTAGGGCCAAAAAGGGCACGATGTCTGGCATTAATTGCTTGTGTGGTTATAACGTTGACGGAGATGTTCCGCAAGTATTTGTGATAGGGGCCCACAACTTTGCGCCGCCACTTTCTGATATTCACCCCATCTTAGATGGCTTTATTGCCGATTGCTTTGAATGAATTCATGATAGCACCAAAGCTAATCAATCAGCTAAGAAAGCGGATACTCTTAATTTGCACCATGTAATAACTGATTGAGAATCACCTAATGCCGGTGTTTTTTGCTAAACAGCCATCATACAAAGTAAATTTACTGCATATTAACAATAGTAAATAAAAATTTAAGAATTATTAACAAATAATTAATTTCATTATGTAAATATATAATTACCAATAATTAATATTTGGTTTTCATATGAAGGCGAAATTTATTCTTTTGCTGCTGCATGCAAACATTTTTAACTATGCTATCGCAGCTGGTACTACTGATGGTATTTTGTCGAGTGTTGACGATGATATAGAGGCGACAATAGGTAGCCCATGTGCAGCATCAAGTCTTAATACTGAGGGGGCCGATACTATTAGATCTAATGATTCGAATCCGTCGCTTAATCCACAGTACTTAGACGTGACACCAGAATTAGACAGCTTAACCATAGGTAATCCATTCAAACAAAAAACCAGTGATTGGGCCTGTGTTTTATATTCTTTCTTAAATGCCATCATCCAAACCCCTAAATTAAAAGATCAGCTATCGATAGTTGTAAGAAAAGATAGCTTGGGAAATTACTATGTAAATAACCTTAAAATTTCCAAAGAAGATATTGCAACGCCTAAAAACTTAAGAATGCATCCATCTGATCTTTCGATTGTCAGAGCGCTTGGCAGATATGCTGAAAAGCAGATTGCCAAAGAAATATACCTTGGCAACGAAAGCTTGCTCGAGAACTATATACTTACCGACTTTGATGGCAAAGATCTATTTTTTCATCAACCAGTTAAATGGGTGGAATATAGAGATTGGAACGATAACAATATTACAAAGCTTGAGTTTAATGGAGACTTAACTGTCAGGACGATAACTTATACGGGAGATTTTGTCTTATCTTTGGGACGCACTGGTCATGCTTATGCCATTTACTATGATAAAGTTCACGGAAAATGGCAGTTTTATGATAACCAATCGAATGGACCTGTGGAGATCACAGCAACGAATCGAAGAATGATTAACACAGGCCCTGGTAACCCAGTGATTATTGTAGGTGATGCAAAAGTTAAAGGTTCTTGAAGTGAGTTAGATTTTCCAAAAATATGCAATGGGTTGCTAGATGGGCTCATTGCCGATTGCTTTGAATGAATTCATGATAGTACCAAAGCTAATCTTCTGTTATAAACTGAATACAACCACAGGAATTTTATGACGCTGCCACTTATTGCCATACCGCTTGACTACCTTGATACAAAGCTTGAACCGCAGGCTGCTTGGTATTCAAATTATCCATGGTATGCAACCCGTCATAAGTATCATGATTCTTTGGCAAAAATTGGAGCGATTGCCTGCTTTATTGGGTACAAGCA
>JAPLON010000159.1 GCA_026400695.1 Pseudomonadota bacterium
CCATTCCAGTGAAGATTTGATTCATAGTGGTTTTATTGGGTGGGGAAGAAAAATTGTTGGTATCTGCAGAGAAGGGCAGTTAAGCACTACTGATAGCTTGGCAAAATTTTATTTAAAAGATAGGTACCATCGTTTCCAACCAGTGCTGGGTGCTGGCAATATGCATTTGGTTGATACATCAGATGAATATCTTCAACTATTAAAAAGATCTCATTTAAAAATGCTGGAAGATAGAAATGAAGAAATTATAAGAATAGCTGGTTCTCTTATAGACTTGGCAAAGGTTAAGAAAAGTCGAATGCCTGCCATAATAAGGCAATCTGTACCAATACTTAATCCTGTTAGTAAACGTAGTTTTTCAACTTTGGCAGCAAGGCCATATTTCAATCCACAAAATTTTCAATTGTTGAGAAGATTTTGTTTGAGAAAATAATTAAATCTGAGATTACTATTGGGCGCTCTATTATTAAAGGAGCGCCTAATTTTTTTTAATATTAGCCATAATTTTCTATTTGTTAACTAATTATTAATTTAAAGAACTACCTGTTGTTATTGAAGGATAACATGAAGGTGCAATAATGTGTGTATTAAAATTTAAATATTTATTTTTGATTACTTGTTTTATGGCTATTAACGCCGCAAACACTGAGTGTTTAACGCAACTTGATATGGAATCATCTAAAAATGTCAGCTGCGCTAGCTTAACTGAAAGGTGTGGTCAACTTAATGAATCTATGGCAAATGCCAGTTGCACTAATGGTACGCGACCATATTGGTTACTTTCCCTAGATGGAGGTGGTATTCGTGGTCTTATGCATTTGCATGCCTTAGTTAAATTAGAGGAGGTTACACAAAAATCAGTAATTGATTTATTTGACGGTGTTGCTGGTACTTCAATAGGTGGTGTTATTGCTTGTTTACTAACTCTGCCAAATCCAGATTTTCCAACGCGTCCGCTTTATTCCGCAAGGGATGTGTTAGAAATAATGTTTGAAAATAAGGATGAGATGGTTGTTACAAATTGGCAATCGCTTGGGGGAATTTTGGGTACCCACTACAAAACCACACCTGTAATAAATTTTCTGGAAAAAATATTGGGAAAAAATAACTTTAAAAATCGTTTGCTGCCAACAGTTTTGATAACCCATGATTTGCATTCATATTCTGAAAGACTTATCTCAACAACCGATTCTCAAGATTTTTATACAAAGGATGTGGCAATGGCAACATGTGCTGCACCAACATATTACGAACCTCAATATGTAAGAACCATTGATTCTTCAAATGAATATCTATTAAGCGATGGTGGCACAGCCATGAACAACCCCATTCTTGCTGGTATTGCTTTAATTCAACAGCACTATGGCGCTTCTATGAATGATATACACGCTGTTTCATTTGGTACTGGTGCAGTTGGTGAAAGGCGTAACGGAGATTCTTTACATGGTGGTGGGTGTTTTGATTGGGCTGTTGAGATAGCCGATCTGTGCATAGATGGGCAGCTAAGCGTTATAGATAGTACGGCTAGGTTATATTTAGGCAACCGCTACTATAGGTTTAATCCACATTTAGGAAAAGGTAATGTGCGTATTGATGATACTTCAGATAGGTACACATGCGTATTAAATAATGCTAGCTCGAAAATGCTTAATGGAGATAATAAGTTTTCTGTAGTCGCTGCTGCATTACAAATGGATGCAAATAATGACGCAGAACTTAAAAAAACAGAAAGGTCTTTTGGAATACATCTGCAAAAAGTGTTGCCACCACGCGTTGCTTGTTCAGCCCCCGTTGCCGCCGAGTGGTCTTGTTGGGGTATCTTTGGATGGTTAGCTGATCTTTGTGGTTAGACATAGCCATATAAACAAGTATGCAAATGGATCAACAATATAGTTGATCCATAACATTGTGCTCCTTTTGTATGGGGTTAGGTTTGATTGAAAAAACTTAGCCTAATTTTTTTTA
This sequence comes from Pseudomonadota bacterium, assembly GCA_026400695.1. Classification (GTDB taxonomy): domain Bacteria; phylum Pseudomonadota; class Alphaproteobacteria; order Paracaedibacterales; family CAITNM01; genus CAITNM01. Next base: position 1,966 of record JAPLON010000159.1, read on the forward strand.
AATATTTCTTTAAATTTTATTCAATTAATTACTTGTTAATCAGTCTGACTTAAAGTGTAAATTAGAAGTGATTTAGCTAGACATAATGTAAAAATTTAGTAAAATTTTTATAAAATAACCTTTAATTATTTTATGATGGTGTATAAATAATGGTTGTCGAAATAAAAATATTTGTATATATTACAAAAAGCTTTTGGCTGCATGTTTTAAATATATTTAAGTTTATGAAGGATTTTAAGTAATGAAAAAAGTTTTATTATCACTTTTAAGTGTTGTTGCGCTTAGTGCGGCTACTGGAATTGAGGATCAAGGGGTACGTTGTCCAGGAGCACCTCTTAAGGGATTCACTCAGTGTTTAAATTATAATACTGGACAATTTGAATTCATGGCTAGGCCAGTGGAAGAAGATACTCGCGGAACTATTACATGTCCACCTACGCCTACCAGAAACCACCCTACAGCATACTTTAACTATCAAATAAACCAATGGATTCGCGTACCAGCAAGTAAGCAAAAATGAAATAGTCGACTCTAGACATACCAATACCTGGTATGTCTATTTTTTTATATTCTATAGAAATTATTCCATATTAATTAAATATTAATTCTGCGCTCTATATATTGTTTTTGTAAAAAACAAAATTGGAGCGTGGTAATGCGCGTATTGAAATTGGCTTATTTACTGATTATTGGCAGTTGTATTGTCGTTAATGCAAGTAATAAGTATAGTGTTTTGCCTGATGATGAAAAGGCATGTTTGCTTACAAGCTGGGACACTCTAAGAGAAGTCTCACAACTAACGGAATTTAAAAAAGATACTCGTACCCATTGGGTGCTTTCCTTAGATGGTGACGGGTTACATGGTCTTTTAAATCTGCAAGCTCTGGTAAGTCTTGAATTGCTTACAAAGAAATCTGTAATTGATCTGTTCGATGGTATTGTTGCCACCTCATTTTCTAGCATTATTGCATGCATGCTAACGTTGCCTGATCCTGATAATCCATCGCGTCCAAAATATTCCGCACAAGCAGCCTCAGATATAATTACGGACGGAATAGATGAAATGTTTAAGACTAATTATTTTTCTTTTGGTGGTTTCTTTGGCGGTTATTATAGAACAGGCCCTTTCAAAAGTCTTTTAAACAATATATTCGGTGAAAATAACTATAAAAACCGCTTATTACCAACTGCTTTGGTAACGCATGATTTAAACACTAAAAAGGCACGGGTGTTTGCCACAACTGATGCGCATGATTTTTATACGAAAGATCTGGTTATGGCAGCGACAGCATTTCCAAAATGCTACGAGCCCCAGAAGGTAAAACCTATTGGCTCTGAAGTTTCTTATTTATTAGGTGATGGTTGTACAGCAATGAATAATCCAACTGCTGCTGGTGTGGCCCTATTACAAAAACATTATGGGGTTGGATTTGAAGATATTCGAGTATTGTCTTTGGGCAGAACTAGAGGCGATGAGGAAGTTGATACATCCTTATTGTCTGGTGGAAATTTAAGCTGGATGAAAGAAATTATTAATTTGCATATAAACGGACAGTCAAATGCTACAGAAAATGCCGCTAGGTCCTTTTTAGGGGAAAATTACTATAGATTTGATATTTATTTAGGACCTTCTTTTTTTTTCACGGATGCTGCATCACAAGCGGATGTATATACGCAGAATAAGATCTGTGATTTTGAAGCGGTTGCTGAAAAATTGAAAGATATTGCCGATGAATATGGAGCTGTTAGAGTGCGGGAACAATCAAGGGGTAGGGTGGTAAGGCGAGATAAAAGCTCATCTAGACAATGTGTTATGGAATGGATGGACTCTATTTTGAAGTAGACAATTGATTATTACTCCCAAGCCGGCTAAATCTATAACTGGTTTAGGAGAATGTGTATGCCGTTAGTATTTAGGTTAACTGAATTTATTGAAAACTGCTTAGAAGAGATCATACCGGGGGCAAGCCTTGAAAAGGTAGTGCTAGAGCCTGCTAAGGATCAAACCCATGGCGATTTGGCAAGTAATGCAGCAATGGTTTGTGCCAAAGCAGCAGGTATGTCTCCGCGAGATTTGGCGCATAAGTTAATAGAAAAAATTGAAGAGCATCCAGCAATTGCAAATGCAGCAATAGCCGGGCCTGGTTTTATTAATTTGACCTTGCATCAAAGTATTTTGCGCTTTGAACTTACTAGGATACTTTCTAGTAATCACAAATACGGTAACAGCAATATGGGGGCTGATAAGAAGGCACATGTTGAATATGTTTCAACTAACCCAACTGGCCCAATGCATATTGGTCACGGCCGTAACGCTGTATTGGGTGATACCATTGCTAGTCTGCTTGAAAAGGTTGGTTATAAGGTAACACGCGAATATTATGTGAACGATGCCGGTGGGCAAACTATTGCGCTGGGGCGGTCTGCTTATATGCGCTATTTGCAAGCTCTTGGCCAAACAATTTCAGAGGCTGACTTTGATGTTGATATGTATAAGGGCGATTACCTAATTCCAGTTGGGCAAAAGCTGGCAGAAGTTTATGGCGATTCACTTTTAGACAAACCTGAAACAGAGTGGCTAGAACCGGTACGTTTATTTACTATTGATGCCATGATGGATTATATCAGGGCTGATTTAAAGCTTTTGAACATTGTTATGGAATATGCGTCAGAAGCGGCAATTACCAAAGAGGGCTGGGTCGATAAATCTTTAAAGTTGTTAAAAATTAAAGGTGATGTATACCAAGGGGTGCTTGAAAAACCCAAGGGGCACCAGGTGGATGATTGGGAAGAACGCCCCCAAGTTTTGTTTAAAGCCACAGCGTACGGTGATGATATTGATCGCGCGTTAAAAAAATCTGACGATACCTGGACCTATTTCGCAGGTGATGTGGGCTACCACTACCATAAAATTAGCCGCAACTATGACCTACTGGTCAATATTTTAGGTTTTGACCACGTTGGTTATGTAAAGCGTTTAACGTCTGCTGTGAAGGCTTTAAAAGCTGATTTGCCCTATGTCATTAAAACCTGCCAAATGGTAAATTTTGTCGACAATGGACAGCCAGTTCGTATGTCAAAACGTGCAGGAAACTTTATTACAATTAACCAGTTGGTAGAGCGGGTTGGCAAAGACGTCGTGCGCTACATGATGGTTTCTCGCCACCAAGACATGATCATTGATTTTGATTTTACCCAAGTGGTTGAGCAATCAAAAGACAACCCATTATTCTACATTCAGTACGCCAATGCGCGCATTCATTCGGTGCTGCGCCATGCTGCGGAAGTGTTTAAAGATATTGATCAAAACCCTTCCCTTGAAAGTTTGGTAGATGAAGCAGAGTTGAGCTTAATTAAATGCTTAGTTCAGTGGCCTAGGGTTGTGTCATCGGCAGCGTATCACTTAGAGCCGCACCGCATTGCTAACTACTTGTACGATCTGGCCGGCATGTTCCACAGCCTTTGGAATAAGGGTAAAGAAAATACGCAGCTGCGCTTTATTGATGAGAAATCACCAACCAAAACCGCAGATCGTTTGGCGCTGCTAAGGTCAACCGCTTTGATCATTACCGAAGGGCTTGATCTTTTAGGGATTACCCCTGTGGAAGAAATGCGCTAATGCAATTTCAAAGTCCGTTAGTTTATGGGGTTTTAATTAAGCGTTACAAACGCTTTTTGGCTGATGTGCGCTTAGATAGTGGTGAAGAAATTACAGCGCACTGTCCAAACCCTGGGGCAATGATGGGAATCACCGCACCTGGTTTGCGCGTGGCTTTATCAAAATCTCCAAATTTGGCGCGTAAGCTTGCCTATAGTTGGGAAATGGTGGAGCTAAACGGGGTTTGGATTGGGGTGAATACCAGCAATCCTAACCGTATTGTGGGCGAGGCTTTGGGGTTAAATGCCATTCCTGAATTGGCTGGTTATAAGCATTTTAAGCCTGAGGTAAAGTACGGCCAAAATTCCCGCATCGATTTCCTTTTGAGTGATGGGCCAACAGAATTATGTTTGGTGGAAGTTAAAAATGTGCATTTAATTAGAAATGGCACTTTGGCTGAGTTCCCTGATTGCGTAACCGCAAGGGGGGCCAAGCATCAACTAGAGCTGGCAGAGCAAGTGAAAAATGGCATAAGGTGTGTTTTGCTTTATGTGGTGCAGCGCGGTGAGGCGCAAAGTTTTAGGGTGGCGGCAGACCTTGATCCTGCTTATGCAAAAGCCGCGGAGGCCGCAACTATGGCAGGGGTGGAAACATTTGCCTATAGCTGCAATATGCAAGAATGCGGAATTACCCTAAAGCAAAGTTTGCTGATAAAATAAATGCCACTACAAACCAAAGTCTTTAAAAACCTCGACCAACTTTTGCCACCAGGAACTAATACCATAGTCGTGGCCGTTTCCGGTGGGGCTGATAGCATGGCGCTAACACTGCTTGCCAACGAATACGCAAATGCAAAAGGGTTTGTGCTAAAGTCGGTAACGGTTGACCATCGGTTGCGTCCAGAATCAGAGGATGAGGCCACGTGGGTGCAGCAAACACTGCAAGGGCAGGGCATTTGCCACCAGATTTTGGTATGGCACCATGATGATCTTAATCGTCGCCACGAACGTGCCAGAGCAGCGCGCTACCAATTGATGCTTGATTTTTGCAAAAATCATCCAAATTCGGTGTTGCTAACCGCGCACCACCAACAGGACCAAGTTGAAACTATTCTAATGCGTTTTTTGCATGGTAGTGGACCGGCGGGTTTTCAGGGCGTTCAGGCGCTACGTTTTCAAGATGGTGTTCCAATTGTACGCCCACTGCTTAATGTTAATCCCCAAGAACTGCGTGACTACCTTAAGGATAAAGGGATTGCCTGGGTGGAGGATCCATCGAATGTTAATGCGGCTTACGAGCGTACTCGGGTGCGCCAATTGCTGGAGGGCATTACCAAAGATTGGGGTATGGATGGTATTTTGGCAAGTGCCACTAAAATTTATGAAATGCAAAGTGGCATGGATGAAATTATCGATGGTTACGCAAAGAGTTTTGTTGTGAGTGATGTGGATGTGGATGTGGATCCACCTGTCTCTCATTGTCATTCCCGCGTAGGCGGCAATCCACCCTTATGCATTATGGATCCCCGCCTGCGCGGGGATGACAGGCAAGAGTTACTGTCCCCAGTTGTTATTTCCTCACCTCCTTTGTCATTCCCGCGCAGGCGGGAATCCATTCTACTCGAGGTTATAGTCGACCAAAGCGCTTTCTTCAAATGCCCCGAACAAATCCAACGCCAGTGGCTACGCAAGCAAATTTGGCAAATCGGCGGCGCTGCCTACCCCAAACCCTATAAAACAATTGATGCTATTTTAAAAATGCTAAAGCAGCCCAAGGTAAATGGCTACAAGGTAGCTGGTTGTGTAATTAATGTAAGTAAACGAATAATTTATTTAAAAAGGTAATAAAAAACCCCTCTCAAAAAGAAAGGGGCTAACATATATTTTTTGTTGATACTAATTAGGCATAAAGGACAGCATCTCTATTTTAAGTTAAGGATTGCTTCCCCCATTTTAAGTCTTAGATCCCGATTTGTATTTGGACCAATTAGTTTTTCTAATAAGGCATCAGCCACGAAATTTTCAAAAAAAGCTTTTCTTGCTCTGTCAAATCCAAGATCATGAATATCAGTCAGTATATGGCTAGCTATATAGTTCTTTAGACCTTTTGTAAAACGTGTAAATTCTATTCCGTCGCCATCTTGTGGAAGAGGTGTGCTCTTAATCGAGCGTGTATTAGGGCTTGTAGCACCAGCAATTGTTAATCTAGCGATTCCACCCTCAAGCCATGTTATAAAACCAGCTTTTGTGCGATTTGCTAGTGTGAAGTCAGCTCTTATTTCTTCTTTGAAGTTAGAACCGTCGATAATTAAGTCATCGTGCAGGAATGGAACTGTACCATCGCCTGGACAAACTGCATCAACTACTCTAATAGCTGCTATTAGTGCTTTTACTTTGTACCCTTCAAATAAAGGAGCAAATGCTGCTACTTGCGCTGCTTCGCTATCTGCAGCTTGAGCGGTGGCTAAGCATTTAGCATATGCATCTACTTCGCCGTTTTTAAAAACGCTAAAGGTTGCTACTTGTTGTCTTAGTTCTGTTGTTTGTCTCTTGAATCCTTGGGCATACTGCTTAAGAGCTAATCCGCTTTTACCATTAATGTCTTCATCAATTGCTGCAGATATATGGCTTAATCCACTAGCAACCACTAGAGATATTAAAGCTTTTTTCATTTGTTTATTAAATTTCATATCTAATCTCCTTATAATTAAAACAGATCAAGGCTTGCTAAAAAAAATTGAAAAATTCGATTAACTGTCTAACTTATAGCTTAATTTTTGGAAAAAGTAACTAATTTCACCAAGAGACTTTTAGTAGCACAATTCTACGTACATTTGCATTATAAAGTCCTTTTTATTAAGTAAAGCAGTATATTTGGGATTAAGTCCTTTTACTAAAGATCCCAGCCACTTTTCCGCTGAATTACATATTTCTAGGTTAACATTTGTTGTGGTTTCATTAAGCAATTTAAAAGAAGCACTAAGTGGTGCCGGTGTGTTAACTGGTGTGTCATCAACTACCTTCGCGAAGGCTTCTTTTAAAGCTATTTTAGATTTATTCACCGGGGCATTAGCCACCTTTTCAGGTTCAAATACTAAAATATCGTCTTCACCAGGGATCATAGCATCAAGCCAACTGTTAAATGCTAGCTTAATCTTAGGCTTGATTAACTTGATAAAGCTTTCAAGGTTACCATAATACACTGCTTTTATTAGCGCGTCTGTATCTGTCCGCGCAAGCTGAACATGGTGTGGTAATGCTTTTGGAGCGTGTTTCAAGGCTTGAGCATATTGCTTAAGGGCAAGACCATTTCTGTTATTAATATCATCATCAAATTCCGCAGCTGCTAAATAGGCAAATATAGACATTAAAAATATTATTAATAATTTGTGAA
>JAPLON010000141.1 GCA_026400695.1 Pseudomonadota bacterium
AATCCCATTTTGCTCAACCCTTTCAACAGCGCTAGCAACTATTTTTTCATTGTCTAAAAGCTTATCAGACTCTTCAGTTAACAATAGAGATTGCGCTTCTTTCACGGTAACATTACGAGTTTTGGTTTTATTACCAAATGCTTTTCCAAAAACATCTCCTAGATTAAGCATTCCCATTTGTGCACCTGGCATGCCTGGTACATCAAAAGTTGGAAGCGCACTAGAATTATCCTGTACCTCAATATCAATAAATTTCTCATTCAGCTCACCTGTATGCAACATACGACGAAATTTTTGGCGAGTTTCTGGAGTTGCTGTAGCACCAACTAAAACATCTATAATTTTTTCTTCAGCAAGAACAATTGCTCGTTCCTTAACCTCAGCACGCAAACTTTCTCGTTGCATATGAATGCTAATCTCAATTAAGTCACGGATTATTTGCTCAACATCACGCCCAACATAACCAATTTCTGTAAATTTTGTAGCTTCAACTTTAATAAAAGGTGCCTGTGCTAAGCGCGCCAAACGTCTAGCAATTTCTGTTTTACCAACCCCTGTTGGCCCTATCATTAAAATATTTTTTGGCAACACTTCGTTAATTAAGTCAGAACCAAGTTGCATGCGACGCCAACGATTACGCAAAGCTATGGCAACCGCACGTTTAGCATCATTCTGCCCAACAATAAAACGATCTAATTCTGCAACTATTTCCTTAGGAGTTAATTTTGTCATTTAGCTTACACTTTCAGTTATAATTTGATCGTTGGTATATATACAAAGCTCAGCGGCAATTTTTAAAGATTTTTGAGCAACATCTAAAACATCAAAACCATCACCTAAAACACTCATCATCCCCTTAGCTGCTGCTAGTGCAAAACCACCACCTGAACCAATAGCAACAACATCGTCATCAGGCTCAATCACATCTCCATTACCTGACAACACAAAAGTCTTTTGATTATCTGCAACAATCATCATAGCCTCAAGGCGACGTAGGTATCTATCTGTACGCCAATCTTTTGCCATTTCAACACACGCTCTTGCCAATTGATTAGGATACTGATCAAGCCTTGATTCTAACCTTTCAAGTAAAGCAAAAGCATCAGCCGTAGCACCTGCAAACCCCGCTAAGACCTTACCACCACCAATTTTGCGAATTTTTCGTGCTTTACCTTTCATGATTTGTGAACCTAATGTCACTTGACCATCACCCGCCATCACCACGTGATTCTCACGTCTTACTGCAATAATTGTAGTGCCATATATTGTTTGGGGGTTGTGATTAATCATTTATGAGCCATCTTTATTTGAAAACTTAAACCACACACTACCACAAATTCAACCATATTTACATCGTGAACCCAACGTGAGTTGTGTGTAAAGATCCAGTCTTGTAGCATCAGTATTGAAATCACTCACTAGTGGAATCTAATTTTCTTTTTAAGCACACTCCAATGCTCAGTATTCGGACTCACATCGGCTTTTGGGTGATTCTTAATGTAGCGTTTTCCCACCTCAAGCCAATTTTCACTGCGAATATTGGAAGAGGGGTGTGATTTAAAATAATCGCTGAGAAGCTTTCCTTTTTTTGAACATTCATCAATTTTTTCAAGTTTTTCAAAACTTGTTCCTAGAGCCAATGGACAATAGTTAAGCTGAGTTAAAGTTTCAAAAGCGTAATTGTCTGCTTCATTCTCGCTATATTTACTATGCTGAATGCGTAAAAAGAAGTTAAAAATGGATAAAATGGGAGGAGTGCCAGCGCTCCTGTTGAACGTCTTTACCATATTTCGGTAGCTATCGATACAATGCCCAAGATCAATATGCCCTTTTTCATGAGCCAAGATTGCTATGATTTCATCTTCGGAATCTAATATCTCTAAAAGGCCAACAGAAATGTGAATTATCCCTCCAGGAAGTGCATAGGCATTGGGCTCACCATTATAAACAAAAACCCGCCAAGTAAGTCCTTTTGGGTTATAATTGGCAGCCATTTTATCAACTAATGATTGGATATATTTCACAATTTTAGGATTTATCTTCGAATCTTGGCTTATGTTACTAAGTAAGTAATTACCAAGCTGCTTTTCATCTTCATCACTAACTCCCGATACCTTGGTTAAAGCACGATCAAACGTTTTAAAAGGTTTACCAAAAATTTGAAAAATGGATTCATAGGTTCTTGTTTTTGGTGTCGCCAGCTGCTTTACCGAAACAAATACACAGATAACGATAAGAATCAGTAAAGTAAGTACTGTTATAAAGCGTCGACTCATGCTTGTAGTCTTTTGCTGTATTTTTTGTATATGGTTTGAACCGCTAGCATAAGCGCTCCGACACTGATAAATACAAGTGCGCGCAACAGCATATCTGTTTGGTGCATGTCATAAAAAATTAAGCGTACTACACACAAACCGATTGCTGAAAAAGCGATATTTACAGTAAGTTTATCCTTAAAATAAAAACCGGTTGCGGCCAGAACGACTGCCCACATGACATATATCATAGTTAGATAAGTAAGTTCAAATCGCCAATAAAAAAAGACAGATCCAACAATAAATATTGGCAGGATATTACCAAACATCCATGGCTTGGATTTTTCCATATTTTGCAGAACAAACCCATTAAATAACAATATTACAAGCCCTATTGCGCCTGTAATGTGAGTTTTTGCATACCAGTCTTGAATCGGAGAGTTCCAATCACTTGAAACTATCGCTAGGTGCACACCTGTAACAATCAAAAATACTTTCGCATACATGTTAATACGTTTGGGAGCTAGCTTATGTTTACTTAACATGGCTGTTGCTAATGAAAGGACTGCAAAGCCAATAATTTGCCAATAGACCGGAACATCAATGGCGATTAACGAAATGATGATGATCAAACTGGATTCATATCCCGAGGTTGAGATGATGTCATACAGTTTTTGAGTAAAGCTTGGTGAAGATTTTTCACTTCTAATTTGATCTTTTGCAATCAAAGCTCCAACCAATACTCCAAAAGCTCCGATTACCGTGTGTAAGTTGAGATAACCGACAAGGCTGATTTGTGATTGCAAATGCACCAGCAGATGAGCCGCCACAAACAACCACAAATACAAAATGCTGACATTGACAAAGGCTGTTGAATTAAACAAAGATTTTTTAACAATACGATTTAATATATTTGTAATATTTGAGCGAAATTCAAATATTAATAATGCCAAAATCAACAGCGCAACTCCCGGTAAGAAGCTAGAGATATCTTTTAAAATCAAATGCCGCACTAAAGCCGTATACAAAGCCACACCGTAAACCCAAATATCAAATCCATAACGATCGAGATATGTTCTAGGGTGGTATTTGGGAATTAAATGAAGCATTATGGCTGCTAGTCCCATTAAGCCGTGGAGAAATTGATGATAGATCGTCATATCTATTATACAAATTTGCAGAACTGCAAAACTAGTTAAGGCTAGGGTACTGATGGTTTGGGTAAGAGAATCTGTAATAAGAACGCGTGGGTAAAAAAAGCATGCCGTTAGATGAATTGGAACGAGTAGATAAAAATACTGATAGTCTCCATTTTGAAGGGTGACTAAACCAATGGCTAGTATGCCAAGATATTGCCAGCTCCAAAAGTCACCAGCAATTGACCACAACTTGGTGTGATCTTTGATGACAAGTCGAGTAAGCAATGGGATTAACCCAAGGATTGTGCAGCTTAAAATAATTTTAATGGTCTGAGTTACTATACCAAAACACTCGATCTTTCTACCTAAAAAGATCACTGAAAAGGCAAATCCTAGGGTTGCAATAGTGGTCATAACGTAGTGTAGAGATTTTGCTATTTCTGAATTGGTTTTTTCAACAAGCAAGGTAAAAAATACAACTTCAATAAGTATCATGGTGCTAATTAGCGCAATGCTAATGTCAGTTTTTGCAAAAGCAAAAGTGCCAAGAACCACACTCATCAAGCAAATAAATTGATAAAGAAGCTGGCGCCACTGTGAAAGAGCTTTTTCTTTATGAGCTTGATAAAATGCTACAGCTCCTGCAGTTAAAAGTAGTGTTGCTTTGATTGCTGCAGTATCGCTCCAATAGAAAACTGTTAGCATTAAACACAGCCAACCTGTGGCAATTGCTACAAGTTCTGTGAATGAATAATTTGCTAATCGATGTTTAGAACGTGTTGAAACAGCTATGGCCGTAACGCTTGCTCCAATACCGGCAGCCAAAAACACTAGTTGATTCATCTCAGCAAAGCTTTTGTCTGGCCAAAAATAGGTAAAGGCTGAATATGCTATCAAAATATTGGCGCTGTGCCAATTACGATCATGACGCAGGAGTATTAAAAGGGCTGCAAATGTATTCAAAAACGCTGCCCCAAAAATCATTAATGACGATGGGGTAAGTGAAATGGCGATGAAATTTAAAACAGCTGAAAATGAGGATGCCAATGGTAATGGGTTAAGCCACGCATTTATTAATCCGCCTGCTATTCCGAATAGAAATATGAATAGTCCGATTTGCGGTGAGTCATAAAACTTCAAGGCATCGAAGTAAGAAGAACCGCAGGTTGCTAATAACAAAATTGCACCGCCCCCTGATTGTACCCACGATGCCATGTCTTTCCATTTAGGATATTTTTTCCGTAAAAATAGGGAGCCCCCCAACATTGCAACGGTTACTGACATTAGGGAAGTAAAGCGTAAAATCGGAGTTGAGTGGATACTTAAATAAATTTGCCCAAAAACGAGGCCGCAAACCAAAATGGTCATACCTAATACGCCTGTCCAGTTTTCTTTAACCCATGTTAATTTTTCTTGGGTGAGTACAGAAGGCTTGGCTACGCTAGGCTGCTGTGTATAAGGCTGCGTGATTTTTTTTACAACTTGTGCTTGTAGATCTATAGTTGTAGCAACGATTTTAGCAGTGTCAGCTGTAGTGATAGGAATTTTACTTTCTACAGTTGTGCTCTTTTTTAAACCGCGAATGATACTCTCTAAATTTTTAACATCCTCTGATAAGGCTCGCAATCTGAACATCAGCATTGCAATGACTATTAAAAACAGTAGGTTAATTAAACTATAATTTAAAAGATCGCTAATAAAAATCACTACTAAAAGTATATATCCAAGTATATTCACAATAATCCTTTGAAAAATTATTCATTTTTTGAGCGTTACTGTAAGTTTCACGTACACACGATCATGGTGTCAACAGCAATGATCTAGATGCGCAGGGCCTACGCATGAAGAATTTTCTTGACAGATGAGGTGAGGTATTTGAAGGACATAGCATTTTTGCGCATGAGCGATTTAATTGACTGTTCTGGCTTTTCTTTCAGCTTCACCAGGACTGCAAGCGCCCATTTACGCA
>JAPLON010000114.1 GCA_026400695.1 Pseudomonadota bacterium
ATGTGCCTTTGGTTTTGGCTTTGGTGCACCAAGCTTGGGCTATGGTAGTTTGGCTTGTCTCTTTGAGGACTGTGGTATTGGATCAAAACCTTAATACTAAAAACTGTCTCAATAAAGTAACTCTGTAGCTATTGGTAATAGCGTTGATCCTTAGATTTGTGGACCCCCTAAATATGATGATAACCATTTTATATGAAACTATGCCTAAAAATATTGAGGTGGCAAATTAATCAATGAAATACAAAAAAGTTTACTAGCTTGCATAGCTTACTATTCTGGGCTTGGGGGCCCACCCGGCCAAAAAAATTACGGTTCCCACCCCACCGCGCACCACAACAAAACCATGCCGTTGCCCTGAATTTTGCCAAATTATGGCTAAAACAGTGCATCCTTTACTTAAAGATTTCGTCTTTAATCAAAGTTGTTCTATACTCAGCTTACGATATCGGTAGGCCAGCATTATAACAAAGCATCTTTTGGAAAACATTCCAAAAGGGAGGCCATCGCCTTTGGTTTCGGACCAGACTACTTCTGGTCAGTCTTACTACCTATAGTTAAAATAACACTTAATTATTAATAATTGGTTATTATTTAAAAATACTTTGTGTCCGATATCTCAATTTAGATTTTTCAATTAAATCCAATAGTGGTTTTTTCTATAGAAATGATGGTTGCTGAATAGGAAGATACAGCGTTACTTGTGTGCCATCATTAACTTTTGAGCTTAAAAATACTTGGCCTTGGTGTAGCTCTACTAACCTTTTTACTAGAGGCAAGCCTAATCCGGCTCCCTTTTTTGTGGTGTGGATTCTAGATCCATTAGAAAACATTTCAAATATTTTTTGTTGATCAGAATCATTAATACCAACTCCATTATCAATTACGCTTATTCCAATCATATTTGGCTGATCCTGTACATTAAATGCAACAATACTAATCCGCCCACCAGGTAGTGTAAATTTTAATGAATTGCTAAGTAAATTGAACATAACATGCTTTAGGCGTTTTTCGTCGCCATTAAATATTTCAGCATTGCAATTGTTAGTAATTGTTAGTTCTACTCCTTGGTCAAAAGCACGATTTTTAATTAGTGCTGAACAGGATTCTAAAAATTGTTTTAATTCTATTTCATGGTAATGCAAAGTTAATTTACCAGCCTCAATGCTTGCTAAGTCAATCATGTCACTAATTAGTTGCATCAATTTTTGGCTAGATTCAGAGATTCCTTGGCAATAATCAATTTGGCGTTCATTCAACGGTCCAAAATATTGATTGCGCAGTATATCAATAAACCCTGCAATGGTATTAAGTGGAGCTCGCAATTCGTAAGATACATGGGATATAAAATCAGTTTTTAAATGGTCAGCTTGTTCCAAGGCTTCGTTACGTTCTCTAATTGTTTGCTCAAATTTCCAACTGTCTGAAATATCTACAAAACTGAATAAATGCGAACCATCTGGTAGCGGAATATAAGAGATTTGAATTTTTAGGTTATTTGCTGAATCAAGTAGTTCTTTTGTAGGAGAGCGATTTTCACAAAGTTCATAAATATGGCTGCTCCAATAATTAAAAGATTGATCTGGTAGTAGAGGTTTGGTCAATTGAAAAATATCACTTACGTGAGTTCCTGGTTTGCATTGATCGTCATTAATTTTTAAAAGTTTACTAAAGGCTTTGTTGTAAAGGCGCAAACGAAGGTCACTTCCAACCACGGCTAGTCCTTCATGTAAATTATCAATGGTTTCTTTTTGTACTGCCAAAAGGGTATTGTACCCTCTTTCAAGGGCCAACTTATCTGTAATATCTTCAAATACCATCAAGATTCCACCCATACCGTGTGGGCATACGGTCATTTTAAGAAATGAGCCATCAGGTTGATGGTGAATTTCTTGGATTGGTTCAAAAACTGTGTTGAATAGGGCGTTACGTTTTTCCTTATGCTGTGGGAAGTTGTTAACTTCCTGCATTTTTCTTCGGGTACGAAGATCCTCTAAAATTTCACCAAATTGAGGATTACTGTAAAGAAATGATTCTTGAAAACCAAACATTTTTAAATAAGCCGAATTAAAATACTGCAAGCGTGTGTTTGCGCCGTAAATGGCAATTGAATCAGAAAGATTTTCCAAAATTTCTTTGTGGGCTAACTCTTCGCGCTGGCGATCACTTTGCCATTCCTCAAATTGAGTAATATCTCTGGCAAAACCAATTATTCCTTTTTTAGGTACAGGAATTTCTTGAATCTCAAGCAAGCGCCTATGGCCATTAAGAACAGCATGTTGTTGGGAAGTAATAGTTTCTGTTTGTTCATTGCTTGCAACGGGCCTCTTGGTTATCTCTAGGCTTTCTGCAACTACTCTTGCTACTGAAGTATCAAGTGCTTTTGCGTAAAAGCTATTGCAATGTTTAATTCTACCTTGGGGATCACGAAACCAAATCGCCATTGGTAGGTTACTAACGTATTGACGCAGCATATCTAATTCTTGTTCAAATTCAATGAATTGGCGTTGTTGGCGCCTTAAATCATTTGAAGTAGATGTAACGTCCTGCAAACTTAAAATAATAATTTGTTTATTACCAATATTTTTAGGAGATAAAACTTTTTGATATTTTTCAAATTCAATTAAATAGCCATTTACAATCAGTTCACGCTCGTGGGGTTGGTCAATCGTTAATTGCAGGCTAAATTCCCCTCCATAGGCATAAAGGTGTTGTAGGGCACGTTGAAATTGGCTTAATGACGATTGGCCAAATAGCCTGAAAATTTCCTGTAAGTTAAAAGATTGGTGGTCATTAATACCAAGGAGTTTTAAAAAATTTTTAGAGGTCGTTACATTGTCTTCACCAACAGACCAACAGCACCAAGAAAACGGCAAATTATGCACTAAAATGCGATAGGCAACTAAACTTTCATCGATAATTTGTTTTTGCAAAACAAGGCGTCGATAAGCAATCCCTAAAATTATAAAGGCTATTAGTAGGGTAAATACTATGTAAACCAAGGATTGAGGCACTACAATTTAAATCGCAACTTTTCTTCATCGTAGCTGGGCATTGAGCCGTTGCAAAGATTAATTTTGGTAAATCATTTTTTGGTTCATGTATACCTTCTAACTCATGGTCTAAAATTTGCTGCACACACCCCTTGTTTATCAGCCAAATAGTTACTATATCTAGTCCATGACAAAAATAAATATTATTGGCGAAAGCCGTGAATCACTAGCAACCCAATTTAGTCAATTGGGATTACCTTCTTTTCGTGTTCAGCAGGTGTGGAACTGGTTGTACCACCATGGGGTGCGTAGTTTTGATTTGATGAATAATATTTCAAACGATGTGCGCAATAAGCTGGCCGAACATTATGTTATTGAACGACCAGTTGTTTCTAATGCGCAAAGCTCAACTGATGGAACTCAAAAGTGGCTACTGCGTTTTGACGATGGCCAAGAGGCCGAGACCGTGCACATTCCAGAGGTTGACCGCGGTACTTTGTGCATTTCATCCCAAATCGGTTGCACCCTTACCTGCACGTTTTGCCATACAGGTACACAAATGCTTGTACGCAATTTAACCGCATCTGAAATTGTTGGCCAAGTTATGATGGCGCGTGATGTATTCTGTGAATGGCCAACTCCCTTTAGTAACCGCCACATTAGTAATGTTGTGCTTATGGGCATGGGTGAGCCTTTGTATAATTATGAAAATGTTGCAACCGCCATTAAAATTTTGACTGATGAAAAAGGCATTTGTCTTTCCCGTCGTAAAATTACCTTGTCTACCTCTGGGGTCGTGCCAATGATTGAGCGTTGTGGCGAAGAATTAGGGGTTGGTTTGGCGATCTCTTTGCATGCGACAAATGATGAGTTGCGCAATAAATTGGTTCCTTTGAACAAAAAATATCCTTTAAAAGATCTGCTGGAAGCGTGCCGTAACTACCCTAACCTTAGCAATGCCCGCCGCATTACTTTTGAATACGTTATGCTTAAGGGAGTAAATGATTCGCTGGCAGATGCTAGGCGTTTGGTGCAATTGATTAAGGGTATCCCTGCCAAAATTAATCTGATTCCGTTTAACCCATGGCCGAATAGTCCTTATGAATGCTCTACTTCTCAGGCAATCTCTGCATTTGCTGAAGTGGTTTATAGGGCAGGGTATGCGTCTCCTGTGCGCACTCCTCGTGGGCGTGATATTTTGGCAGCTTGTGGTCAATTAAAATCTGAAAGTTTGCGCAAACGTAAAGCTATAATTTCTAAAGAAATCGAAGAAACAGCAGCCTAACTGCCATAAACACTTATACCATTTTCCATACTCATTTTATGTAGATTTTGCTATATCAAACATGTGATATATTTCTATATATCACAGGGCTTCGACTAATAGACTTCTTCATACGAAGCGGAGTAGGAGAGCTAGCTCGTAAAACTTCCTCAGCACCAATAGAAGGAAATTCAAAATATGAATCTAGTATTTTGAAAAAATTCTCTCTCGAAATAGGCTTTAATAAACAATCATCCATACCAGCAGCCATAAATTCATCGCCATTACATGCACCGGAAATTGAAACCATAATTGGTGGTACTCCACCCAGTTTTAAAATATCTGCAACAATTTCAGAGCCTTTTTTTCCATTATCTGTTGTTTCATCTAAAAACAATATGTCGTACGGTTCCGCTTTATGCGCATCAAACGCTAAATCACCTGATGTAAAACAATGAACGTTAGTAGGTTCTTCTTTTTCATCAAAATTAACTAGCCCATAGAATACACAGTGACGGAAAAGTGTTTTTAGTATACTTTCTTGATCATCAGCTATTGCTATTCTTAGTTTGGTTTTTTCTATTTTTCGTTTGGGTGCTTTTTCTTTTTTAATGGGAAGATTTTTAGCGACATAATCCTCGTTTAACACAACAGGTACATTGACCAGGAATGTTGTTCCTCTACCAATTTCAGATAAAACACTTATTGTGCCGCTCATCGCTTCAATCAAGCTCTTACAACTAGATAGCCCAATCCCTGAACCAGGTTTGTGACTAGTCTCTTTTGCACGGTACCTAAATCCAAACAATTTACTTTGTGTTTCAATGCTCATGCCGACTCCGTTATCAATAACGCTAAATCTGCAGACCCATGTGGCTACATCTTCATAGGCATTTACTTGCAATCTTACATCTGGCTTATGAACATCAGAACTATAATGAATAGCATTCTTAAGCAGATTATAAAGAATACGAACCATTGCAAAAGAATGTTCCGGGTTAGAAAATTTAAACCTTTCTAAGCATGGCAGCGCACTCAATGATAATTCGGTATTACCTCTAACTGCGCTAAAAGAACACAAGGAAATAGCCGTTTTTGCTACTTCGTATGCATTTTTTGGTTTTGGAGATGCTAATGGAGAGGATTTTGATTGATGAATTTTTGAAATTAGTTCGCAAATAATGGAAAAGCTAGATTCAGATGCACTAATTGAAGCGGGTGTTACGGCTAAAAATTCAAACTTTTCCTGCAAATCATTCAAAAAATGATTAATATCATGAATGTATCCATGAATTTCTTCAGATGCATCATCGGAAAAATTTTGTCTAAGTAGCCCAGCAATATCTGGTACTAATTTTAGTCCTGTTTTAAAATCTCCCGATTTTATTAGTTTTTGTAGGTCACTTAACGCACCATTAACTGTAAGAGAAACTTGTTCTTTATATTTTTCAGCCTTTTTTTGTAGTACTTTTTGTTGATCATTAGTAACGAGAGCGTTATACATGGAAGTAACTGGTGGGGCAGCTCTTAGCACTACTGGAGCATTACCTACAAATGCTATAGAAGCACGAGAATCAGGAGAGTTACGTGTGGTTGGAGTTATTTTACTTTTTTTAGTGCTACTGCAGCATGTTACTAGGCGTTCAAAAAAACCAAAACAACATGAACCAGATGATACTTCATCTGGTTCCATTGCTGTAGACGCATACACCGAACTCAACTGTAATGAAGCCGCAACTAAAACCCTTACCATAAAGAATCACTAAAAAACACCAACAACTGACCTTTATAACATAACAAGCAAAAAATACCAATATATTATTTTTTAAAACAAGTATTTATTAAAAATTATCTTTATCTTAAGGCGTGGTTCACTTGGCAAATTAACTTCGTTATGAATTGTGGCCGTAATGTTTCTATGAAGCTTTGTCTATGGCTGAGATGGTGCAGCTGATGTTCTTTATAACGTCATTTAAAAGGTTAGCATCGTCACCTTGAGCCATAATGCGAATCAATGGCTCTGTACCTGATTGACGCACAAGTAACCTTCCAAAATTTTCAAGTCGATTGGCTGCAGCATCAATCACACAGCGAATACGATCATCATTAAGGTTAATGGCATTTTGGGTGCGTATGTTATGTAGTATCTGCGGAACCGGTTCAAAAGTATGGCCAATTTCACTAGCTGGAATGTTTTCGGCGACCATTAGGGCTAATACCTGAAGTGCTGCTAATAGGCCATCTCCGGTTGTTGCATAATCACTTAAAATTATGTGTCCTGACTGTTCTCCGCCTACGTTGCAGCCTTTTGCTTGCATCATTTCTAAAACGTGTTTATCCCCAACGTTTGAACGAAAGAGTTGTAATCCCTTGCCTGCTAAGAATCGTTCTAAACCAAGGTTTGACATTTGTGTGGCAACAATTCCTGAACCTTTTAGGAGCCCCCGTTCAAGCCATAATTTAGCAATTAGAGCCATGATCTGGTCGCCGTCTAGGATTTTCCCTTTTTCATCAATCACGATTAGGCGATCGGCATCACCGTCTAAGGCTATACCAATATTTGCCTGATGCTTAACCACAGCGCTTTGTAATGACTCAACATGGGTTGCGCCGCATTCTAAGTTAATGTTAACTCCATCAGGAGTATTGCCAATAGCTATGACATCAGCGCCTAATTCCCAAAGCACTTGTGGAGCTACCTTATACGCTGCTCCATTAGCACAATCAACCACAATTTTTAATCCATCCAGGCGCATGCCCTTAGGAAAGCTAGATTTAACGAATTCGTTGTAACGTCCTAATGCATCATCAACTCTTCGAGCTTTTCCAAAATTTTCTGCAGCTGCTAGTGAAAAATTCCCTTTATGGGTTAATTCTTCAATATGGCGTTCTTGCTCGCAATTTAGCTTGAAACCTTGCGCATCAAAAAATTTAATCCCGTTGTCTTTAAAAGGATTATGGGACGCTGAAATCATAACGCCAAGATGGGCGCGTAGTGTGCGAGTTAGCATTGCCACGGCTGGAGTTGGCAATGGGCCAAGTAACATAACATCTATACCCATGCTCACAAACCCTGAAGTTAATGCTGATTCTAGCATATACCCAGAAAGCCTTGTGTCTTTACCAATTACAACTGTTGGCCTGTGCTGCTTTGACGTAGATGTTTTTGTATTTTCTACTAGGTACTGAGAAACAGCCATTGCTACTTTTTGGATAATATCTGGAGTCATCGGTGTTTCATTGACTGCTCCACGAATGCCATCAGTGCCAAATAATTTCATAGGTTTTCTCATTACTTTTATTTCCTTTTCTTGTCATTCCCGCGTAGGCGGGAATCTATTTTGTAAGATGGATCCACGCTTTCGCGAGGATGACACCGAATTTATTCTTAGCTGGCCAAGTGTTTTGATGTTATCCATCCGCCGCCTAGCACGTGGTTATTTTCATAAAACACACAAGCCTGACCAGATGCCACGCCATATTCAGGGTTATCAAATGTTACAGTTGCACTTTCAGGCCCGGTTACTAAAACAGTTGCTGGAATGGGTTGGTGGGTTGATCTTATCTTTATCATACATGTAAGGCCATTTCTGAAATTTTCAAGTCCTTTTAACCAATTAACTTCTTTTAAGTAGATAGTTTTTACAGCTAAAGCTTCTTTTGGGCCAACCCAAACTTGGTGTTTTTCAGGGCTAACGCGAATTACATAAAGGGGATCAGCATATGCTATACCCAAACCTTTACGTTGGCCAATTGTGTAGTTAATAATTCCGTTATGTTTGCCAAGAACTGTACCATCTATATGAATAATTTCTCCGGATTCTAGGGCTCCTGGCCTTAATTTGCTTACGATACTTGCATAAGACCCATTTGGCACAAAGCAAATATCTTGACTATCTGGCTTTTCAGCTACTTTTAATCCAAATCTTGTGGCATGTTCGCGCGTTTCTGTTTTTGGTAATCCACCTAGGGGGAAACGTAAATAATTTAGTTGATCTTGGGTTGTGGTAAACAAAAAATAGCTTTGATCGCGGCTGTGGTCTAGGGCTCTGTGTAGTTCGGCCTGTTGTTCTTTAACAATGCGCTGGACATAATGACCAGTGACTAGGGCTTTGGCATCTAAGTCTTTAGAAGTTTGTAAAAGATCTTTAAACTTAACTTTTTGATTGCAGCGTACACATGGTATAGGTGTCTCCCCTTGAAGATATGAATCTGCAAAATCTTCAATTACTTTCTGGCGAAAAACACTTTCGTAATCTAGAACGTAGTGGGGGAAACCCATCTTGTCAGCAACCGTTCTTGCATCATAAATATCTTGCCCAGCGCAGCATGCACCTTTTTTATCAATCATTGCACCATGGTCGTAAAGTTGTAAGGTTATGCCAATTACATCATAGCCGGCCTCAGCCATAAGGGCAGCTGCGACTGACGAATCAACGCCGCCAGACATAGCCACGGCAACGCGTTCGCCTTTGTTTACACCATCAAGTGTAAACTGATCGTTCTGATTTTTTATCAAAAAGTTTGTAGATAGCATATACAATCATCAATGGGTAAAGCCATTCTAAAATGCTGCCCAAAAAGTTCATAATTTTTGCAAATCCAAGTAGGGACATTGCAAAAGCTACGAACAAACTAGCAACTAAACAGAGATGGCGGTTAACTTGTTTTTTTAAAATATCTTTATGTAAGAACTCTGTCCACATAGTTATTAGTAATGTGGCTGTGGCCAGGCATGATACAGCTAAAGTTACACTTACAATAGGTACGGCGTAGTATCCCAGAGCTTTTTGGGCAATTGCTGCTAGGTATTGTTCTTGGGAAAGTCCTGTCAGATCTGCTGCATAATGCGCACCAAGCGCCATAAATCCATAATATACAGTGCACAAAATAGTACCACCTAGTAGGCTAGAAAGCGCCCCTAGTTTAAACAGTTGCTTGCGTGTTGCCGCTACTGATTTCTTTTTTAAAAAAGCGTAAATACTAATCGCAATTAGAGGTGCTCCCATTAGGTCCATAGTTTGATAGCCAATTTCAAGTCCATAACCAAAGCATTCCCGTGCTGGCATATATACTAATTGTTGTATAGGTGGTGCAACCCATAAGCTCACAACAATTAGTATGGCGATGCCACCGAGCTTGAATGGGGTTAAAAATATTCCAATAATTTCTACTAAACGATTTTTTTGCCAACAAAGTCCAAGCAAAGCTAGGCTAAATACAAAAGTAAAAAACCATACAGGAAATTCAGGATACATTAATTGAAAGCCGCCAAATGAAACTAACATGCATCTAGGTACTACCCCGAATGGGCCAACAAGCATAAAAATTAAAAAATTAATCGCAAATGCGCCAGACCTGCCAAGGTTGGAGTAATAAGAGTCTCGGCTGCCCTCATTGCGAACAAGACCCATGACGCCAATAAATGGCACAATTACAGCCGTAATAATCCAGCCAAGTAGTGTGTATGAAAACATTCCTTGTGTTTTAACGCCGGCAGTGATTGGAAATACCAGATTACCTGACCCGAAAAACATTGAAAACATTGCAAAGCCAGCGGTAATTACTGTGCTAAGTGATGTCATGAATAAATCCCCTTTTCTAAGTTATATATATGGGGATATTTATGGATAAATACAAGGAAAAACTGAGTTTTGGGTGTTATAAGTAATAAAATTATGGCGGTTTGGAGGGTAAATTAACTGGGAAATCTAAGCAAGTTCCCCACCATTAATTTATTCTGGCGGGGAATTAATTTTATTTATTTCGCTGGTGTGCTAGCGTCTTTAGCATCTTTTGCAGACGCGTCTTTCACGTCTTTTGCATGAGCATCATGCGCAGGAGCAGCTGTTGCAGGAGCAGGCATTGTTGCATGAGCAGCATCTTTAGCTAGAGTAGCTTCTTTAGCAGCTTCAACTGTAACGCCACCTTCTTTTTTTTCTTCTTTTTTCTTTTCGCAAGCTACGAACGTTAGTAATGCAGCAAGTGATAGTACGAATAAACTTTTTTTCATGGTATCCTCTAAAAAATGAAACGTCTTAACTATTAGTATCATAAAGTGCATTAGTTAAAAAAGAGTTAATTTTTTTAATATATTTTTATCCATCCTTATAATGTGTCTGTTGTGAGCCTATGACTCACAAAAATCTACACCTAAGCTTAACTATTCCAGCTACAATGTTCAATTTAGTCTGAAAAGTTTTTTGTTTTTTTGTTTGGCAAACAGGCCCAGCTTGTACGGTCCTGCTTCAATTTTTTCCCATACAGTTTGTAAATATTGCAATGTCTTTTTTATATTCTTGATGTGTAACTCTTTAGGATTGTTGGTTGTTAGTACCAAGGAAAAAGCAATTTCTTGCATATTAAGTTCGTCATGATAAACTGGATCAAGAGCTTTCATAATGTATCTCCAAAGAGCTTCTATTTTATTGTTACTAAAGCTGTCGTAGGTTATTCCGTAAATTTGATCCCATGTTTGGCATGCGCTTTTAACGCGGTTATGAATACCAAAACTTCGCATTGCTAGTCCATAGAGTTTTGCAAAGGCAAGTCCAGCATGAAAGTGCTCTTCACAAATGCTATTATCTAGGTAAAGTTGGTGTAAAAAACAACCATCTGCCGCTGCGTTTACAATTTGTGATGAATGATTTCTATTTAAATTGTTTACAAGATTTGCTTGATAACTCTTTTGCAGAAATTCTTTTGTTTGCTGGACTTTTTTCATAAATGTTTCTTTCTATATTATTTTTGCAAATTGTTTACCAAGATAATTCATCCACTAAAAATGCAGATTGATTATTCTCTACGCGTATTTTGTTGGCCATTAGCAATAACTGGCTGGAACTAAAAATTTTGTCTTTTATTAAAAATGTACGTTGTTCTAGGGCAGTTCCGTGGGGAGATTGTTCATAAAAACAAATGTTCTCTGCGCTAAGGTAATTGCAGACCTTCCAAAAACTCACCCAATTATCAAGGTGTTTTCTTAAAATTTTCTTATCAAAACTAGGTGGCTGTAGTTTGCTTTTCCTAGTTTTTGTTTTGTCAGTGGTTTTGGGAAGGCTGTGACGTCTTTGAGTGCTAGAGCGAATACCAAACCTGGTAAGTGCTTTATTGATTGAGCTTGGGCTGCGTCCCAGCTTTTGTGCAATATTTTTAATTGGTAGCCCATACAGGAAATATTCTCTTGCTTGGTTGATTTCTAAAGGTGACCATTCTTGTGTTGCCATTTGTTATCCTATGTTAAAAAATCAAATCTAAGTTGCATTACATGTATATTTTGATGGCAAGTTACTCGTTTGGTCAATAGTTTAAAATGTCCCATAAAATTTTATTAATATTTTAAGTTTCTATATTCCTATTTTTAAATTTTTGTTCCTTGTTGCCTGGTGTTTAAGGGGAGGGTGGGCGGCGACAGGAGATGGGTCTTTTTGTTGTACAGCTAACTGTGCCTTAACTGGTGCATGTGCAGGGCTTGCAACAGGTGCACCTGTAGGCGGGGATTCCTGATTGTTTTCACCTAATGCATTTACTGGTTCTTGTTCCTCAGAATTTTTATCACTAGGTTCTGACAAATTTAAGGAGGCATTCATCCCAATAATTAGTGCCATGATGATATCAGGGTTAATTCCACTAGGGTATGATTTTAGTATTTCTGGAAGCACTTCTGGTAATAATTTAATAATATGAATAATGTTCACTCTATCAACCATATCCAAGGCTTTTTCTATGCTTGGCTTAATGCTTTCATGAGATTCCGCTGGAAAATTTTCCAATATTTTTGGCAAAGCTAAATCAATAATTACTTGCTCTAATTCAGCAATTTGTTCTGCGTTTGAATTATCTGATTCATGTGGTGGCTGATTTGGAGTTGCTACTATGTCTTGGGAAACAATAGAGTGCGGTTGCACAACAGTAGCTCCAAAAATATTTGTACATAAAATCAGTGTTAAGAATATTAATTTCATTTTTTAGCCGAAGCTTTACTTACCATAGTTTCAGGCTACTTATATTTGGTTAATTTTTAATTAATTTTTACGGTTTTGTTTATCGTATAAAAAATCCCCCACAATTTGTTGGAAATTTGTGGGGGTGGTTGCTTTATTGATAAGGGTCAGACCATTGACTCAAAATCCTTATGACATATTTAATGCATTCTATAGCTGCAGCAACTTTTAATGAATTTTCTTTTTCAGCATTTATTTTTGCTGGTAATTCTTTCATTATTGTTTCCCAAGACAAATGGTTAATTTTTTCAAGTCGTAGCTTATCAATTTCAGCTCTATATCCGTGTATATTTTTTTCAAGTTCTTTCAAGTCCCAGCTTGGGGTTGTGTTCTTTAGAAGTAAACTTTCAAATTGTTGAGTGTGGGAAAGGGGTGGGGCCTGTCGTGGGCTATCTTTACCTGCAACACTTTTTGCACCTATTTTTATGGCGTCAAAAATAGCTTTCAAAAAAGGAATATTAATTTGTTCAGATGCTAAACTTTCAATCATTGAAGTTGCATCCTTGTGAGCGCTCTCACCCAAAGTAGACTTAATATTTTCTAATTCTTCCTGCATAAATTTTTCTGTTTCTTCAATTTGCCTCAAATAAGCTTCTTTTAAGGAACCTAATTTATGTCCTTGTGATGGCATAACTGCTACCGAAGCGCAATTGCCGTTAGATATAATGGC
>JAPLON010000115.1 GCA_026400695.1 Pseudomonadota bacterium
AGCCCCACCAGTTCCAGGAGTGCATGGAGGGGTAATGTTTACTTACGCATGTGAAATTGCATGATTTATTTATCAATTGGTTCCAACCTCGGTAATCGCCTAGAAAATTTAACCAAAGCAGTAGATTTACTAAAAAATAGACTTTTTAAAAATTTGCAATGTTCCATTGTACTTGAAACAGCTAGCATACTGCTTCCTGGATCCCCAAAAGATTGGGACATACCATTTTTAAATATGGTGGTTTGGGGCGAATGTAGTCTTTCTCCAGAATCTTTGTTAACTGACTTAAAAGAAATTGAACATGAAATAGGAAGACCCGAGGTTTATGAAAAATGGGCCCCTCGAATTATTGATTTAGATATTTTGTTTATAGATGACGTAACGGTAAACACACCAAACCTTCAAATACCACATCCAGAAATTGGCAATCGGCCATTTCTACAGCATCTTTTATCTTTAATCAATCCTTTGAAATTTCAATATTCTAATATAGAAAATAGCTTTTTAAAAAATTTTGTGATTTCACCAAAATTAGTGGGAATCGTTAATGTAACGCCTGATTCTTTTTCTGATGGCGGAAAATATTTTAACCCTGAACTTGCAATAACCAAGGCACTTGAACTAGCAAATGATGGCGCAACAATTGTTGAGCTTGGCGCGCAATCAACTCGCCCAGGCGCTAAAATACTTACTCCAGAAGAAGAGTATGGTCGTTTAAAACCTGTATTGGATGGTTTACTCCACCATATGCAGCGAGGTGAAATTCGTATAAGTATTGATAGCTTTTCCCCAAGTGTCATTCTCCAAATTCTAGCAAATTATCCAATTTCTTGGGTTAACGATGTGAATGGCAGTTTTGATGATACAACCTTGCGCACAATTTCAGAAAAAAATTGCGGCATTATATTGATGCACTCTCTTTCCGTACCAGCTGATAAAACTTTGAGCATTGACCTAAAGCTTAATCCCGTTGAGTTTATCCTGGAGTGGGCCATTAAAAATATTGAAAGATTACAAATTTTAGGATTTGATCGTAATACTATAATCATCGATCCAGGTATTGGGTTTGGTAAATCAGCTTATCAAGACATTTTGCTGATTCACGATATGGAAACGTTCAAAAAATTGCCCTGCAAAACTATGGTAGGTCATTCCAGAAAATTTTTTATGACGACATTTACCACAGAGCTAGCAGGTAATCGTGATTTAGAAACCATTGCCACATCAGCTTTCTTGCAAAATAAAACCGATTATTTACGAGTACACAACGTAAAAGACCATATGAGATTTTTTGTAGCACAAAATTGCTTGATGAGTGGCATGTATGACTAAAATTATCGGAATTATGGCATCTACCCCCAACGGCATTATTGGCAAAGATAACGCTTTACCGTGGAGTTACCCAGAGGAAATAGAACATTTTCGCAAAATCACAGATAGCCAAGTTATGGTAATGGGGCGAAAAACTTTTGAATCAGCACCAAATAGTTTGCTTAAGAAAACACCAATTGTTTTTTCTAAAAATAAAGCTATACGTAATTTAAAACCATGTACCGTAGTAGAATCTATTGATAGCTTTTTAGAACACATACTCAGTATTCAGTGCCATAAAGCTTTCATGATTGGTGGTGCAGAAATTGCAGAACTTTTTTTGAAAAATAATTTAATTTCGGAATTTATTCTAACTAAAATCCATAAAAATTACGAAGGAGACGCAAGCATGGACCTTAGTTTTTTTGATAAATGGCAACAAATATTGCTTACCCAAACAAAGGACTATACGATTTATAAATTAACCAACCCTCAGGAGATCGGAAAATGACATTTATTAAAACACTTAACGCAGAATTAGATAGCTGGAATTTACTAAATCACCCATTTTATAAATCTTGGAACAGCGGAGATTTAAGTCGTGAAACTTTACAAACTTATGCAAAAGAATATTACCAGCACGTGGCCGCATTCCCAAGGTATGTAAGTGGCATTCACTTTCAATGCGATGACCTTCAAACTAGACAAGTACTTCTTGGAAATTTAATTGAAGAAGAACAGGGGCCAGAAAATCACCCTGAATTATGGAAGCAATTCGCTAAAGGACTTGGAGTCGAGGCATCAAAAATTGAAGAAAAAGCCGAACTTAAAGAAACCAATGAATTAGTGGATGGTTATTACAATTTGGTAAAATCAGATTTTGCTACAGGCTTAGGTGCGCTTTATGCATATGAGAGACAAACTCCTGAGGTATCAAAATCTAAAATAGATGGATTAAAAGCCCACTATGGCGTAACTGACGATAAGTCATTACAGTTTTTTACAGTGCACATGAAAGCTGACGAATGGCATTCAGAAGAATGTGCCAATTTAATTGAAAAATTAGACGAAGATTCTAAACAAAAAGCTAAAGCAGGAGCATTAGCCGGGGCAAAGCTTTTGTGGAATTTTTTAAGCGGAATGGAAAACCATGCTTGTTGAAGCAATTAAAACTCACCGCATTGAATGCGGTGAAAATTTAGAAAAAATCATTGATACATACGTAAAAAACATCAATGAACAAACTATTTTAGTAATTACCTCTAAAATAATTTCCATCTGCCAAGGCAGGACTGTTAAAAAAGATTCAATTACCAAAGAAGAACTAATTCAACAAGAGGCTGATTTAGTAATTAAGTCTAATAATATTTATGGCATTCATCTTACTATTAAAAATAACATCTTAATTCCATCCGCAGGAATTGATGAATCAAATGGGGATAACGTTTATATTTTATACCCAGAAAATGTTCAAGCGGTGGCCAAATCTATTTGGAATTATTTAAGAAATAAGCATCAATTAAAAAATCTGGGGATTTTAATTACTGACAGTCATACTACACCAATGCGCAGAGGTGTAACCGGAATAGCCCTTGGGTGGTGTGGTTTTTATCCCCTACATTCATACATTGGCAAACCAGATCTGTATGGCCACCCACTACGCGTAACCCAAATTAATATTCTCGATAGCTTGGCAACTTCAGCAGTCTTTTTAATGGGAGAAGGCTCTGAACAAACTCCCATTGCCAAAATCCTTAATGCACCAAAAATTGAGTTTGTAGATCGTCAGCCAACCACAGAAGAAATCGAAAGTATAATAATTTCCCCAGAGGAAGACCTATATGCACCAATATTTATTTAGAGAAACTTTACAAACCTTTTCCATTTAATCCATTCATAAGTTTTTACTAAACCGTCATATAAACTTGTGCTAGGCCCCCAGCCCAACCTTTTTCTAATCAATGAGTCAGCACTATTTTTTTGCTTCATTCCATTAGATACGCTAACTTTATGGAAACGCTTTAACTTTACTTCTCCTATTTCCTCCACTAAATCTACAAGCCTATTAATTGAAACAAACCCAGAACTTCCCAAATCTACAGGTTCCTTAATACCGCTTTCCATGACTGCGATTAAGCCTTCCAAGCAATCATCAATAAACATAAAACTTCCGGTTTGGCTGCCATCTTCACTCACCTCTATTGAGTTTAAGCCAGAAAGCCGTGCATCAACCACCTTAAGGCAAATTGCTGCTGGAGTTTCTTCCCTACCATCATCATAAGAACAATACGGACCATACACTTCATAAAAGTGCACTATGCGCATATCTAGTTCGCAACCATTTTCAGGTATAGCAAGGTAATCATCACATTCCTTTAAAATTGCTGATGTTGTTGATTCCGCACAAGCTTGCTCCTCAGCAAGATCACACAAACCAGCAGAAGGAGAAAATAAAAATCTCTTAACATTATTAGCACGCGCAGCCATAAGCATATTGTTGTTAATTAAAGCCGATAACATACTCTCCCCAACATCCCTACCTGCCAAATTAAAAACATAAACAGCATCCTTACATGCACGATCGCAGGCTTCTTTTTCTTGAAGGTCCAACACCAAATTTTCAACGTTGGAAAATAGGTCACTACGAATAATTTGATGCCATTTTCCTAATGGGTTAATGTCTACCGCACGTATATTTTGAAAGCCTCGACAAGAAAGAGATCGAACAAGAGCACTACCAATAAAACCACCTGCTCCAGCAACAACTACTCTTTCTTCCCTCCCCATAGCAAAAGGATTCTCAACACGTGGAGCACCCTTAACCGAATCCAAATATTCTGAAGCTAAAAGAGCTGCTGTTAAATCGCCTCTATCTGCATTTTGATCATCAACTAAAGCCATATCCACTGCATATCTAGCGGTTTCAAGTAAAAAAAACACAACAAACGCAAGAGTGCCCTTAATAAAATTTGTGTTTTTCCTATTTTGTGGCACATGATCAATCATTACTTATAGTCTCATAAGTATATTAATAAATAAAATTTTCACCTACAATTGCAATTAAATTATTCCACACAACCTAACGACCTTATTTTAACCTTTGGGTGAACTTCATTCTGCGACATAATCACAACTGCGGGTTTCACTTTTTCCAACATTAAACGAACAAATAAACGCACATATGCCGTAGTTACTAAAATTGGCATTTCACCCATTGTTGCTACGCGATCATAGGTTTCATTAAAACAAAAAATAAAGTTTTCAATCAAACTTGGTGGTAGCGCTATTTGTTGCAAATCACCATCACTAATTATGGAATTGCTAATAACGCGTTCCCAATATGCACTTAATGTTACTATGTTCAGCATTCCGCTAGGATCAATATTTTTAAAAGTTATCTGTCTACTTAATCTCAAACGCACATGTTCAGTAATTGTTAAAATATTTCTAGAAAAGTCAAACGCTTCAACAACACCTTTAATAATAGTTGGAAAATCGTTAATAGAAACTTTTTCACTGACTAAATTTTGTAAAACCCGCTGAATACAAAACACAGTAATCTGCGCAGGAATAATATTTTTTAAAAGTTTCTTACAATCCTCGTTTAAACCATCTAGTAATTTTTGTGCATCATGCAAGGTAACCGATTCATCAATATTGTCTAACGAACCAATTATTTGCAACACCATCATCCAGTACCAATCATCCACCTACTTACAGGTTAGGCTTTAAGAAATAAACAATTCGTTAATAAATCAGCAAATTTTTCCAAACAAACTATTTTAAGAGAAAATTACCTATCTCATCATTAACACTTTCGCCCCATTGGCTTTTTTTAAGCTGCTTATAACCTTTGGCGCTACGACCAACAGTTTTTTTAATAATATCCCCACTACTACTACAAATTTTCACATCCATGTGCCCACCATGTATCCTTGGAGGAGAAATTATTCTTCCAAAATCTGCAATTTTTGGATCCTTAGCAAATAATACATAACTATATGCTTCTTGTTCAAAGCTTCGTTCTGCATTTTTCAACATGCGATGTTCCTTACTACGCTGCACGTTCACAGAAAAATGACACCAATCATCTTTTGCTAATGGACAAATTTTTTGGTGACAACATGGCCCCCAAATATATGCCCCTTTTGATAACATGTAATCGCGCATTTGCAAGAGACTATCAAAATGCATAGATGTACCAGGCTCAATAATTAGCAAGTAATTTGTCTTTGGCCAAATTTCATCCAAAACTGTTTGCCATGTTTTTACCTCACCCAAAGAATAGCTAAATACTGCTAGATCAACTTTACTCGGAGTTGTTAGATGCACAGAATTTTCAGGAAAAAAGTATTTTAAAAATTGCTCTGCATAAGCCTCTGCTTGATTGTCCTGCTCTATCAAAAAGTATTCAAGCTTTTGAATCTGACTTAGCGCTAACGAAGCTGTACCAATACCGCACCCCCAATCTAAAATCGAAGTAATTGGCAAATCAGCAAAGTAATTTTCAAAAATTTTTAGGCAAACGCTATAGGTAGCTGGAAACCTGGTAAAAACATATGATTGAATTTGTGCATTATCTGCATAACCAATTCTCTGTCTAGACCTGTAGCCAGCTTGCAATTCTAAATAAGCTTGTTTGAACTCGTTTGGTCGCCACCCCAAATGTTCTGTAACGTATTTTTGTAAAAAGTGCATAAATAAAAAAGGGGGCAAAAGCCCCCCTCCTGAAATACTAAAAGTAAATCTATTTCTTAGCCATCTCAGCAGCTTTACAAGTTGCATCTGTTGCAGCAGGCGTTGCAGCAGCAGGAGCCTTAGCAGCTGCAGCTGGAGCACTACTTACAAGATCACAGCAAGATGCTGCAGTACATGGAGATTGCTTAGCATTCAAAGCAGCTGTTATCTCGTTAGCTCTTTTGATTTGCGCAGATTGAGCCGCAGACATATGGTGAGCAGCAGCACCAGAGTGGCCAGCAGAAGCGTGAGCAGCTGGAGCATCTTTGTGAGCTTTATCTTTTGCTGCAGCCTTGTGTGCATCATCACCTTGTGCTGCATCTTTGTGATCTGCAGATTTACCAGAATCTTTTTCACTATCTCCAGAATCTTTACTCTTCTTAGATTTAGCTGATGAATCATCTTTTGATCCATCTTTGCTATCCGCATCAGAACCGCCATCTGAATCACCAGAAGAAGATTTTTTGCCCTTCTTACTTGACTTACCAGCATCTGCATCATCATTTGCATCATCAGAAGAAGATTTGCCGCCTTTATTTTTGCCAGATGATCCACCCTTACCAGCATCTGCATCATCACTAGCAGCATCAGAAGATTTTCCATCCTTCTTATCTGACTTATTGCTATCTGCCTTAGCTTCCGTAGCATCGCTAGCTTTGCTTGAGCCACCACTGCTAGGACCGCAGTACGCAGCCGATGCCAAAAGTCCAACCATTAATAATTTCAATATATTATTCATAACCCTAATAACTCCAAGTTAAATTTCACAGCCATTACAGACTGCACCCTATGGTGAAAATATACATGAATCCTAGCATCAAACTAACTTAATTAAAATTAATGATTAATTTTTCATTTGTCGCTGTGGCATTTTCGTGACGGTTTTATTTAAAACCTACCTACAACAAATTTTTACCAAAACCAGTTAAATTTTCCCGATCTTTTTAATTATTACACTACAAAAGTAAACAAACCCTTAAAAAATCAAAATTTCAGGCACTTCAAGTTCTCCAAAAAAACAACAATTAGTTCACTTTAATTTGCCATTATATATTTTACCCTTGTAGATTTTCATAAAAATCTTGACACCAGACATCAAATTGAGATAGATATTTCTAAGTGCTATGCACATAATATGCATGGTCATAAATATAATTCATAATAAATTTAGAGAGATGCTATGTTTGCAGTGATCAAAACCGGCGGTAAGCAGTACCGTGTAGAAGAAAACAACATCATAAAAATAGAAAAGCTAGAATCTATTGAAGGTGAAAAAATTATTTTTGATCATGTGCTCATGGTTGGCGATAAAGCAAAAGCAACTGTAGGAGCTCCGCTTGTTTCTGGTGCGACTGTTGAAGCGGAAGTTCTAAAACAAATGCGTGATCGCAAAGTAATTATTTTCAAAAAGAAACGTCGTCAGAATTACCGTCGCAAAGCTGGGCATCGCCAACACCTAACGGTAGTTCGTATTACAAAAATTATTGCAAGCTAAAGAGGAGATTTATCAATGGCAACGAAAAAAGCTGGTGGTAGTTCACGTAACGGTCGGGACTCCGAGAGTAAGAGACTCGGTGTGAAACGTTATGGTGGACAGGTAGTACTGTCAGGAAACATTTTAGTACGTCAGCGCGGCACTAAGTTTCATGCAGGAAAAAATGTAGGCATGGGCAAAGATCATACTTTGTTTGCTACAATTGAAGGCGTAGTTGAATTTTCAAAAGGACGAGCAAATCGTTCCTTTGTTTCAGTTGTACCAGCTGCATAGTTTACAATATGTTATTCTTGGCGCTTCGAAACACTCGGAGCGCTTTTTTTATAGGTGATTTATGAAATTTCTTGATGAAGCAAAAATATTCATTAAGTCAGGCGATGGCGGCAATGGATGCGTAGGCTTTAGACGCGAGAAATTCATCGAATACGGCGGTCCAGATGGAGGCAACGGCGGTTCCGGAGGCAGCGTCTGGGTAGAAGCAGCTGACAACCTTAATACCCTAATAGATTACCGATACCAACAACATTTTAAATCTCAAAAAGGTGGAAACGGATCTGGGCGTAATCGTACCGGTTCAGATGCTCCGGATATCATTATGAAAGTTCCTGTTGGCACCCAAATATTTGAAGAAGACAAAGAAACGCTAATTGTAGACATGGACAAACCAAAAATGCGAGTTTGTCTATTACGTGGCGGCGATGGAGGCTTTGGAAATACTCATTTCAAAACTTCAGTCAATCAAACCCCAAGAAGGGCTGATCCCGGTTGGCCAGGTGGAGAAAAATGGATTTGGTTAAACTTAAAGTTAATTGCTGACGTAGGGCTAATAGGCTTACCTAACGCAGGAAAATCCACTTTTTTGTCAGCCGTATCAAGAGCACACCCAAAAATTGCTGACTATCCTTTCACAACTCTGCATCCCCAACTTGGTGTAGTCTACGCTTTTGAAAAAGAATTTGTAATTGCAGACCTTCCAGGGCTAATTGAAAATGCCCACCTAGGTCAAGGACTTGGACATCGATTTTTAGGTCACGTAGAACGCTGTGGGGCATTACTGCACCTAATTGATGCTACCCAAGATGACTTTATCCAAGCCTACAAAACAATCCGTCGCGAGCTTGAATTATATTTAAAAGATTTAGTAGATAAACCCGAGATACTAGCACTTAATAAAATAGATGCCCTTGACCAAGAAACTATAAAACAAAAATGCAGAGAGCTTGAAAAAGCTGCAGGCAAAAAAGTTTATGCTATTTCTGGTGTTTCAAGGGTCGGCGTACCAGATGTGGTGGCTGAACTTATGCGCACCGTAAAGCCTGAGGCGGAACCAGATTAAAAATCATATTTTAGGGAAATGGTATACCCGAAAGACTTCAAGAGTTGAGCAGGAGAACAAAAGTCAAGGAGCGGAATGTACGCTTGTACATGAGCACCGCAGATCTTGCAGTTCGACGCACCCAAAACTTGAGGTGAGAGGTATATAATTTCATATTGATTAGTTTAACTGGACTGCCACGTCGCTAGGCTCCTCGCAGTGACGGTCTTTGGTATGCTACGGTTTAACTTGGCTACAATGTAATTATAACAACTAGTTCATGACGAGAAGCCGTCTTCGCGAACCTGCACAGTAGGTGAAGCGATCCAGTTTTATTTTTTCGTTTCGTCTCGTTTTAAAAGCATCGTGAATGTGGAAGCGGTAGGTTTAGTTTAGGTAGGCTTAGTCTCGTACCCATAAAGGGCGTCCATGCTTTTTGCAAAGCA
>JAPLON010000079.1 GCA_026400695.1 Pseudomonadota bacterium
AATACAATGGTGTGCCTAAAAACAACTTCAATCTCTTCTTGAAAGAGTGTGAGTGGCGCTTTAATATGGGATCACCTAGAGAGCTCCTTAAGGACCTTAAGTTGGTCCTTAAAGAATATTATTAGGTGTCAGCCCCAAAATTTTTACGTTATTGTAACGCGCAAAAATAACTATTAATAATACGTACGTTTTACCAAGTATGCCCCAGAGAATACTGGGGCAAAAAGTTTATTAACTTGAAGGTATTTACCCTGCTTCAGCAGCATTTTGCCCATTTTGCTCAAATTCAGACGCCTCAAGCTGTGCAACCTCAAGCTTTGCCTTTGCAACTTTAAGCCTTGCGTCTCTTCTTCTTCTGTTTTCTTCTTCTTTTGCTCCAACTGCTGCACCAGCCCCTAGTACTTTTTCTATTTTGCTGGGGGCTCCTATTAATGCTTGAGCTTTTTCTGAATCGGTCGCTACAAGACCAGCCTCATCTGTACCTTCTAGTAACTTTTTTGCTTTTACAGAATTAGTTGGTGATGGTGTACTTGGTAGTGTACTTGTTGCTGCAAATGCTCCGCCAACACCAAAAGATGCACCAAGCACCAATGTAAGAATTAAATTTTTCATGATTAATCTCCTATAATAAAATTAAAGTTTTACAATAGTAAGATTAGCATCTTATTGTTAAATTTTCCCTAACATTAGAAACAATTTTAGATTTCTAGGCAGCATTCAAAAGTGGCCTTACATATGGTGTGTCTAATAAACGCAGCAGCGCCAACCATTCCAATTTAAGGTGCTTTTCGCGTTTAGACAGCGCTTGCTCATATGCCCTTTCACAAACTTCTGTTGGCACAACACATATTGGCATACCTTGGGCAAGGGTCTTTATTTGCATTTCTGCAGCTTTTTCAAGCATATAGGCTAGCATAAAAGCCTCTGGAACTGTAGCGCCAGCAATCAAAGTACCATGGTTACGCAAAAGCATAACTTTTTTCATACCCAAATCACGCACTATCGTGACCTTTTCTTCTTCACGCATCGCAATGCCCTCGTAATCATGATAGGCAATATCACCATATAGGTGCAGGGCATGTTGAGAAATTGGCAAAAGGCCATCACGCACAGAGCTAACCGCCACACCATTGGCAGTGTGCAAGTGCAAAACACAAGCAACATCAGGTCTAGCTGCATGAGTCGCCCCATGAATTACCGAACCAGCAGGATTAATTTCATAAGCAGTATCACTTAAGATATTTCCATCGTAATCAACCTTAATCAAATTATCAGGGGTTACTTCATGAAAATGCAGACCAAATGGATTAATTAAAAAGCAATCCTCTTGATCAGGAATACGAGCTGTAAAATGAGTGTAAATTAAATCTGTCCAGCCAAATTTCCCAGCTAAGTGATAAGCTGCAGTTAATTCAAGTCTTGTTTGACGTTCTTTTTCTGAAATATGAGTACGCATAATGTGATTCTTTAGTGGTCTATATACATAGGTTAGAAAAGAAATAGTTAAAAATTTATTAACTTAATCTCTTAATTCCTAAATCTTCTAAAAAAATGTTTCTCACAATAGCTTTTATGTGCATTGCCGGCAACTATTGCGATTTTCAATCGTCAGTCATGATTTGTACGAATACATGCACAAATATCAAAAACCCCGGCAAACCAAAAGCAAAGGCCGTCACTCAATTATTTTTTCTACACATACAATATTAACATTATATTAATAAATATTTGTTATATCTATTTATTAACCATTTATTAATATTTAGCCCTACCTTTTGTACTGGGATATAAAAGGAGGATAATCATTATGTTATTAAAATCATTTTTTATAATTATTTGCAGTCTATTGTTAATAACCAGTACTTTCGCCTCTAGCAAAAACAGCTCTATGCCCATAAGTCAACCATTTGACGATTTAGAAGCTTTAGAGGTAGGGGTACCAAAATTAATGCTCCCTCGCACTACAGTTCTACCTGAAACAATAAATATAAGTACACTGTCGATTATTAGCATACCAATAGAAGCGCTATTAAGACGTGGCTCATCTTGTAGGAATTCACCGGAAAGCTTCACTTTTCCAAGCCCTAAAACACATAAATCACAATCTCGTTGGTTACTCTCACTCGACGGCGGTGGCATTCGTGGCCTAATGCAATTACAAATTATCGCTGAAATTGAAAGAGCTACTAAAAAATCAATTATTGAATTATTTGATGGTGTAGTTGGAACCTCAATTGGCGGCATTATTGCATCTTTACTAACTATGCCTG
>JAPLON010000042.1 GCA_026400695.1 Pseudomonadota bacterium
GCTGCCAGGTTATTGGCAACCATACTGCGATTACTATTGCAGGCTCACAAGGCCACTTTCAACTAAATGTATTTAAACCGGTTATTATTCATAACTTACTTGAATCAATTAACTTACTAGCTAGCGCTTGTGAAAGTTTTCAGGTTAATTGCATTGAAGGCATTCAGGTTAACCAAAAACAATTAGAAGAAAACTTAGAAAAATCCTTAATGCTAGTTACCGCCCTAAACCCAATTATTGGCTATGACAATGCCGCTAAAGTTGCTAAAAAAGCACTAAACGATGACATAAGTTTAGCCGATGCAGCTGAAGCATTAGGTTTGCTGAACCGTGAAGAATTCAGCAAATATGTTAAACCTGAATTAATGGTTTAACATATAGCGCATCATGAGTGATTCACGTGCTTTTGCTGTAAACCACTCATAAGCAACTATTATTATGCTATATCATCAGGAGTTAATCTCCATTTTGTAAAATAACGCCTAAAAATTAACATTGTTCTATGACCTAACTCAGGTTTAGGATGTGGCCTCCAGGCGCCTTCTGGTTTGAAATACTTGTAATATAAGGTGCAGTGGCTACTTTTTGAAAATTCAATTCGTCCACCTAGTTGTTCAAAAAGCGGTACAAATTCCTTATCAAAATTCAAACCTGCACCTGTTGAGTAAGGGTCCCAAAAACTATCAAAATAGTCTCTCGCTCTCCCACGCAAAATAGATTCACGATATGATGTACTGTGAGCACTTGCTGCTGTATTCTTACTTGCACCAGTTGCTGACAAGACGATAGATGCAGCTGATGCAGGATGATCCACCACAACAGCATCTTCTTTCTCTTCCTCAACAGGCTCTTGGTAAGGCGCACCTTCTGATCCAGCTGCAGATGCAGAAGTATGATTTTCTACCATTACCATTGCTGCTTCCTCCTCGTCTTCTTCCTCAACCAAGCGATCGGGCGCACTTGTTGCTTCACCTGCTGCTACTCCAGCGGCAGCTGCCACAGGCTTTTTTTTCTTATTCCTATTCTTCTTCTTTTTCTTTTTTGGTACTTTGCTATTGTTTTAGCTGCAGTATAATCTGAAGTCTTGTTTTCATATCAAGACCATGTGGAATTCCAACCACCCTTCCCATTGGATCTAAAGAAGCATGCACTGCCATTCCAAGGCAGCCTGATCTTCTAAGCTGATCATCAATTTCTTTTTTTTCTACTTCCTTTTTATATGATCTAAAATTCTTCAATACCAATAAGTCAAGATTTAGATCAAAATCACCGGAAGTTTTGCCATCAAAAAAATTTTTTAAACCAGGTGTTGATTTTAGAAATGTTTTTGCATTCCATGATAAACCTCGTTTTTCCGCATGCGTATATAAAGCTTTTAGCATTAAACTTAAAAAGTGAAAGCGATCTATAGTTCCTTGCCTAATAAACATATTGAAATTTGAAAGCTTAGATCCTGGTATTGTTGATATAAAACAACAGCCCTTTACCTCATTTTGATCAACTATTTCTCGTAAACCATCTTCTCTTGATTGGAGGTACCCTAAATAAGATGCAAATTCTTCCTCAAAAAAGATCAGAATCCCATCTTTCGAGATAAGAGCTTCGCGAGCCCTTATTCTATCTAATCTTATGCTTTCCAGGTTTCTTAAGGTATATTTCTTGGTAATGTTACACCACTCACTTGTTCCTTCAAGCGACATACTTTCAAAAAATGGATTGATCTCTACTGGTTGTTTTCCTTGTTCGATTTTGGCTTGTACCTCATCAGTAAAGGCCAACATATCTCGCTCTTTAGCTTCAAAAGCATCCAGAACACCAATCATTTCATGATAAACAGGTGGTAGAGAAGCTTCATCTCCATGTGCAGAAAATTATCCAGCTTGACAATCAAGTTCTACAGAGGCACATGTTGCTATTGGCATGACAATCAGTAGTGCGAATAATAAGTGTTTTCTCATAATATAGTTCCTTTTATCTTTACATTAGCAGACAAGCTAGCACTTTTATGAAGTTTGCGCAATATTATTTTTTTAATTCTTGCTTTCGCGACTTTTAACTGGCCAATACCAAGAGCTTGCATGTGCTTCATGATCTAAACCAGCAACAATCAGGTGTTCCTTAGCACGCGTTAACCCAACATAAAACAAACGATTATGTTCGTGTTCTATGGCCTGTTGGTAATGATTTTTCAAAGCAGAAGTTAGCACCGTATCAGCAGATTGCGGAGGTTTTAAAAACCAAAACTTGGCAACTGGATCATACAAAACAATATCTTGTTTAAGATTAGGTTCGTCACCATTATCAAGAATCACCACAATTGGCGACTCAAGACCTTTAGCTCCATGTACTGTAGAAATTCGTATTCCTTGCTCATCCATACCTGAAGAAGATAACTCTGAAACATAAAATGGAGGGAAATCATAAAGGTGATTCACCAGATCCCTAATACCCAAATTAAGCAAATTGAAACGTTTAAAAACTTCGTCCATAAAAGCAAAAAGCGTTTCATCTTGAACGTTAAGGGCTTCATAAGCTATTTGGAAATAGCCATATGCAGAAGACGGAATAACCTGTAACAACTGATTAAGCAAACCTGCAGTACTAGAATATTTTTCCTGTACTTGAGCCCATAAATCGCCACTTCTATTATGACAAAGATCAAATAGAGCATCCTCATCAATTGCACATACTGCCTGCATCCATGGACTTTTTAATAAGCCAGCCAAATTCAAATCGTTATAAGGCATTAAAAGAAATTCAACTATACTTAGCAAGTCTTGCACGACCAAGGAATTCATTAAATTCTTTGGCTCCTGCGCTGTGTAAGTGATTCCACGTTTATCGCAAATGGATGTAAGTTTGCTCATAAAGTTGCCACGCTTACGCATTAGGATCATAACATCGTTCCAACTTGCGTTACGTTTTTCGCATTCAAGATACAACCCATTAGAAATGAGGTGTTGCAAATGATCTATAACTTGCGTGCAAAGTACTTGTTCTTCTGATTCTTCATCTGACTCAGCCGCATTTTCAAAAATTGGCCAAGCATCAGTAACAAGTTTTTCTACCTTAACAAGTGGCAAAACTTCAATGCTACCTGCAAAATCATACCAAGGAATATGTGATACAACATTTTGGCTTAGGCCAGAGGAATTCTTGGCAAAAACTTGATCGACCAACTTTAAAATATTTTTAGCACTACGAAAATTGGTAGTCAGATGCACATCATCCCATGGTTGGCAAATTTCCTTAAATTGTTGATGCATTTGTGCATACATATTAATATCAGCCCCTTGAAAACTATAGATAGACTGCTTCTCATCACCAACCACAAATAGGCTACGTTTACTATTATGCTGATCAAATAATCCATTTACTAAATGCTCAATCACTTGCCATTGGGCAACGCTTGTATCTTGCGCCT
Organism: Pseudomonadota bacterium; assembly: GCA_026400695.1. GTDB lineage: Bacteria > Pseudomonadota > Alphaproteobacteria > Paracaedibacterales > CAITNM01 > CAITNM01. The sequence goes on from JAPLON010000042.1 coordinate 3,425, forward strand.
CATCTACTAACATGTGATCAATTCTATAGTTCAGATCAAGCAACACCTGGTCAAAAACATCAAAGCGCAAAGCTTGCAAAGTGAATTCTATAAGATCATGAAAATCCCAAAGATTATTTTTCTGCTTAATGGTTTTATAATGATCACGAAAAAATTGTTGTAATTGCCAAAAATGTAGCGATTTTTGCAAATGGTCAAATCGCCTTTTTTTAGAATAATAATTAGCTAAATCTTCCCCGTAAATTTTTAAAATTAACTCTGCTTCAGGATATTGATTTTGCAAATTCTTAGTTAAAATTTTACTGCGCACAGTTCCTTTTTGAGTAAGGAAAATTTGTGTAAATTCATGGTCTATTTCCACAGTTCCATCAGTAACAATATTAAAAAGTCCTGTTAAATACTTTCTGAGGGTGTCATCAACTTTTGGAAATTCTGGACAACCAGCAATATCAAACAATACATATAAACGATCTTGAATATCATTAAAGTCATAATTGTTAACCGTGTGCCTAGCATTGCTTAAATAATCAAACAAAACCCCATCACTATGAAAATTCAAGAATTCCTCAATAAAAGGAATTGCCTTGGAATTTTTCAATAAATCTTGAAAAGCCTGATGCAGATAGGTAGACTCCTCAAAATTTTCCATAACTCGCGGAGATGTTTTTAAGATGTCACCACTAAATTGTCGTTGTAATAAAGTTTGACAAAAACTATGCACTGTTTGAATTACTACAGGTTGCCTTTGAATAACTTCGTTTAGAGAAATCGTTTGTGAAATATTTTGTTCATTTGGAACCTCACCTAATTCCACCAACTGTTTAGCAATTTCGTCTTTTGAAAGTTTAGCAAAACCAGCAATTCTTTTTTGTAAACGCTGTTGCATTTCAAATGCCGCAGCTCTTGAAAAGGTAAGGCATAAAATACGTTCAGGATTAGCATCGTGTAAAAGTAGGCGAATAATACGATCAATTAAAACTTTAGTTTTTCCAGACCCAGCAGAGGCATTCACCCAACAACTAACTTTGGGATTACTTGCTTTTTGCTGCAAATTGTTAATTGATAAATTAGCCATGATCACAAAAAATATTTGCTGATTTTAGCAGATTATTAACTTTTGTGTGATAAGGGTATTCCTCCCCCACCCCCACCCTATATAGGGAGGGCGGCCCACACTCGGCCCAACCTACGCAACAGATACAACCATCCCACTGGCATCCGCTAAAGGTTTTACGAACGGACTCCATAAGGTTAAATCTGAAGAATGGCCTACTCTTAATCACTAATATAAACCGGTTGTACTTAATAAATAATTAATCCGTCTGAAATTTGCTAATTAGCGAAACAGCGTAAACAAACCCGCAAATAATACTTAAGGTACATGCAAGATAGGCCTCCTGAGGAACTGAGGAACTCACCAAAAATCCACCGTGCATAACTAGCGCAGCTCTTGCAAAACGCCTCAAATCAATATTTTTGTTAAAAGTGAAATAAATATTTGGAATTAAACCAAAAATCACAAAGTATGGATTGTATGCTATTTTCACTAAATTTGTTATTTCGTTAATATGCATAGGCATGGACAAAATATTTTTCAAATGGTTCATGTTCGCCAAACCAAATAAGCCTATGCTCAACCCCAAATAAATAAAACGCTGGCGCCCAAGATGTTTATGTAACAATAAGCAGCTAACTCCTGCAAATACAACTTGATTACACAAACATGCCGCAACCCATGCTAAACCATGCATGACTTTAAAATTACGTAAGTAACCTAAAAATCCAAATAAAAATAAAGGCATCCCCAGTATCAAAGAATCGTATAAAATATACCAAGAATGGTAAGCATGTAACCCCATTCCTCTTCTTCCAAGCCAAGGAGTTGTCAGCAATATACCCCAAATAATATATGTATGTGGTTCTTTAAAAAACTCTCTTAAAATGCGCAGTAAACACCACGCACTCGCCCAAAAACATAGTATTGGTAACAAATACCCAAAACAACTAATGCTATAAAATAGTTTATTTACAACAAACCAGAGTGAAGATTGACCGGCATTGCTATCCCAAATACCTCCAAAAATCCAATTAGCCATGCTGTGCAAATCATTATAAGGAAAACTGCAATTTGGCCAATTTCCAGTCACGTCGTTATGGCTAATTCGTATAAATGAAAGGTCTGTCTGGCAAATTGTGACAAATGAAACGCCCAGACAAATAATGTGCTCTAAGAATTTTACAGATATCTCACGTACGTTTACCAAAAAAATTGCGGCAAGAAGAAGTAATAGGGGAATATACACAGCTAGTGGAGCAAGCTCTATATAAATCCAATTTAGTTTAGGCGAATGAATAAAAGGAAAGAAAAAAGTACTACCAACATGATCTTTTAGGGTAACTCCATCTTTGTTACCAGTATGAAGCTTTATATCTTCGCCCTTTTTTTGTTCAAAAAAGATGCCTTCCGACCAATCACTTATCCAGATAATTCCACGATCCGCCTTCTCTACCTTAATTGACAAAACCACTGGAACTGAAACAAAAGCATTTTGCACATTAACAGGAAGCCCCCAAACATAAGAGCTATCCAAAAATCTTTGACCAATCTTAAAGTCATATAAAAAACATTGCGCAGGAAGCCTGGAATAAGCCTTAGAAATTTCTGGTTTTTCAGCTTTTGGATTTTTTAAAAGTATATCAATCTGGTCAGAAAATTTTTCGTGAAGCATTTCTCCTAAGTCATTCGGAAAATCTTCATGTTGTTGAATGATTGCACCATTGTACATGGCAATTGGTATAGTCTTAACCTCAATCACGGGCGATATGTAGTTAACATATGCTTTAGAAAAAACCCCAATCGCGAGCACTGCGTAACCAAAAAACTGGTAACGTTTGTTGGACGGTAATGTCCATACTAAAACCAAACCAATCAGGTATGTGAGGTACCAACGTGCACTCGCCAATGGCAAACCAGCAACGTATAAACCAAAAACTGTGAATAAAATTGAATAGTTATATTTTTTACAAAAACCTGTCATGTCGTTAAACATTTTAAAAGCAACATTTTAATATGGCCCTATTAAGCAATCTCATTTTGATTAAGTTTTTTACCTTGCCTATAAATGAAAAGGGCTACGAAACTTAATGTGCACACAAAAATCAACACCGAAGACAAGGCAAAAATATATTCACTACTACCATATTGACGTAGTCCATCTTCATCTAATCCACCACACCATTTACAGTCAAGTAAAAAACCAACTAGCTGCATAATTCCAGCACTTCCAATTACGCTAAATGTATTAATTACCCCAAGCACAGTCCCAGATGTCTCTGCAGTTGTATAGTGCGATGCCGCACTAAAGCATAATATTTCAGAGCTACTAAATATACCCATCGAAATTAACACAATGATCAGTAAAAAAATTGATAAAGCACCACCGTAAAGCATAGTCAACAAACAAATCACCATGCCCAAAGCACTAAATAGGATTGCCTTATTATAAGATTTATACTTTTCACACAACCATGGAACAATCAAACCGCTAACCGCTGCTCCAACATAAATCTGCATCGTTACATTAGCGGCATTTACACGTGGTAAATGGAAATGATTAACTAAAAAAGACACCCCCCAAAGATCAGCAATCACAGACAGTGGTGAATAAAAACATGTGGTCATAATAGCATATGCCAATACCGGACGAGTCTTAAAAACCATCGCAATGCTTTGGGTAATTTCAGACCACTTTAATGTTGCGCCTCTGTTTACGTCCTCTTTTGGCATGACAATCACTAGGCAAAACCATAGAATTACACCGACAGCAGAAAGCACTTTAAAGGCGTATTGCCAATTTTCAGCCTCAATAAGGTGAACCAACGGTTTGGCAGCTATCAACGGACCAAATAAACCAATCGTAAGCGCTGCACCCATAAAAAATCCACGTGTTGAACTTGGAAAACTATCCGCGGCCACCTTTAAGCAACCGACATAAGCACAAGCAGAACCCAGCCCCATAAACATTCGGCTAATCTGAGCTTCCCAAAGGCTGTTGCCCACAATTAACATGCCATTGCCTATTAAACATAAAATAATACTTGTTAATACAACTCTTTTCACACCCAAGCGATCAATCAAAACTCCACATGGTATTTGAGCAATGGCATAAACAAACATGAAGTAGGAACCAAGCGTTGAAAAATCGTTTGCTGTCATAAAAAATGCGCTGCGAAGTTCAGGCTCAACCAGTCCAGGAGCTACTCGCAAAATATATTGGTATAAAAAGAAGAAAGCTATACCACCCCACGCAAAATAGGCATGAGAAGGCATTTTTGATTCATTCATTATTCAAGCGTTCCAAGTACACATATTCGTTGTATTTTGGCTTTTTTGAGGGCCACGGGCAAGCTAAAAATGGACTGGCTGACAGTAAATAATGAGTCACTATTTTTTCTAAATTTTCTTGCATTAATCCCATAGCCATTGAAATGCTAGAAGTAACTACACCAAGTGGTTGTGTGCCCCGTAGTTGCCAAAATTCCCCTTGTGTTTGAATATGAGGATCAAAATTTTGACAAAGAAATGTTTCCACTAATAATTGGGGTGCATAACCTGTAATAACTTCATTCTTGTTTGGTGGTGTACCTGTTTTAAAATTTATCACCAAATTACCATTTTCCGTAAATACAGAAGCATCTATTCTAGCTCTTAATAAAACCCCACCAACCAAAGAAATTTCCAACAACTTTTCAGATTCAATTTTAAGAGGTTTTAATTCCTTAAACTGCCTATCTACCCAACTAATAATTCTTAATAATCGCCCATGCCATAAAATTTTAGGCTTATCTAAATTCAAGGTATTCATAAAATCAAGCGCTTCTTGGTAACCTTGCTTTATATAAATTTCTATCAACTTATGAACACCAATACCAAATTCCTTTGCAAAACTATTAACACCAACACGCTCTAGGGGTGATAACTTCAAAATGTAGCGCCCATAATAACCGTACGGATCCTGCATTAATTGATTAAAACCACTGGCACTAATTACCTTAGGGCGACTAATCAACGGAGGATTTGCCAACGCCACAGTTTTTGGAAATTTCAACTTACCAATTTTTGATAACTTAATAGTTTCTTTAAGTAATGGATGATCAAAATATCCAGATTTGTTACAAGCTAAAATATTAAGGGAAAAATCTGCACCCCACTGAATTAGCGCCTGGTTTAAATCAGTAGATTTTAACAGCGACTGGCTATACAAAGGTCTAATTTGGCTATGCTTTAAACAAAACACGACTTGGTCTGGTTTGTATTGCAAAGCATTATACAACCCCAAACGAATCTGAGGTGTAAAAGTCTTCAAGTTAACTGCTAATTTAAACCAATTTATTGAATCATCTAAAAGTGATACATACTCAAGCGGCAATCGCTGTAACAAAGCATCTGGCAAATCTTGCCAACATTTCGAATCTACTAATTGCTTAACTAAAACATTTTCAAATTTATATTCTTTCCAAAAATTCTTTTCAGAATTTTTCCTGGTTTTATATTCATAAACCAAAATCTGCTTAGCCAAATCTTCATCAATCTGTCTTAAGAAAGGATGATTTAGCATATTCATAGTATTTATTTGGCAAGGATTTTCAAAATACAAATGCAATTTTTCAACAAAGTCGTAAGGCAAATAGGTATCACCCATTACCGTATATTGTAAGTGTTGCCACAATTGTTGGTCGTCACAAACCAGTATTTTACCTTGAGGAATAGCTAATTTTGCATGTTCCACTAACTGTATGTTGGTAGAAAAACAATCATAAAATTGATCAAGTTCGCTAGTTTTCAAATGGCAAATATAAGGAGTATATAAATCAACGAGGCATTTAATAATCTCTGAAAATTCAAACCGATTTTGTATTTCTAGCTGAGTGCACGCAGTTGAAACTAAGCCCAAGCTCTTAAGCTCACCAGCACACTGCAACAAATTTTCAAAACCCACACCACTTAAATCTACAAAACTCTGTTGAGCTAATTTAATTGCCTGAATTATTTTCATAATCTGGTCGTTTTAAATCTTTACAAAATACCGCCAACAATAGCAAAGCAACAAAACCAATTACCCCACTCGTTATAAAAGTAGCAAATTGATCATAATAGTTAGCAACGAATCCACCAATTGTCCCAGCAAAAATCAAAGCAACAGAGCTAATTAAATAGAAAAATCCTATACCCGTACCACGTAAATCTTCTGGCACATGATCTGCTATCAAACTTAAAAACATGCTTTGGCTTATACCAATCTGCACACCCCACAAAGCAACACCTATCATCATGTGAGTTAGACTACTAGCTAGCCCTAAAAAAGCATCAGCCAAAATTAAAATAAAAAAACTAAAACCTAAAAATCCATAACGTCCAAGACGATCAGAAAGATAACCAACCGGATATGAACACAAAGAATTAGCACCGTTGTACAGCATAATGATTCCGTGGGAAAAATTTTGATCCATCTGGAAGCTTTCAGTAGCATGAAGCACTAATACAGACTCACCAACCCTTGTGGTAGTAAAAACTAAAGCAATGCCCATTAAAATCCAATACGATTTTCCCAACCTCTTTAAATCAGCAAGATGAATTGGATGGCGCACTACTTTATTAACATCAACTTTTTCCTTCGTTTCTTCCTCATGGGGATCTTTCACAAAAAATATAACTAATAACAATCCCAAAACTGCAGGAATTGCCGCATAAAGAAAAATAGCCTCAAAATTCTGATTGGTTGCAACCATGCACCAAATACCGACAAACCCACCAATAAAAGAACCTGCAACTGCTAAACTCTGCCTTAAACCAAAGCACGCACCCTTAGTACCCAAAGGTGCTAAATCTCCCACTAAAGCGTCACGCGGTGTTGATTGAATTCCATTACCAAAGCGATCTAATAAACGTGCAACAAGCACTCCGGTAACGCTTGAAAACACCGCCATAACAGGCCTAGCCAAAGCAAAAAGGCCTAATCCCCAAACCATCACCACTTTTCTACGTCTCAAATAATCGCTAATTACACCTGAAAATAGTTTCATTGCATAAGCTATTGCTTCGAACATTCCTTCTAGCATCAATACAAAACCAGTCGTAACCCCCAGAATTTGCTTCACATATAGTGCTGCAACCCCGAATACCATAACGCTAGAAATATTAATTAGAAGGCTTGAAAAACCAATTACCCAAATTGCAAACGGAATCCCACTTTTAAAATTTTTCATAAATATTTGCTATTAAAGGAAAATATGGACAAAATGGAACACCGACCTGTAAAACTATCAAATTTACAAGGATAAAGCAATGGATTCAAAAAAAACTGCTCTAGTTACTGGCTCATCTAGCGGCATAGGCTTTGGTATAGCCAAAGTTCTTCTAGAGAAAGGCTATCAAGTTGTACTGCATGGCATTGAAACGCAATCACAAATAGATAAAGAAATAAAAACTTTGGAAAAACTTGGTAAGGTTATTGGCTATTACCAAGTTGATATGGGCAACACAAAAGCAATTGAACAATTTTGCAAAGAATTGAAAGACTCTAAAATCAATGTTGATATTTTAGTTAATAACGCCGGCATCCAACACGTATCCCCAATTCAAGATTTTTTGCCTGAAAAATGGGACCAAATTATTGCTATAAACTTATCTTCTGCTTTTCACCTGACACGACATTTGTTACCACACATGCAAAAACAAAAGTGGGGTAGAATTATTAATATTGCCTCAGCACATGGTCTGGTAGCCTCTGCCAATAAATCAGCATATGTTGCCAGTAAACATGCCATAGTTGGGCTCACTAAAGTTGCAGCCTTAGAAAATGCAAAGATTGGTATAACCTGCAACGCAGTTTGCCCAGGATGGGTTCTTACACCATTAGTTGAATCACAAATTCAAAAAAAATCTATAGAACAAAACATTAGTATTGAACAAGCTACAGAAAACCTACTTGCTGAAAAACAACCGAGCAACCAATTTGTCACCCCAGAAGATGTAGGGCAGTTCGTACTATTTCTATGTAGTAAAGCTGCAAACCAAATTAATGGCACTGCACTTAGTATAGATGGTGGATGGGTAGCACAGTAAAATATGACCTACAAAATAGATTGACCAGTAGCTTTCCAGTCTTGCAAGAAGCTATCCAACCCTCTATCTGTTAAAGGATGCTTAAGCATTTGTTCCAAAACTTTGGTGGGAATTGTAACAACATCTGCGCCCAATTGCGCCGCTTCAACTACATGTAAAGGGTGCCTAACCGAAGCTACCAATACTTGAGTATGAATTGATGAATATTGGACATAAATATTACAAATTTCTTCAATAAGCTTTATACCTGAAATACTTATATCATCAAGTCTTCCCACAAAAGGAGATATAAAAGTAGCTCCTGCTTTTGCCGCAAGTAAAGCCTGGGTTGCAGAAAAGCATAAAGTAACGTTTACCATTGTGTTTTCTTTACTAAGAACGTGACAGGCTTTTAATCCATCAAAAGTTAAGGGAACTTTAACCACCACATGTTTTGAAATTTTCGCAAGCTTGCGTCCCTCTGCCACCATTCCTTGCCAATCTGTCGCAGTAACTTCAGCACTAATTGGCCCATTAACCATTTCTGCCAATTCCCTAATCACTTCAAATAAATTACGTCCCGAATTAGCAATAAGAGTTGGATTAGTAGTAATACCGTCAATCAAACCAGCATCTAAAAATTTACGAACCTCGTCCGTATTTGCGGTATCTAAAAATATTTTCATATAAGACTCTCTCGCCTATTAATCAAATAGGACAATTCCTGTTTGCTTGCCCACATTGTAGAAAAAATTTTATGTCAAGACAAACCGTGTTTAAAAGACAACGGTTACCAGAAATTTATTTAATATAGCCTAACAATTATAGAAAAAACTAAAATTACAACAGGAATTTTGTTAGTGTGTGGTACCATTTTTTACAGAATTTTATATAGTGTACAGGCTTTTCACGTTTTTTTTACTTTCTTTTACATTTACTTTTGGAGAAAATCCTAATTCTAGTGAACAGCTTACAATTATCGAGACATTAGCAACAAATAGTAATGACACTTCTACGTCAACTAATAATTTTGTTTCAGACAAAGATGCCCCAGTTCACCCAAATAAGCCTCAATCATTCAAGCTTATGCCACATAAAGCAACTTACGCCATCCATCTTTCAAAAAAACCAAATGACCCAACTATAAGTAAGGTAACAAGCGAAGAAGGTGATAATACTATTGAGCTTATAAAAACAAAAGAAGGCTGGATTTACAAACAGAATTTAAAAATATACGTACATTATAACGACGGTACGATAACAATAATTGAAAAAAATGTAGCTACATGTGAATCTCCCACTGAGTTTTTTTTCCACATCGAGTACCTACGAGATTCTGTTCAAGAATCAATTTTACAAGGAAAAGCAGAACGAACAGACGAAAGTGGATGGATAATTTACTTTCAAAAACCGGCAATGGATGGGTTTATAACAAACCGCCATCTAGATTTTCCAATCGGCCATCTAGAAAACATTCTTAAAGCTATAGGAACTATGCAAAAAAACCAAAGAGTTTTATCAGACCAAATTGTTTTTGATCCAAACTATGAAAAGAGTGAAACTCTAAGCATTAATTCAGTAATCATACCAAGCAAAGAAGCTAAAGCTTTCAAAAATAGCACCCTTTTGCCTTCTAAAAAATTATGGCGAGTGAAAGATGCCATATATGAATTTGATTCACAAAACCCAACAGCAAGTTACGAGTCAGCAGCAACTTACGATGAAAGCGACATAGAGTTATTTTCCACTGGCGTAATTAATTCTATGGAAATAACCTTGGGTGAAGGAATCACCATAGTTTTAGCATTAAAGGAATTAACTGTTTACCAATAATGAAGAAAATCAGATCTTTAATATTAAAAAAAATAAAAAAATACGCAATTCCATTTGCAGTTGTAATTCCTATGCTTGCAAGCCTAGTAATCTTTGAAGAGGAAATACAAGAATGCAAATATTTTTTATGGGCAAATTTTTCTCAAGAATATGAACAACACAAAGCAGTTATTGAACCATATTTTGATGAGCAATTTTATCTAAGCAAATATAACAAGGCTGTTAAAAAATCCGGACTTAAAGCTATTGATCACTTTTTACAACATGGATGGCAAAGTAATGATTGGCGTAAACATACAGACCCAAACCCTTGGTTTAATACTACTCTTTATAAAGAACGTCTTTGGCCGCAAAAAAAATCAAGTAACTCGAGTGGAACTTTCATCAAACGTTTATTAACAATTGATGAAAGTCCATTTATCAATTTTTTAACTCAACCCAACCTTGGAAAGCACAACCTAAACATTGACATATACGCAAACACAGATGAACTAGGGCGCGCCTGGATGGCCGTTGAAGAATTCATACGAATTAACAAATTTGCAATCACCCTACATTTACCGGAAAAATTAGACAAAAAAGAAATGATCCGCTTTGAACCACAAACAAAACGTGGATTAAAAATCACCCACGATAATTATAACCAAAAAAGCTTTTACCAAAATGATTTTATCAAAAGCGGTAATTACAGTTTTTGTGAACTAAAACCACACCCAAAAACTATTCCAGAAGAAGCAATTACATATGTGAAAAGTGATTTTGAATACCTAATGCATCGACTTTATAATTATACAGGCTGGCATAAGAATGGGAGAGTTAATCCTCTAATGATCAATATTGCCCACTATTGTGATGAGCCTATTATTTTTACAAGATCTGGAAACTGGGTATTTCAAATTAGGTATTTTTTAAAAAATTTACTACGGTGCAAATGGAATTATCAAGATACCTCACAACAAGATTTCAAGGACTATTTAGTAAGAATTTCTGATGGTTTTGACCTTTGTTTAATAAACTCGAAACTACCAATTAAGAGTTTAAAAATAATACCTGGTTTCCTGCACGCATATGTTAATACCGATGAACTCGACAAAATAAAAAAATTTGGAATAAGCTACCTATTGAGCTTAGGTGGGGCCAGTCTTAAATCATATCGTCAAAAATCTGGATTTAATTACAAGCTCCGAAAAGATATTTGGGATCACGAAGAAGATTTTAAAATACCAACCCAATTTTACTTATCATTCCGCGATAAAGATAAATACCCCAAAGATTTACAAAATCGTGTGATGCCTTCAGATTCAAAAAAGTGGATTTTTAACTCACAATTTTCTATAGCAATTGAAAATACACAACAGGAGGATTATTTTACAGAAAAATTATTGGGTTGCTTTATATCACTTTCAGTACCTATTTACATAGGGTGTCCTAATATTCTAGATTACTTCGACGCCAAAGGAATAATTATTGTAAACTCTTTACAAGAATTAATTACGGTGGCTAATTCTCTTAACAATGAAACTTATCAAAAAATGCTGCCACACCTTAAAGAAAACAGAGAACGTAGCCTAAAATTTTTAAATTTAGAAAATGAAACAATAGCTGAATTTTTTAAAAACAAAGTTAATAAGTAGACCGTAAAAAACGAATGGATATCTAGCATTTGACTAAAATTAAGATTAGTATTATTCAAGAAAGTTAAGTTGATTTTGAATGGATTCTTTTCAACTAGGATGCCTAAGTCTAGGAGCGCCTCTGGCCGGTGCCTTATTAGCCTACATACGCGCATACAATGACAGCAAAAATGCTTACTGGATTTACGTTGCAACAATAGCAATTAGTTTTCTTGCATGCTGTACGCTTTTGTACCAAATCAACCAAGATGGAGCTGATTACGTAAGTCTGTTTGATTGGATTAAAGCTGAAAGAATAAAGGTTAGATGGACCTTTTTGTTTGACACACTCAGCACACTGATGATGAGTTTAGTAACGTTCATCTCATTACTTGTACATATTTATTCACTAGGCTATATGAAAGATGATCCTGGCAAATCACGCTTTTTGGGACACTTAAACCTCTTTACCTTTATGATGTTATTACTAGTTTGCTCTTCAAATTTGCTACAGCTATTTTGTGGTTGGGAAGGAGTTAGCCTTGCTTCATATTTATTAATTGGCTATTGGCATGAAAAAAAGACAGCTCTTAAAGCGTCAATCAAAGCTTTTGTCGTTAATCGTATTGGAGATATTGGCATAGTTCTTGCAATTGGTGCAATTTTTACACTTTTCAATACATTAGAATTTAAAGAAATTTTTGCAATGCTAAGTAAACAAGAAATACACCTTAATACTTTTTGGCTAAACACAACTTGCCTGTTTCTATTTTTAGGTGCGATTGGCAAATCAGGACAATTTGGATTGCATATTTGGTTGCCTGATGCAATGGAAGCACCAACACCTGTTTCCGCGCTACTACATGCAGCAACTATGGTTACCGCTGGCGTATTTTTAGTTATACGTTTCGGACCATTATTTGAGCTAGCCCCAATTGCAAAACAAGTAATGATGTTTGTAGGTCTAGCCACGGGAATCTTTGCTGGATCCGTTGCAATTTGCCAAACTGATATTAAAAAAATTATCGCTTATTCTACGTGTAGCCAAATAGGAATGATGTTTATGTCCTGTGCAGCAGGCGCTTATTCTATAGCATTTTTCCACCTATTCACTCACGCTTTTTTTAAAGCACAATTGTTTTTAGGTGCAGGTGCCGTTATTCATGCTATGTCCCATGAGCAAAATATTATGCACATGGGAGGACTAAAATCACACTTACCATTTAGCTACTACACAATGATGATCGGTACCCTTGCACTTTGTGGATTCCCTCTTTTTGCCGGATACTATTCAAAAGATTTAATTTTTGAAGCTATATACCAGTCATCAATTTCGTTTCCATATATATACTATGGATTATGCTTAATATTAACATTTATAACTGGTATATACTCATGGAGATTATTATTTTTAGTATTTCATGGTAAAATAAATGCTGATGAACATGTTACAGCACACATTCATAAAG
>JAPLON010000067.1 GCA_026400695.1 Pseudomonadota bacterium
AACTAAATCAGCTGCTGTTCTGGCAGGAGTTCCTGCAACAAAATATTCTAACAGTCTTAACTGCTCTGAACGTGACAGCTTGCAATGCTTTACATACATTCTTACATCCTAACTTCTTAAAAGTCAGGTGTCAGCCCCAAAATTTTAGTAGGAGATCAATTGTGAAGATATTAACACTTACATTAGCACTTGGTGCATTATTCTGTGCCAATGTGGCATTTGCAGCATCTAGTGAAACCACTAACTCTGGGCAAAATAATTCCCCAAAAAAGAAGGATTTAAATAAGTTAATGGGATCTGGAGCCACGGATGCAGCAGAAAGAATGAAACCTGAAAATGAAAAAGTAAAGGAAGCGGCAGAATTAGAAAAGGGTGGTCATATCTTAGAATCTCAAGTTGCAAGGAGTCTTGCTTTGGATCATTACGGTGAACAAAGAATTAATCAAGACAAGGAGGTTCTTGAAAAAGAAAAACTTAAAGTAGAAGAACTGAAAGCGGCATACAAGAAGGAGTCAGAAAATTTTGTTGCTGCAGAAAAAAAGAATAAATCTAATAAGGAGTGGATTAAGGACGAAGAAGCTACAAAGCTCAAAAAGGCGGTGGTTGATGCTGGAACTGCCCTACGTAATGCTGAAATAGATTGCAAAGGTCATGAGAGCGCCATTGCTTCTGCAGCAGAAGCAGCTTAGAACAAATATAGCCCCAGTATTTTCTGGGGCATATACGTTAATCTACGCCAAATGTTAGCGTTTTATTAATCATTTAGATGTATCTTAAAAATATACTGACCGTAAGTGGTTATGCACATGAAAAAAATAACTTTAGCAATTTTGATGCTGGCTTTAATTGGCTTAGACAATGAGCTCAATGCATCCTGGCCCGCAGGAATGCCTTCTATGCCGTATTCTATGCCTGGAGTACCATATAGTATGCCTCCAGTTCCTACTCCTGCTGCTCCTCAGTATCCTGGAGTACCTTATTCTGGAATGCCATACAGTATTCCCCAAGGAGTTCCCTATCCATACGCTGGTATGCCTGTTCCTCCACCTCCTCCTCTTCCTCAGTATTCTGGAGTTCCATACATGCCTGCTTTTGCTGCACCTTATGCTAATAATGTTGGCCAAGACGTATATAACGCTGCAGTACCTGAATATAGTAAAGTGACGGGCGAAGCTGAAAGCAAGGTAAGTGGCTATATTGGAGAAGAAGAACAGGCAGTATCTTCTAAGGTAGAATCTGCAAAAAATTCTGTCTCAAATAATGTTAAAAATCGTGCTGCTGCTGAGGAACAAGCTATATCAGATAAAGTGGCAGATAAAGCAAACTCTATTTCAGGTGGGGCGGGTGATGTCGTGAAAAAAGGTGCTTCAGATGCGTTCAACAATGCTATGTCAGGATTTACAGGTCTAATGAGCAAATTTTAGACTTTTTAAGCTTCACGCAATACGTAAATTTTAATATGCGCAATTTAATCATTTTTTAATGTATATTGAGATATATTGATACTTAAGAACAGTTCTTCAGATATTACTTCAAGGCGTCCACTTAAAGCCCAAAAGGATGCCAATGGCGAAGCTTTATCTGCTACAGGGTTGGAGCCAAGGCGGGTGGCCCACCCTTTATTTGGGCGGGGGTGGGGGATGGTAACGTATACCACCAAAAGATTAATTTTTCGTTAAATTCGTGTGAAAAAACTTACCTGTACGATTTAACAATCCGGCTGTTTTACGTGGTAGCAATGCACCTTAAGCAAGTTTGCCTTTTCGACTATTTTTTATACGTTTTATGGTTTCTGGAGTTACTTTTACAAAATAGCGTTCTGGTGATCTTAAATCTACTTCGTTAACATTTTTAACCGATAGCCTTTGTTCTTTAAGTAAGTTTTCTAAAATCTCTAACCCCTGGTTTAGGGATGCATCCGAAAGCTTTACCAATATTCCACCAATTAAGTAGATATCCCAACGGCGTTCCCGTATGCGTGATACAGCCTGCAAATTCTTTTGAATGGTAGGAAACTCTTTCAACATGGCCAAAAGCTCTGGTGAGCGCTGTGGTGCACCTTCACCAACTATTAAGGGCAGTACTCCATAATTCCTGTGATCTTTGGTTAAAATGGCGGTGCCATCTTCATCTACTAAATAAAATTGATTGTTGCGCTGCCATATGGCAATTGGTCGTCGTTCTTCTATTTTGATTTGCACTAAATCAGGAAGACGCCTAACCACAGTAGCTTGGCGCACCCATTCTAGCTTTTCCAAATGAAAACGTGCTTGCTGTAGGTCAATTGCAAAAATAGGGTCACCTCGACTAATTTTAAGGGCCTTTAATAAGTCCTGCTGTTGAGTGTTAATTCTGCCATGTACAACTACTTCTTGTACTTTAAATCCTATACCGGCTAATAACCTTTGCATTTGCTGTATGGAGTTGGTGTAGGCTTTTTGAGGGTATCCCAAACACCATATTATAGTAAGCATTGTCACCGCCAAGACAATCATAAATAAACGAATATAACCCGCATATACCCTTATGGTGCGGGCATTTTTCTTCTTATTGTTTTTCTTTACAGTGGTACCTGTCTTTGCCGTGCGTGGTGCTGCACCATGAATAACCTTCTTTTGCTGGCTAGCATTTGGTGAACGCTTAGGGGCTGTGGGCTTTTTAAATACAGAGCTTAATCGCATCGTGCACAGTCAATCATTTTGCTTACCAGTTCGTTAAATGAAATACCTTGGCTTTTTGCTATTTGAGGCGCTAGGGATGTGCTTGTAAAACCAGGCTGGGTGTTAAGTTCTAACACAAAGAAGGTATTACCATCAAATAGCATATCAACTCGTGCTAGGCCGCGGCAATTGAAGGCATGGTAGGCACGAAGTGCTGTTTCATTTGCTAATTTAGTTTCCATTTCACTAATTGGGGCAGGGCAAATGAACTTACTTTCACCTGCTACATATTTTGCTTGGTAAGTGAAAAATTCAAAAGTGTCATTAGGGCAAATTTCAATAGTACCAAGTGCTATGTCATTTAGTATTGCTACATGAATTTCACGACATTTCATGTACTTTTGTACAATACATTCATTGCCAAATTGCCAATTTTTGAGGATCTTGCTCCATTCCTCTTGTGTGTTAACAATGCTAACCCCAATGCTTGATCCTTCACTAATTGGTTTTACGACAAATGGTAATTCCATAGGGCAAGACGCGTTCTCAGTTACGCTAATCTTCATGGTATATGGTGTTGGAATGTTATGAGTTTTAAAAATCTCAAAAGTTTGCCACTTATCCATAGCCAGTTCTGATGCTTTTGCTCCAGAATGTGTATACGGAATTTTTAATTTATCTAAAATTGCTTGGATAATTCCATCTTCCCCTAATTGGCCATGCAAGCAGTTAAAAACCACATCAGGTTTTAGATGCTCGAGGTTTTTGGAAAAATCATCAAGGTTGCTTGGCCCATCAATTTCAATGGCTTTATAACCTAGCTCATTGATAGCTTCTACAGTTGCCTTACCAGACTTTAACGATATTTCACGTTCTTTACCGCAACCGCCTAATAAAACTGCAATCTTTTTCATAAAACAAAC
>JAPLON010000157.1:0-2147 GCA_026400695.1 Pseudomonadota bacterium
ATTATTTTTACTATTTCTGATAATACAGGTTGATCTTTAAAAACTGTCTGCATGCGTTGAAAGCCAAGTTCTAAACCATCAACATGCCGCCGTTAATGTGCATTGTCTGTCCTGTTACATATCCTGCTTCAGAGCTGGCCAAAAACACCGCAGCGCTTGCTATATCATCTGGACTTCCATAGGTGCCCATAGGTATACCACTCATAATTTTATCACGTACTGAGTCTGGCAAATCATGGGTCATGGAGGTTTTTATAAACCCAGGTGCAATGCAATTGACAGTAATACCACGTGAAGCTACTTCAAAAGCCAAAGATTTTGACATGCCAATCATGCCGGCTTTAGCGGCGCAATAGTTAGATTGACCAGGGTTACCGGCAACCCCAACTACTGATGAAATATTTATGATTCTACCATAGCGACGGCGCATCATTGATTTTATGGCAGCACGACATAAGCGAAAGCTCGCGGTAAGATTAACATCTAGAACATCTTGCCAGTCTTCATCTTTCATTCGCATAGCTAAACCATCACGAGTAATGCCAGCGTTATTAACTAAAATATCAACTTTTTCTACTAGTGACTCAACCTTAGGAAAAAGTTCTTCAACAGAAGATGCGTCAGACAAATTGCAGGTAACAATTTCTGAATCAACACCTGTAAGCTGTTTAATTTCTTTTGCTGTTTCTGCTAAAGCTTCAGCACGAGTTCCGCTAAGTACAACTTTAGATCCTTGTTTGGCCAAAGCTATAGCAATTGCTTTGCCAATGCCGCCGCTTGCCCCTGTTACTAAAGAATTAAATCCATTTAATGCGAACATGTTTTATTCCGTTATTAGTGTTTGACTGACTCTAGAAAAAATCAATCACATGAGCAAGATGGAAACTCATTCAAAATTATTTATTTTTTTAGTTTATCAACCAAACTTGCAAACGGAGAAACTTTAGCCACACTTTCTGTTTCATCAAATTCTATATAATCTGCGTTTTCACCAGGAAGTTTTGGATTATCCGGCAAGCATAAAGATAGATATTCTAAGGCAACCCCACCAACATCATATTCGCCATCGACAAAAACATCGCTATCGTCGTCAGGGTGAGATTCTTCATAGTCAGCAAGACGTTTTTGAGTTGGTAATAATACTATTGTAAACTGTTCGCTAATCTTTGTGGTTACTGGCTCAAAGCTGACTACACTCGGTTGCACAACCGCAGCGTTAATACTTCCTTGTAAAATGTATGTTTTGTTAATTTGTTTTTCAACGTGAAATTGAACGGAAAAAGATCTTAACTCTAATAAATCAAACATCTCGACAATAGTTCGATTATGTTCATCTGTAGCTTGGAATGATTCTGGACGGCCGCGATTATACGCGTTCTCAAGATCAACAATATAGGAAAATTCAGTCACAACTTCAGCCAAAAATTTTAGTGGATTGATATGGCGGGAGTGACGGGACTCGAACCCGCGACCTCCGGCGTGACAGGCCGGCGCTCTAACCAACTGAGCTACACCCCCAATGGGGTTTCATTACCTTGAGGCAATGGTGTAAATCTAATAAAAAGCAGCTTTTTTGTCAAGTACTCCACTAGCTTTTTTCATGGCAATTTCATGAAAAATTTTGAGTAATAATTAGTCCAATGATTGTGAACAACTTGAATAATCATTTGAGCACAATCTTACAAAGATTAAATGTAGTTCTTCTTTGTTTTTCTAAATTAAAAAATTAACTTCATCGCATTCAAGGTGGTCTGTAAAAACAGTGCAGCTACTTAGGTGTATAGTACCAATTTTTCCCTTAGTATTGATTTCACAAAATCCAGCTGTGCCAACCTTGCAGCCTGTAAGAGAAACCTTGTTGATTTTGCTTGGAGTTTGTATTTCACAAAATACACCAGCTCCAAAATCATAAACCCCAATGACTTCTCCTAATTTCTTGCCACTTGCTAGCAGCGGTAATCCCATTAAAGATTCGTGGTAGATTTCGGTTTCTGAGAGTTCAGGCAGCTGTGATTGATGCACAAATAGCTGTGTACCTTTTAATAGCTCTGCTTGGTTACGCGTGGTAATGTTTGCTACTGATCCAACGCCTGAGGTAGGGGAATTTTTTGAAAAACTTAAAATGTTTACGGGTTGTTGATTAGAAT
>JAPLON010000157.1:2191-2917 GCA_026400695.1 Pseudomonadota bacterium
TTTACGGGTTGGTGATTAGAATCAACTAATGCGCCGTATTTGGTAATGTTATCAGGATCTTCGGTAAAAGTTTTAATTTTTACCTGACCTTTAATGCCGTGGGCTGCGACAATTGTGCCTACGCATACCCACGGTTTCATATTGTTAGGCTGCTGCAGCTTCAGCTGCCTTTAACCTGGCAAGTGCTTTTTTCTTAGGTAGTGATTTTTTTGGTGTTTCTGTGCGTTCTGGCTTTGCAACTAATCCTAAGCTAGCTAAAAAACCAACTACACGGTCTGTAGGTTGTGCACCAACCGAAAGCCAATATTTTGCTCTTTCAATTTCTACAACTAGGCGATCTTTGTGACCGTGTTCTAAAAATGGGTTGTAAGAACCAATTCTTTCAACGAAACGTCCATCGCGAGGTGATGTAGCTTCTGCTATTACAATTCTATAAAATGGGCGTTTTTTTGCTCCGCCACGTGCTAATCTAATTTTTAGTGCCATAGTCTTCTCCCTATACGTTTATCTATTGCGCATCATGGAGTTTAACCCTTGACGCAAAAAACCTTTTTTCCCCATCTGTTTGAACATTTTTTGCATTTGTTCAAATTGTTTAAGCAAACGGTTTACATCCATAACTAGTACCCCGGAACCATTGGCTATACGCTTGCGACGTGAACCATTAAGAACATTTGGATTCCGCCGCTCTAGTTTAGTCATTGATCGTATGATTGCCAGCTGTCT
>JAPLON010000043.1 GCA_026400695.1 Pseudomonadota bacterium
CATGCGCAAAAATGCTATGTCCTTCAAATACCTCACCTCATCTGTCAAGAAAATTCTTCATGCGTAGGCCCTGATAGCTTTAGCCTATTAGCTTTACAAAGGTTATTTTTTAAGTGTTCTAAGCAAGCAAAGAAGAGTTTTCCGCTTCTTTCCTCTAAAAAATGCTTTTGACGTTGTACCATCCACAAACTCTAATCCAGTATCAAGCAACGATTGCAGAGCTTTCAGCTTAGACGCTGTATCCCCTTTTGCTGCATTGGTTAACTGTAGTGCCAGACCCTTTAACTCTACAGCAACACCAAGCTTAGACAATGCTTCTAGGGCGTTATCTGTGACTTTGTTTAAAGCAGCCATAGCAACTTTAGTATTTTTAGTTTCACGCAACCTATCAAATATACCTTGTACAATGGCCCCAGGTTCTTCAAGCGGAGGAAACTTAATAGCAGATCCGATATGAGATAAAGCAACCTCTGACTTTTCAACAACCCCTTCTTTTTCTTTTGTTGGCTTGCTTACCGGAGCAACAACAGGAACCTTTACTATGCTACATTCCTTAGGCAAACAAATATCCAAACCATCTATATTTACAGTAATCCTAATAAGTTGCTCTACTGCACTTTTTTGAGACCTAAAATGCTTTAGCCAATCTTCACTAAGCATACTAGCATCGATGTTTACTTTAATATCAATCATCGCTCCTAATTCAAACGGCTTAGGTGCTTTAGATATAGGCTTTTCACCAAGTAACTCGCTCACCAAATCCCCACATGGAGATTCACTTGAAGCAAACATGGAGCTGCCGCTAAAGTCTACAGCTCCTAGCCCAGATAACTTAGATGGTTTAGTTGTGTGAGATTCACCAAGCATATCGCATACTAAATATTCACATGCAGACATACTGGTACTAAAAGCTGTGGCAATAAGGGCCAAAAGCATTAAATTCTTCATAAAATTACTCCTTTTATAAATATGAAAAAACAATCTTCACTCATAAAGGTAGGAAATATTTATTAAGGAAAAGTTAACTGTTTTATTTAGATACTGAAACAAATTCAGCATGGCATTTTAGTATAATCGATACTATAATCGCGAATTTGGACTTTAAAATGTGAAGACGAACCTCCCAGTTACCCCCCTCTCAGTTTATTGACATTTTCAGCTATCCAATTTCTATACCCTGTAAGATTAATAAAATTATTAACATAAACAACTCCCACCGATTCACAAGTTTTATCTTCGGAAAAATTACCAAAATTTTTGGAACTGCTTCCACCGTTTGTGTGAATACCAAGAATAACAAAATTACCATCTATTTTTATTATAAGTGGAGCCCCAGAGCAGCCTTCGTGCAATACTGACATTAATCGTAAAGATGCTTTACCATAAGTTGCTGGAAATTCAATTTCAGCTTCTTTTGTAATATGAACTAATCTTTGCCTGTTGATAGGGTTTACAGAGCAAATTTCTGCCATTTCCGTTGCTAGACCTTCTGCAATTTTTCCATCTAATGTTGATAATAATGATTGACCACTGCTTTTAAACCGGTGAATAGATAAGGTGCGACACATTGCGGCTAACCTTTTGCAATTTCCTATTACAGATACGTCGCTATAAGAAACCACAAAGCCGTTCGCTTCTATGTTATCATCTAGAGGTTCTGTAATTGGCAATAAACTACTTGCTGTAAATGATTTATCACGAATTTGTAATTTCATTAATGCAAGGTCAGCATTTGGGTGGGTAATTATAGTAGGTTGGGTTACTTCAAGTTGTGTATCAGAATCCAACTGCACATATATTTTTAGATAATTTTTTTCCAAACACCTCATCGCGTATTGCAAACCAAGGGCTGTATGTCTGCAGCACAAGAAAATATCTGGTGCAACTCGAGTAATAGTTGCTTGGGTAAGAGTGGTTGATGATTTGGTTTCTTGAGTGCTGTAAGTTAATCCGCAAACATCACCAACAAAAGGATTTCGCGTATCAAAAACTCCGCGGGTTATTGCTTCTTTAGCATCTTTTTCTGTAGCAAAGGTTGCACCGGTATTGTACCTTTTTCCACAAATTTTTTCTCGTACCAGCTCGTCATCTGAAATTGCGCAAGCATTTAATAGCGCTGATTTAGTAATTACAATAATGATTAATTTTTTAAATACATCATGATCTTCTTTAAAAATTTTCAACATACCCAATATTACTAACAACACTCATATTATTTATAGCAATCAATTTATTTATTTCAAGTTAATTTGTGCAGAGCTTAGTAACATTAATTAATAAAAGTTTAATTATTGTTAACTATTTTTTAATATCTTTTTATTAAAATAAACTTAGTCGTCTTACTTATATTTGGATAACTATATGTATATGCAACGATTAATTATAATTCTATCAGTAATTTTCTTAAAACTTGAAAGCGCACAAGTAGTTCCGGGTGATACAACGCCAGACTCACATTGCGTATTTAGAAGAACAGGTTGTATTAGCGCACCAGATGGCGCTATAAGCGAAACAGATAATTTGATTAGATTTAAAGAATCAATGTTTGCAGGCTTTGGTACACCAGGCATGCGAGTACGTACATTAGCACCGGAAACCCCACAAATAACTGAACTTTCTGCAATTGCATCTTGGCCAAAGGAACTTATATATTGCCAATGTAATTTAGGTTCTTGCGCAGCAAATGCTATGGCATTTTGCATAAGATATTTGTCAGTACGCAATAGCCGTGACCCTAGTAATTTCTTAGCAAATCCTGAGAGGCTAGATCCATCAAGGCTTTACATTTACTATAATACACGATTCTTAGAAGGGGCCGCTTGGAAGACAAACTCAACAGAGTCTGATACTGGAGCATCAATTGCTGGTACAATTTTGGCGGTTGATAAATATGGTTGTTGTCCTGAAGTTTTTATCGACGATCCAGCAAAACCTACTAATATTTTTGATTATAAAGGCTGGGGGTATGACACAAGAAAATTTGCCGAACAACCTTCGCCAGAAAGCTATCGCTTTGCATATGACCCAAGTTTTTGTGGATTAAACACATGCAAGGCACTTACCACTGGCAGTGAAGGTAAAAACCCCTACCAATACGTTTCTAAATACGTGCAATACACTGACATATTTTCAAAGTATACAAAACTTGGATGGCTAGATACTGTGAAAAAACAAGAGCTGGTTAAAGAATGTGTAACAATGCTAGCTAAAAATACGCCAATATTATATGGTTTTGGACTTGACCGCAGCTATGAACAACACTGCAACGGCTTTATTCCTATGCCAAGTATAGCTACATTTGCACCCACAAGTGGGCACGCTGTGGTAATAGTCGGTTACGGCAATTACAACAGAACAGAGCCGAGCAAAAATTATTTTAAGTTTGTAAATTCTTGGGGACCTTCATGGGGAAATGGAGGATATGGCTACTTACCTGAAGAATATGTGACTAATCCAAACGTATTCTCACGTGGAGGGTATGCGATTCACCTACCAAGGGTAACCACAGTCGCAGCAACTATGCCTCCAAAATGTTGTTCAGCTGCAGGTGAACTGCCTACACCAGGAGCAATGGTAAGAGCGGAAATGGTAATGAAAGAAAAAGATTTATCAAAAAAAGAAGCAACAGCAATAAGCAAAGATGATGAGCAGCAAAGAGACACATAACGATAACTCTGAAGATTAATTAGACTAAACCCTCCGGTTTCAACCCGGAGGGAAACTAGAAAATGCTAAGTCTAAGATTAGCTGCCACCTTGTAACTTTAGGAACCTAAATTTGTAAACAATATTTTTATTCCTAAAAGTATTAAAAGTCCGCCTGTTACTCGCTCTACTATATGCTTATGATCATCAAAAAAAGATCGTAGCCTTTGATTTGAAAAACAAACCGCAACGCACGTAAACCAAATTAGGGTGGTACTAATGATTATGCCGCCATAAATGGCAATAACTAGATTGGGTTTTGATGGCGTAATAAAAGCCGAAAGCAAACTTAAAAAGAAAAGCATAGCCTTAGGGTTTATCGCATTGGTAAAAAATCCGGTACGTAACGCTGCAAAGGAAGATATTGTCCGCAAGTGTTCGTGGCTATCTGCAATTTTTTGGGTATGCTTTTTAACAAGCAATCCCTTTATACCTATGTACATAAGGTAAGCCGCACCGCAGTATTTAAACAAATAAAATAGCCAGGGGGTTTTTGTAATAGCTACCCCAACTCCAAGCAAAATGTAGGTGAGATGCACCAGAATTCCAAGTGACACCCCTATGGCAGTTAGAACTCCAATTTTACGGGTGTAGATTAAGCTGTTGCGCATAACCACGGCAAAATCTGGACCTGGACTCATAACACCCAACATCTGGATTACCGTTAACGTTAAAAACGAGGGCAGATAATCAATTAACATAGAAAAATCCAATAACAACCTATTTCAAGTATAGGCATTTTTAGTTAATCTCTACTAGCTGGTTGCTATGGCTTCCCAACAATTCTCATTTGAATAAACATTACCAAAGTTTATTAAGAGCTTAGAATTTGTAGCTTGCTTGGGGCCCACCTGCCCCAGAAAAAGTGACAACAACCCACCCCAGCCGCCACCTCAAACATAATCCTGCCTTAGTCTTAAAATCCATAGGATCTTAAGATTATGTTCTCCCATGGGCTTTCGGCCCACACAAAAAGTGTCTACAATGCCAACAGCGCTGTTGGTTTTGTAGACAGGACACCCTTTAACTAAAGAGGAGTCACCATTGCTGGTTACTCAGCTTACGCACCCAAGCTACTCTTGGGTGTAACTTACCACCTAAAATTAATATATCAGTGATTAGTTAATGTTTGGTTAAAATGGGAGACTATATTTACTTCATTTTCTTCTTTAACATCGCTTAATGCAAATAATATTGCTCGTTGGGAGCTGTGACCTAATCAATTGCATCAATTTTTCTTTTGCTACATCTACATAATCTCACATAAAGACTTGCCCCCATTACCACCAACTGCAACAGCATGAACTCCAACAACTTTTTAATACGCTCCAACAATGCCAGAATCCCCATTTCGGCTGCACAAAGGCTTTTTTAAATGCCTCGCACCCAGTAATAGGGTTAACTTTAACAGTAATCGTAGCAATGTTAGATATACCACCCTTGCCATCGTAAGCTTGGTAAGCAAATGAATCATCACCACTGAAATTTGGATTATTAGTCGTATAAGTGTATTTTCCATTTGCGGGATCTAGATTTACAGTACCATGGGTTGGTCCTGAAGCTATTTTGTAGGTTAGTTTATCGCCATCAGCATTAGAGGCAAGTAAAGTACCGTTAATAATGGTATCTTCCTTTCCAATAATAAACTCGTCTTTAATAACTGGCGCATGATTAACAGGAACTGGATTGTTATCAGCACTAACAACTACTATCACGTTTGCCGTAGAAGTACCGCTAGTTAGCGTAAAGGAAAATAAATCTTCACCGAAAAAATTAATGTTTCTGATGTATGTATAAGTGTATTGCCCAGTTTGAAAGTTTAATGTGCCATTAGTCGGGCGATTTTTTAAAACATAATCTAGCAAAATACCACGACTGCTAAATGCTTTAGGCAGTGTTCCAGTTATTTCAGATAGTGCACTAGTTGTTTTTTGTACACTAGTGAGAGAAAGAAGGTCATCGACAAGAGCGCCAGAATTATGTGCAGATGTTCCTGTTCCGTACGCCCTAGAGATATCAGAATTTTCGTCAAGCAAGGGGGGATAATCTGAATCCACAGCAGCAGTTAAGCTTGCAAAAAGTGGGATAATTGACAGTACTAACCCAGTATAATTCCTTTTTATGGAATAATTATTGTACGTTTTCACATCAATTAATAAGCTAACCCCTAATACTTAGTAGTATTATATAATTTTATTAATATTTTGTTAAAAATAAAGTATCTAATACTTACTACGGCTATTTCACTAAAGGCAGAAACTCTTTATGCAAGAATTCATTAGCGCACAATACAGACTCTACATATATGTCTAAAGGTTTTCCGTCTGTGTTGGTGATAACTCCGCCAGCCTCACGTACTAGAAGTATTCCTGCGGCCATATCCCAGGGTTTTAAGCCTTCTAAAAAGCATACATCAAAACGCCCTGCGGCAACGTATGCTAGATCGAGAGCACCAGCACCTGTATAACGTAATCCTGAAATCTTACCCTTGATTTTTTCCGCAGCCGGGTCGTCATGGGAACAGCAAATTAGCAGTGATTCCATATCACGTCTACCTGAAACTCGTAAACGTTTTTGGTTACAAAAAGCACCCTTGCCTTTTTCTGCCCAAAATAGTTCATCTAGGATTGGTTGATAGGTAACACCTGCAATAATCTCGTTATCAAATTCTAAAGCCAGGTTAATCGCAAAGTGTGGGTTGCTGTGTAAGAAGTTGGTAGTGCCATCTAAGGGGTCGATAATCCAACGGTGGCGATCATCTCTTCCTGAAATTTCCCCAGCTTCTTCGCACAAAAAGCCAAAGGTTGGACGGGCTTTGCGTAATTCATCAATAAGTATTTGTTCAGAACGCTTATCAGCAGAGCTTACAAAGTCACCTATTGATTTACGGGTAATTTGCAAATGGCTTAACTCGCCAAAATCGCGCACTATTCCCCTTGCAGCTTTGTAAACTGCCTGGGACATAACGTTAATTAGGGCTGATTTTGGAGTTTGAGAAGATCTTACCATACCTAATCTTTCGCGCGTTCTACGTAGGTTCCATCAGCTGTGCGTACTACCACCCTGGTGCCAGATTCAATATGGGGTGGAACCATGATCTTAATACCATTTTCAAGTATCGCTGGTTTAAATGAAGATGTGGCGGTTTGACCCTTAACTACTGGGTCAGCCTCAGCAATTGCTAGTATCACTGTGTCTGGCAATCTTACAGAAATAGGGGTACCTTCATACATACACAATTCTACGATCATGTTGTCTTGTAAATATGCTGCCGCATCTCCTACAAAATTTTTAGAAACATTCATTTGGTCAAAAGTAGTTTGATCCATAAACACTAGGTCATCACCA
>JAPLON010000030.1:0-1259 GCA_026400695.1 Pseudomonadota bacterium
CTTCTGTTGCACCTAGTGTACCTGATGATGATAGGAAAGATTCCCCACTTCCCCATAGTGCCGAAAAAAGTGAAGTATTAATATCATGTGTCCGTACGGGCGATTTTAAACCTTATTTTTCTTTTTTGAAAAAAGAGGTTACGGAGGATGTTAATTCTATGTACAAGGATTGTTCTAAGGTTGCTTTTTTGTGCAGCTTAAGAAGATTTGTCACAGGATTGCAAATTTCTGATTTTGAGTATATTGCTCGGCCGAGAGTTGCTAGTGACGTAGTGCCATTTGGCTTAAGATTAGAATCGGTTTTGCGTGAAAGGGTTGCTACCTTTATAACAGATGGTGTTTGATGCTAAGACACTGTGGTGCCTGCATTCCATGGGCTTGTTTTACTTAAAAATTTCCACCTTCCCATCTAACCCCATTAAAAGTGTGTGTACTTCTATTCCTGGAAATTTACTTTTAAATATTTGCCTAGCTTTACTAAAGGCTTTTTTGTGGGCCTCAGCTCCATTTTTAAGCGCGTTTTCGCCTAGGATTTTCTTATAGGCACCGCAACCACGATGGTCTAAAAATATTACTCGTTTAATATCATGAAGTTGTTGCGCTATCTCAATTATGTCAATCAAAGTTTTCCCCCAATGGGCAAGATTTCCATCTTGTTGTACTAAAGCTAGAGCTGCTCCTGGAATAGCTACTTCATCATACTGATCAGTAAGTTCAAAAATATTTTCCATTAAATTAGAAGTCTCATCCCGTAAACGAAAATCAATACAAGAAACAAGTAAAGTTGACGCCTTCTTCATATCGGCAAGATTATTGCTGCTAAGAGGAACCATAATAAATTCTTTCTTCATTTGTTTATCAAAGGAAGATTCAAAACTAGAACAATTACTTAAAAATAAAGTTGCCACCAATGATAGCCCTATCAATATTTTTTTTGTTAACATAAGTTTTGCCTATTTAAAAATAACTTTCTATTCTTTGATTATAAATATAAATTCTTAATATTTTTTTAAATTTTGCAAAACAGAAATTCATAAGGTAAAAAACCCTTCAAGAGTAGTTTATATCTTTATGTATTCTTTAAGTTAAAATTACTCATATTAATTAGTATCATTTAATGAATACTTGACATTTTTTCAATGACATGCTAGTATGAGCGTTAATATTGCAACTTCGATGTTTTTTATGAAGTATATATTGAGAGCTTTATTAATAGTGTGTAGTAATTTTTTGTTTGCGGGCTGTAATTGTTGTGATGA
>JAPLON010000030.1:1277-6465 GCA_026400695.1 Pseudomonadota bacterium
GTAATTGTTGTGATGATGATTTTCCAGATGCATCAAATGATCACTTAATCGTAACAAGATATGGAAAATACGTTCCAGCATTTACTAAGGCTCCGCCACCTTCTCCTGTTAGTTCTCGGCCTTCAATTGGACTTACTCAAGAGGATATAGCAAAAATTCATGAATGGCTTGGTGAGGTGGAAAACTCTAGGCAGCATATAGGAAGGCCGTAAAATTAAGGTATTCGTAAAAAAAGAGAGGGTTGTTCAGGCAATGCTCTTAATTTTTGAAATTTTGCAAAACAGAAATACACGTAACAAGCCAGGTACATTCCTATTAAATTAATTATTGAGATTATTCTGAAATAATATTATTGATATTTATGAGTTTTCATTAGGTATGACTCGTCATCGCTTGGAAGTAGCTGCTGGGTAGATGCTCAGTATAGCAGAATTGTTGTTGTAGATTTATTGTGATTAGCTAGTATTATTAGTAAGCGGTTTGAAACCAAGATAGATCACTAATAAAAAGGAAAAATAATGAAAAAATATATTAAGTTAAGTTTTGTAGCATTTTTTTTGATCTCTTCTATGGCAAATGCCTCTGATATAGATACAGATTCAGGTGTGAGTACAAGTACACCACTTAAAGCTCATTTCCATCTAAGTGCTACAACAGACTTATCTGCAGATGCACAACCCATTGACCGTTTGATTGATAGGCTTCGTTCAGCTCTGCCTGAAGATCAGACTCCTGAAGCAGTCGCAAGGGCAGTAACAGACTTATCTCAAAAGCTTTTCAAAGAAAATACGGGAAGAAACAGTACTATAGTAACTTATGATCAATCAAGGCTTATGATTATGTGTACCCGAGAAAAGATGGTTACAAGCTATTACTATACAGTTCAATTTACTTACCGATGAATAATGGTTGGCTAATCAAGACAACAGCCATCTAAGTCGCAAAAGGTATATAGCTTCTTAACAAAAATACCCTAAGAATTTTTTGGGCATCGCTTGCTGGCAATGCTCTTTTTTATTTATGAGAGAACTTCATCTATAGTTTATTTTTAATAATATTGTGTAAAATTAACTATTTATTAATAAATTTTATTATATTATTATAAATAATAGTTGTTTTATTAGGGTGAGGTATGTGCACTATAAAATTGTTATTTATGCTTACATCTGCAGTTGTGTTAAACTTACACTGTGCTTCAGGTACGGACGATTTGGCTAGTTCAATGTTAACTGACCCTTCAGATGTGCCTCATAAAGTTAAGGGAATGGGATTAATCCCTGAAGATCCTAAAAATTGGGAAACTTACCATGCTATTTCTCAATATAAAAAAGCAAAATTTGAAGAAGAAAATGCAAAGGGTTATAAGGAACAAGCTTGGAATACGCTTGTCAATCTTTTCTCTTATTTTTGGGGATCTAATGATAAGCGAGAAGAAGTGGTTCTTCGCCTTTCAGCAACACCTGCTGTAACATCTGCTGTTGCTGCTAAGGGGGCAGTAGCTCTTGGAACATCTTCTGTTTCACAAAGTGCCACTACTAGACTTACAAAAGTGTTACCTTCTGTGCGTAACCAGATTTTTGATGATTGTGTGATAAATGCTATTGCGGCTGCTATTGAATATATTACGACCCCAACTAAAACAGATACCACAGGGCTTTTACCCTTAAAAATCTCTAGGGTTGGTCTTTATAATGCCACTATTCGTTCTTCTTATTATTCAGGTTTGGATGCTTGGAAGAGAAATTATCTATCTGTCGGTAGTAATGACCAAGGAGTTACTTTGGGTGATGCCATAACGACGCTTGATAGGTATGGGGCATTTCCAGAAATAGACCTGAAAGTTACAGATACTTTTAGTGTTCCTGGTTGGGGATATGATTACTCTTTTAAAAAATTGCCAGTTCCTCAAGAGATGTTTTTACTAGCTTTAGACACAGACTTTGATGGAATTAATGACGATATTCAAAACGCACTGATTGATGGTGGCTATTTGCTAAAAAAGGAAGCTTGTTTGGTTCCTAATCCTTACGCAAAAGTAGCACAGAGTCTTCATTATCAACCAATTGAACCCCCTCAAAAACATCTATACGATGATAAATTTTACGGCACAATTAGACGGTTTATTAGCGAAGATAAACCAATTGTTATAGGCATAGGGGTGACTTCTTCTTTCAAGTCATCATCAGGCGGATTGATTACTTCTAGTGCTGTGGACTCATTCTTAGGGCCACACGCGATTTTGGTTTTGGGGTATGGTGATTACGGGCAAGGAAAAGATTGTTTCTACATTCAAAATTCTTGGGGAAGTAGTTGGGGTAAAGGCGGTAGAGGTTATGTTTCAAAAGACTATTTTGAAAAATATTTTTATGGCGGGTTTGCGTTATGGATTCCTGGTTTTTTTTAAGATTTTAGGGTCTTAGTTGTTATTGAAATATGTGTCCCTTGGTATTTTTACCAGGGGAATTTTAGATTGACTAAAAAGCTTTATACAAATACGATTTTGGGTAACGGGTATTATTTGTACTTAGCAATTTTTAGCATATGGTCTATACAGTTTTAAACATTATATCGCTATCACATATTCTTCTTCTAAGCGGAAATCTGCTCCCCTAGGCGGGGCATTACATTTTCTCATTTCAGTATTTCATTTAAAAGGATAGATAGATAAACATCTTGATGGCTTATAGCAAAATATAAAATTATTTAGGAGTTAAAATGACTTTTGAAAATAAATTGGTAGCGATGGTAAATAAAGATATAGAAGTTGGTGTTGCTATGAACGCCATAGCGCATATGACAATAGGTCTTGGTGCACAATTAAATAATGAGCTTTTAAGGTTGAATGATTATAGGGATAAAGATGGCAACATCTATCCTAATATTTCACAAATTCCGTTTATCATTTTACGTGGAAAATCTGGTGAGATTAGAAAAGCGGTAAACAATGCAAAGGAACAAAATGTTAAATTTGGTGTTTTCACCAATACGATGACCGGGGGAACTTACCAGGAACAGCTTGATAATACTACCGCAACACCAGAGGAGCAGTTAATTTACTACGGTGCTGTTTTATTTGGGCCCTGGGATATTGTTAGTCAAATTACCAAAAAGTTTTCATTGTATAAGTAGGCGTTATGAATGGCTGGTTGTATTGCTCTATGCAACTAAGCCATTTTTTAAAAAACTAAATATCTGTAATATAAACTTCATTTTTTCAGTAATTTTGCCTATTATGTGAAGCGAACAGGAGAAGGTTATTCATGGCACGAGATTTTTATGAAGTTCTAGGCGTAAAGCAAGACTCTAAGGATGACGAAATTAAAAAAGCATACCGCAAATTGGCTATGAAGTTTCACCCCGACAAAAATCCGGGTGACAAAAAAGCAGAAGAAAAATTTCGTGAAGCGACCGAAGCTTAGTTTGGTGGTTCCTTTGCCGATATTATAGATGAAATGTTTGGCAATGCTTTTCACGGTGGCGGTAGTGCCCAGGCCAGTCAAGCTGGTGCCGATGTTCGCTATAATTTAGATATTAGTTTAGAAGAAGCTTACCGAGGTAAAACCGCTAAAATTAAATTCACAACTTTGGTTAGTTGTACTAGTTGTAAAGGTAGCGGGGGTGAGGCAGGATCTAGGCCAACAAACTGTACTGCTTGTTATGGGCGTGGTAAGACGCGTTATCAGCAGGGGTTCTTCACGATAGAACGTACTTGTGCAACTTGTGGTGGTGCGGGACAAACTATTTCTAAGCCATGCAGGCCGTGTAATGGTAGTGGTCGGGCACGTAAAGAAAAAAACTTAGAAGTTAAAATTCCAGCTGGCGTTGATGAAGGTACTAGAATTCGTGTTACCCATGAAGGTGAGGCTGGTTTACGTGGTGCTCCAAGTGGTGATTTATACGTATTTTTGAACGTTAAACCGCATAACCTATTTAAGCGGCAGGGTGCAGATATTTTGTGTAAAGTGCCAATTCAAATGGTGGTAGCAGCTATTGGGGGAGAAATTGAAGTACCAACTATTGATGGCAGCCAAGCTAATGTAAAAATTCCCGTGGGAACTCAAGCAGGGCAGCAGTTTCGCCTAAAAGGCAAGGGCATGAGTGTATTACGCACTACTGGTCGCGGTGATATGATTATAGAGGCCAAGGTTGAGACACCTGTTAGCCTAAGCAAAAAACAACGGGAACTTTTGGAAGAATTTGCTCAACTTGGCAAAGGTGAAAAAAATAGTCCTGAGTCACAAGGTTTTTTTGCAAAAGTTAAAGTTTTTTTTGACGATATTGGTAAGTAATAATTCATCGTTGGTGAAACTGCACTAACGAATATTTGTGTGTTATCTTGCTTGTATTTGCCCCTTAATAAGGGGCATTTTTGTTAACGAATTGTTAATTTTTGACTAAGCATACTGTGTTACAGAAACGATATTCTGGAACACCTTATGCGTATTTTAAAAATTGCTTGTATTCTTTTTGCAAGTGTAATTCTAAGCGTTAAAGCATCTGATAATAAACCGCCGATATTGCCTGAAGATTCACCTGCTCCTAAAAAATATAGCTGTCTTAATGAGAGGTATAGGGATTGCGGAGCTATAGTTTCAGACCATTGCCGTGAGAATAGTAGACCGTATTGGTTATTATCTTTAGATGGTGGTGGTGTGCGTGCTTTGCTGCATTTACTTTCTTTGGAAAGATTAGAAAATATTACAGGAAAGCCAATAGCAGAATTGGTTGATGGTATTTCTGGTACTTCTGCTGGTGGAGTTTTAGCGTGTTTGCTAACAATGCGAGATGCCAAGACTTTACAGCCCTTATACTCCGCTAAATTTTTGCTCGATACGCTGTTGCCGACAAGAGACCAGATGTTTGTGAGAAGGTGGAGCTCGTTGTGGGGATTGCTAGGGCCACGTTATAGATCAGGATCACTTGAAAGGTATTTTGGTGGTTTATTAAGGGATGACAAATTCAAAGCACGATCGTTGCCAGTGGTTGTGGTCGCACACGATTTAAATTCTTATGCAGAAAGACTTCTATCAACAACTGATGCTCCTGATTTTCTTACAAAAGATCTAGCAGTAGCGATTTCTGCGGCTCCAACCTATTTTGCACCAAAGGTCATTAGGTCTATTAGTTTGCCGCAAGTAAACCATTTTTTAATGGATGGCGCGACAGTAATGGATAATCCAGTTCTTGC
>JAPLON010000017.1 GCA_026400695.1 Pseudomonadota bacterium
TGCACGTCACAACCAAAAGCTTTTGTGATAATTGCCAATAGCTTTGTCCCAACTATTGCAGAAACCAACGTGATTATAGATAATTTTGTAAATTATTACCTTTGGTAGTTTTCATGCAGGCGATCAGGAAAAATCGCCATAACCAGGTTATTTAGCTTGCGCTAACTAGCCTCTCAATCTCTTCCTCATGCTGTAACAAAGCTTCCAGTTCCTTTTGCAAATCTTGTGGTAACTTAATTTTCCTGTTAAATTTCATACTGGAAAGGCTAGATAGACTGAACTTAATATCCCTAAGAAATCTTTTGTCTGTCTTGCTAGCTTGTATTTTTTCAATACCTTCTTTTCTAATGTACGTTAAGTATGGTTCCAAAAGCTTTCTTCCCCCATTTTTTTCAAAAAATTCTCCCTGATCTGTCGTTGGAATGGTAGCAATCTCACTCGATAAAAACGAATCTTCCCATCGCTTAATATGCTCTTCAAGTTTAGTAACTGCTATATAATAATGGCGTATCCTTTGGTTAAGGGCTGTAATTAATCCCATTTCAAGGGTCTCGTATCTACGGTTTTTAGTCTTCTCACGGATAGTACTGAATTGCTCGTAACAGCTATCAAACTCTCCCTTTGCAAAAGATGAAAAACTCTGCAAACGATCTTCTAGATGGTTAGGATATAACGAAGGCCAATACCCAACGATACTTTTCAAAAATGTAGTACTGTCTTGTGAACTTTGAGTGCAAGCTTCCAAGGCTTCTGCAATATGCTCCGGACAAGAAAAATCTCTCAAAGTAGTAATGACTCTTTTCCATAACTCAACAGCCTTAGAAAACTCCTTTCGCTCAAAGCATAAGCGCGCATTAGTAATGTCATCCATAGCACGAGCTGCTTTGCCTCCATCAGGAATCCCACTACCAAACCAAGCATGCTCCTGATTTCCTTCCAGAACTGGCATATAGGCAGTTCCCCTGATACAAGCCATAATATCCTGCGATTCTAATTTTTTCTGACGGGATGCATATTCATGAAGAAGTGCATATATACTAGCTAAAGCAGGAGCACTAAAAGAAGTGCCTGAGACATCAGTAAGGGAAAAAGGAATAGATTCGTCTCGATAAGCTTTGTCATCAGCAATCTTTAATGCTTCTTCACTTTTTATGCTAGAAAGATTGGTACTCTTATGCATAACTCGTGCGGTATAAGGGCAACTCAAGGCATATTTTAAGAGATTAGTATGTTGAGCGCTCCCACGTGCTGATTGTTTAGCAAAACGCACGTCATTCCTATCAAAAACCTCATCTGAAGGTTCCCAGCCGAAAACAATCTGGAGAAGCGGGTGATATGAGAAATCTTCAGCTAGTCTAGTTAAAAAAGGATCTTCTCCTAAAAGTTCTTTGTCATTCCCCCCAGACAAGAAAACAGGTATACTTTGATTAAGTGCAAGCTGAATCGCTACAGTAAAGTTAGCATTAGGATTACCTTTGACAACACTGTGTTTTTCCGAATAAAAATAGGTTTTTCTATACTTGCTAGAAATAGAAAGGTTAAGGCAGACAGCACCTTCTCTAATCGCATATTTTACAGCATCCTCAATACCATCACCATCTACCACATACCCTTTTTTTTCTGAGAATAAATTGGCAATACCCACAATGACTTGAGCATTAGGCGCAAAACCAATGTACCCCCCTAGCCCATCAGGTGCCTGACTTGCAATCACTTGAGAAACTAGCAGCCAATGAGAACTACCTGCCTCTTGCGTTTTTTCTGGAAACCCAATGATTGCTCCTTGCAACCCCGGAGGGTCACACGGAACAGCACTAAATTCAATAACTCCAACGCGTACCCTTCTGCCGCTTAACCCCATATTATAAAGAGGTTCCAGCCCCAAGATGGTTTTGTTAGGGGTTTTTATTTGATGGTAAACCGTTACGATTTTTTCAGATGCAAGAGGATCACATGTAGGTGTTACGAAAGAAGGGCGTGGTAATTGCTGATTATCCGCCGCTGATGAACTTGATGGGGAGGATGAACTTGAAGATGATGCAGCAGGCACTCCAGTCTGCTTATCATCCACTGCCACTGACGCATAAGCATCGCCCATATGGCAATTAAACATAACAGCCGTGATAAAGAGCGGCAGGTGAAATTTTGATATTTTAGATTTCAACATTTTTATTCTCTATTTTTAAATTTAAAATTTGATTCATTGCACAACTATTGGTTGTGCAATCGGTATGCCATTTCCCATAAATCACTTGAACTATCAACTAGATTGCAGAGCAAGCTAAACTTGTTTGCAACGATGCTAATACATTGAGTTTTTTATTTGAAAAAGCCTTTGGAAGACTTATAACCTATTACCAGGCATCTAGGTCAATGTGCTGAAAACTGATGAAGATTAGGGATTGATTGTATATTTTTAGGAAAAGAGTAAACGCTTGTAGCATCATCGCTGTATAAGCATGATGACGATAAGCCCATCTAGGTAAACTAGTTTGTTTTGAAAAATCACACATACAATTGCGTAAAATGTTTCGAATTACATTAATCGTGCTCTTTATAGCTTAAAAAAGTTTTATTTACAACATAAAAATATTTTTTTAGTTTAAAACTAAATACATTAAGCAATAACAGGTGCATAAGATTTATTGCAAGTTTTAGAGGTAATTAGTTCCTCTAGCAATTCTAGACCAGAATTCTGCTTATTATCATGCAAATCTGAATTTTTTGAGCACTTTTTAATTAATGGTTTCTCTTCAAATTCGCAAGGCATAAAAATAGAATCATCGAATTCTAGCCGTGATCTCCAAATAAAGGGAGATATTTCCCATTCTTTAGTGGGCACAAAATTCTCAAGTATAGATACTACCGAATGTTTACCACGAGTAACTGCGGTATGATAAGCACGAATAATTTCAGTTTGATCTGGCCGTAACCTGCCATAATTACGGTCAACAAGCATTCTTACCACTCTAGCCTGCCCTTTTCCAGTTGCAGCAGCTAAGGCCAAATTAATACCCTCTTGATTAGGCCGTAATTGCCGCTTATAGAATAACCTCTTGAATATACTTGGCCGTAATGATTCCAAGTTAAGCAATAGTCCAACCACATCCGCATGACCATTTTCTGCAGCGGTAACTAAGGCCAAATTAATACTCTTGCGTTTAAGCTGCAATTTTCGCTTAAAATGCAATCTTTCTAATCTGGTAAAATGTGATTTTACTAAAGGCCTATTAAGCAGCAGCTCTACCTTAGCCACCTGATTACTCTTTGCTGCAGCAACCAAACATAAATTAACCCCCACTCCATTAGGGCCAACTATACCTCTTAAAAATTTCCGTTGTTCTTGGTATAAGTTTGATAAAATTGGCTTAACAGATCTATTTTCATCCTCAAGTTTACCAACTTTTACTGCCAAAGCAGGCACTATAAATAAGGCACCAAGCACTATTGCCTTACTAAGACCTTTAATTTTCATAAAGAAGCTTACCAAAATCAATAACTTATTTTATGCTATCACATACCTATTAATACTATATTAATAATTTAAAATGAAAAGATAGAAAATTGGGACCTTATTCGGTACTTTATTTAACCACATACGGCTTAAGCACCGTGCCATAATACTCCTCAAACATAGAATCAGCATAAATTTCTATTTCTTCATGTAACACCTCATTATCCTGCACATCATGTAAAATTAGCTCCTCTTTAGCGATTTTTCTAAAGGTATTAGCGACATCTTCCACATCAGATTTTCCATTTATACCCTTTTCCTTTAATAACCTCACCAGGCCTTGTTTAGTTTCATCATTAATTTCTTTTAAATTCCATTTTTTTAACCAATTGCGCATCAACAGTGGCCCTTCAGCTTGAGCAAATAGCTTATCAAGCTCAGTATCAATTCCCCTAAGCCCTGTAGATGCACGCTCACGAATACCTTTGCTACAGCTAGTTGAATTACTGCTATTAACATATGCTGTGATGGATTCATTCACAAAACCAAAAATCCATTGCTCCATTTTATCTTTGTGATGTGCTTGCACAAATGTTACCACTATGCTTAGTTGTTCTTCGTAATCACTGTCACTTGCCAAGCGATATAGTACCGCTTCTTTTGCTAAAGCCTGTTTTTCCACTGGTATAAATTTTTCAACTGCTTCTTTTACAATTTTTTCTGCATCTCTATAAGGTATTAAATCAACACCTGCAAGACTAGCCAGCATGTGCTGAGACACCGCATCAATCAACTTAACAATCTTAGCAGTAACTAAAGAAGATGATGATGATTCTTTAGTAATAACTCTTGCATTAGAAAAATTATGAATTTCAAATGCTAATCCTGTGCCTACCCCTTGATTTAGCCTTTCTGATAAAGGCACATATGGCGCAAGCAAACGAATTATTGCAATGTTTCCATCAACAATCGAATTGCGATAAGCATCAATAATACTACTTTTGGTAGGCTGTAACTGCCCTATCCAAATGAGTCTTTCAAGGATGCTAGCTTGTGGTCGGCTAAGCATAATGCCTACCACAGCTTCGCTGCCCCCTTTAACGGCTTTGCTAAATGCAAGATCAATACCACCTTGGTCAGGCCCTAATTTCCCATATGATCTCTTTAATAACATCTCAGCTACCGCTGCTTGATTATTTCTAGCGGCGCCACATAACGCCATATTAACAGCTGTTTGAGCTAATCTTAGTCGCTTACGACAAAATAACCTTTCGCACACAGAAAAATTTAATGACCTTTGATTAAGAATAAATTCTGCCTCTGCCACTTGACCTCCTCTAGATGCTTCAATTAAAGCCCACCTATCTGCTGCCAAAATACTTGTAAATATTGACCATAAAATTACTAACTTACCTAGGCCATTGGTTTTCATAAAATACTATATTAGTTAGTGTGTTTCCTTAATACATAAACACACTAACTACTAACAATTACTTAATGCTTTTAATGTTTATGTGAAGTAGCCGCATCGGCTTTACAATTCCAGAGCTTTGCAACTAGCAGTTCTTTTACGAAATCTCTCCAAACGCACCCAATGCTCTGGATGGTTTTTAGCATCTTGATAACCATCGTTGAATAAACGCAAGTTGCGTTTTTTAGAGGTGCTACCGTACCTGGATAAAAAATAAAAAAGCGAATTACTCCCCCAAATGCGAACACCAAATATAGTTGGGCTCCACATATAAGTTGTTACCTTTATAGTATCGTCGTCAAAAATCGGCTGATAGTCTGTAAAACCTGCATCAATATATTTTATTCCATTACAATAAGCGAATGGTTTACCATCAACTATGTATGGTATATGCCCAGAAGCAAAACCAGTATTTGCAAGCTCTTCGTTTGTATTAAAAATATCCTTGCGTTCATTAAAGGTTTTACATCCTGTCACTCTACTCAAAGAAAATGTAGCTCTTCGCGAATCTTTTACTTTTATAAAAGAGTCTTTAGGCATTCTTTTTAAACAAACTGTACGCATAGAATCAAAAATATTAAAATATACCCCAGTTATTTTACCTTTAAGAAAAGTATAAATATCCGGCATCCACTGATCCATCACTTCTTTAATTGATATATCGCAAGCTAAAAATGTAGT
This sequence comes from Pseudomonadota bacterium, assembly GCA_026400695.1. Taxonomy (GTDB): domain Bacteria; phylum Pseudomonadota; class Alphaproteobacteria; order Paracaedibacterales; family CAITNM01; genus CAITNM01. Next base: position 5,607 of record JAPLON010000017.1, read on the forward strand.
TGCAAAAGTTCCTGCTGAAGCCCCTAAGAAACACACTTTGGATAAGTCATAATTTTCTTGTAAGTAGGCAGCAACACCAAGTTGGTAAAAATAATAAAAAGCAGCTCCAGAAAAACTAACTGATTCATCAAAACCAGGTGGTAGATTACTCCTACGTACCGAACAAGGTTTACTACAATAGTCTCCGCCCTCTAAATTTTCTACAGCACAAATACTGTAAGATACAAATACCAAACAAAAAATTGCAAAAAGAAGATTTTTAGAATGATTCATACATGAACCCAAAATATTAATAACACCAGTTTATAATATTATTAGTTAAACTATTGTTAATTTTATACATAAATTTGAAATATAATACTTATAATGGTAAGTTGATAGAGTTGCCATTGCGTTAATAATGGCATACACTTCAACCTGTTAATAACTCATGCCCTAACTTTTTAGGAGATTATGAAATACGAAAGTAACAGCCTTAAATATCTTAAGCCTTATGAAAGTATTTCTACGTTTCATCGCCATTTTTTTAACGTACGTTCACGATTTTGCCCTTCGGGGTATACATTTAATATTTAAAACACATTGTTGATTTAATTAATTCGTGCTCTCATTAAGGTACAATTGATTGTTAAGTATAACTAGTTTTGAAAAGATTTATTGTGAAAATTGGAGTAAATATATGAAATTATTCGGATGTATCTGCTTAATTGCAGGTACAGCAATTGGAGTGGGCATGTTAGCCCTACCGATAACTTTGGCCGAATTTGGCCTGGTTTATGGATCCCTACTAATGCTTGCCACATGGGCAATTAGCTATTTTTCGGCCATATTGAACTTGGAATTAAATTTACGTGCCGGACAAGGATTACCGCTTGGTGGATTAGGTAAATATTTCAGTGGCCCCAAAGCATATGCCCTTGGATCGGTCAGCATGCTATTGCTATGTTACGCCCTAGTATGCGCTTATATTTATGGCGGCACATCGACATTAATTAGCCTAGAAGGTTTTCCACTAAACTTCACCCAAACCGCCTGCCTTTACGCTAGTTGTATTGGCTTAGTATCCCTATGGCCATTAGCTAAAATTGACAAAGTAACTCGAGTGTTATTTACAGGGTTACTTGCTATTGTTATTACGATATTAGTAGTAGTTTTATGGAACCTTGATTTTGGCAAATTACCTATAATGCCGTCAGCTAGCCTTAATTTTGTTAATTCAAATAATACGATACCTATTGTATTAACAGCATTTGGTTTTCAGGTGATATTCCACACTTTAGTGAACTACACAGAAAAAGATAAGGTAATGCTTAAGAAGGCTTTCTTTTGGGGAAGTTTAATTCCAGCAATTGTTTATGTTGTTTGGACTGGCGCTATTTTTAGCTTAATCTATGGTCATAATCCTGAATTTTTCGCAAAAATGACAATGCAAGATATTGAAGTTGGTGAGATGGTACAAGAGCTTAGCAGAATTAGCCAATCGCAAATTATAAGCTATCTAACCTGGGGAATTAGTTTTGTAGCAATATCAAAATCGATGATTTGCGTATCATTAGGATTAATTGATGCCCTTAAAACAAAGCATAAAATTCTTTCTAACCATCCAGTTGCTGTCATAGCTGTTTTAGTTCCAACACTTGCTATGGCACTATCAGTACCTAACGCATTTATTAAGGCACTTGGGTTTGCTGGTATGGTTATAGCTTTTATGGCAATTTTGCTACCTCTTTACCTATTACGCTGTTCCAATAAAACTTGGAACCAAGCCTATTTTTATGATTTGCTTAAAAACAAAATTGTAATTGTGGTCATTGCGTTTTATGGCTCATGGGTGGTTATCAGTGAGCTTTACAGAATATTTCTTAGTATAAATAACTAGGATTTACTATCAATCAAGGCTTGTAGTTGTTTTTCAACCTCTGCAAGCCTTATGGCATTACGAGATGTAGCTACTAAGCAAGTACCCTTATCATTTTCTTCATAAAATGGATAACTACCAATAACAACATCGCTAGCATTTTTTTGAATTTCAAACAGTTCATCCGCTAAGTCATTCTCTAGCACATGTGCCTTAAGCGAAACCGAAAGAATAGGCTCACCATGTTGCAATTTCGGCAATAGACTATCAAACATTTCGCGCATTACTCTAGGAATGCCAGCCATAATAAATACATTTTCAATTTGAAATACCATACGTTCATGCAATATAGCACCATCAGCTGCCAATGCCATGCGGCGCCGTGCATTGTTAATGTTATCTCCATAATAAGATTCAAGTAGCTTTAAGGCATCAGCATGCACAACAATGTCTTTATTAAAAGCTTTGGCTACACTTGCTGAAGTAATGTCATCGTGAGTACTGCCTATGCCACCAGTTGTAAAAACATATGTGTTACGCTTACTTAAGGCTTGCACGGCCTCAATAATTGCATCTTCCTTATCGGAAACAACTCTACATTCTTGCAAATCAATTCCACATGATCTTAAGCCTGCCGCAATATAATTTAAATTTGCATCTTGCGTACGCCCTGACAATATCTCGTCACCAATTACAATAACTGCTGCTGTAATCATTTAAACCAATCTCGAAAATAGCCTACTACTTCTTTATAAACATCCAATTTAAAAGGTACAACCCGGTTAATAGATTCATCGATATCAACCCATTCATAAGCGTGAAATTCTGGGTTGGTTTGTGCTAAGTCAATTTGAGAATCATTTCCTAAAAACTTTATTAAAAACCATTTTTGCTTTTGCCCTTTGTATTTACCTTGCCAAGCACTACTTGCTAAATTTTCTGGTAAATCGTAATAAAGCCAATGAGGCATCTCGGCAACAATTTTAACATCAACAATTCCAGTTTCTTCTTTTAATTCGCGTAAGGCAGCAACTGCTGCATCCTCCCCATCATCAATTCCGCCTTGGGGAAATTGCCAAGAATCAGGCCACCCTAATCGGTAGCCATCCAATCGCTGTGCCATAAATACTTTGTTGGTATGGTTGAATAAAACAATGCCAACACATGGCCTGTATAAAGAATCGTTTTTCATTTTGCTAAACTATTTATAAGAAAAAAATGGGGCGAGTAACGGGGCTCGAACCCGCGACCTCTAGGACCACAACCTAGCGCTCTAACCACCTGAGCTACACCCGCCATAAGTCTTTTATACCGATCTTCAGGTACTTAGGTCAATGAAAAAATCAGCTTTTTATGGCTGAATAAATTCATCCAGCGATAATTTTGGAGCTGAGATATCGCTCCAACTCGATTTTGTGCTACACAAAGCCATACCGCCTGTTGGAATTTGCCTGATTGAGCGTCCCCCTAAATCTGCTATCCACTGCACAACTTGTGATAATGCAGGATTATGAGCAATAAGCAAGACCCCTTTATATTTCGGATCAACCTCATTAATTAACTGCCAAATTAGGTTTTGGTCACTTTGGTACAAACTATCATCAAAGACAACCTCAACATTAGCAGGCATTAATTGCTTTAAACCCTCTAAGGTTTGCCTGGTACGACGTGCATTTGAACAAATAACATGATCAACTCCGGACAACTTACCCCTAAGCTTTAAACGCAAAGCTTCAAGTTGATTCATCCCCTCCATGGTAATTGCCCTATCTTTATCGGGCTTACCATACTGTACCATTTGCGCTTCAGCATGGCGCATAAAAATCAATCGACGCAACATAACTTATAACTTTGTTAAGAAATATATTGTTAAAATCACTTAGTTAATCCTAGTCTTAAATTTAACACTTTGGCAATCACAGAACATCAAAAACTAACCATGATTTACCAGATTCTTAAGATACCGGGAATTGGACCAGTTAAATTTTGGAAAGATCTGAGTAAGACCAAGGATATCGAAGCAACATTCAAAAACTTTCAAGCCAAATTTAATATTAAAAGTACTGAAAGTGGCGAATTGGAAATTGTAAATTACACAAGGCTCGGTATAAGTTGCATTGGATTTTGGCAAAATAATTTTCCAAAACAACTAAAACGTCTTCATGATGCTCCACCTCTAATTTGGGCTAAAGGTTGTGTTGATCTTTTGCAACACCAGCAAATAGCAATTGTTGGTGGTAGAAATGCATCATTCCATGGTATTAAGTTTGCTCAAAATTTAAGCCAAGAATTAAGCGAACATGGATATACAATTGTTTCAGGATTAGCGCGTGGCATTGATAAAGCTGCCCATCAAGGTGCTTTGAAAAAACATACCATCGCAGTTTTAGCAGGCGGCGTTGATAAACTTTACCCAAAAGAGAATGCTGCCCTTTATGAACAGATGTGCCAAAACCATTTAGTGATTTCTGAAATGCCACCAGGGGTTGAGCCAACCGCAGAACTATTTCCAAGACGTAACCGAATTATTGCCGCCCTAAGTAGCGGAATTTGTATTATTGAAGCTGCCTTAAAATCTGGTTCTCTACTTACCGCTAAGTATGGACTTGATATCGGCTTGCCGATTTTTGCTTGCCCTGGCCACCCTTATGACCCACGCACAAAAGGATCAAACCAACTAATTAAAGATGGAGCATTTTTATTAGATAATGCAACTGAAGTTATTGAGCAGATCCCAATTAAGGTAGAGGTAAAAAATCAAACTCAACAAGCTGTTTCGCCTAGCCAGGCTTACCGACCATCTGATGCACTTACCCAAGAAATTATCAATTTTTTAAGCCATACACCTGTAAAGGTAGAGGATTTATTAAAACACCTAGGGCATTACCCAACAGAACAAGTGTTAATTACCCTAAGCGAATTGGAGCTTACGAAAATGATTCACCGCCCCAGCACGAATTTGTTAGTACTAGGGTGATGAAATATTAAAGCTAGCTATTATCACCCGAAGTAGAGTCTCTCTCATTAATTGGACCAAGCTTCACATCAGTTTTAGAAACTTCCCTAGTGAACGTTAATTTTTTTTGGGAACCAGAATCAGTGTAGCTTTCTAGTACAAATCTTCCTGTAGAAGAACCAAATTCTCTAGGTAGATATCCCTCTAATCCAGACGGAACATTTATGGTAATTATTTGTAATTTTGGTAAACAATCAGCAAAGAGTTTTAGTTGACTAAATCTAGACTCACAGTGGCTTTTTCTGGTATCCATTTTTCTACCACGATAACTATAAAACAATCTATCTTGCTCTAAAAAAATCCCGTCTAGTTCAATGTTTATAAGAGTATGACCGTGCGCCTCCTGCATTATTGAGGCAATACCGGCACAAGCAAGGTTTGGTTTTAAGTATAGTTTTATAAAATGTAATGTTTCATCCTTAGATTTCCGAATTTCATTTCTTATCCCAGTACCTAGTGCGTTATCAGGATAGATTAATTTTGGGAACGCTTGCACTGTGGCATAACTACTGATTATTTCCAAGTTAGCTAGCTCCATATAAACCCCATCACTTTGTAAAAAGCGTAATTTAACTAACTCTTCAAAGACTTCATCTTTTGATTTTGCTACTGCCTTAGCTGTCACTACGCTAGAAGAACTCCTATTATGTTCTAAAGCCTCTGCATTTGAACTGAATGAAGCCGTTATATTAGAGTTAATCAGGTGAGCGGTACAAATTAATGTAAACACCAATATTTTTTTCATTTTCACTGCCTCCTATATTGTAATTGTTTAATTCAGTATTTGGCATTAATGCCACAATACTTTATATAGAAAGTGTTATTTAAATTACAAGATATGTATAAAAAATCCTCCTTAAAAAAGGAGGATTAGAAGATTAACAGAAATAATCGTTATTTAGGAAGTGCAGTTTTTTCCAATAGCTGTGAATTTTCTTCCGCTTTTGGTTTTGCGAAATCATCAACACTTTTTGCATCTACATTATTTTTGTTTTGAGGCTCATGTTTTTGGTAGCTCGTGGTAAAGTATAGGTTAGAAGCAATACCAAGTGCCGCACCAACTATGACTTCATCCCAACGGTGTGCTTTTGCATGAATACGTGAATAACCAACCGCCGCAGCCGCACCGTACGCTGGTACGCCGTAAGCTAAACCATAACGCTGACCTAAATACGCAGCACCTGCAAAAGCAGAAGTCGTGTGACCTGATGGAAATGAATGCTTACCATTACCGGTTGGGCGTTTACGGCGAATCGATATCTTTAACAGCCCATTAACTGCCATTGCTGCTGCAAAGCTTTTTGTAAGCTGCCAGACACCCTCATAATCTTCATAAGCAAGGGAAGTAACCAAAGCAGAAACTGGGATTACAATCTGAAAAACGTCACCATAGGTACGAAACCCAGATTTTTTTGCGCTAAGCTCAGATGATGTAAACAAGGCAGCAAAAATTGCCAAAAAACTTAAATAACGAAACTTCATAAATACCCTAATTTTTAAACTGGAAATACTTATAACACACATTTTAAAAAAAAGGTAAAAATAAAACCGTTTTCACAAAGTTAAATTTTTTAAGTGCTATTTTTTCAAATACCCAATTGCTGCCGCAACGATCACCGACTTCACCAACCCTGGCAATATAAATGGCAAGAAACCAGCGGCAACAGCTGTTTTCCATCCAATAAACATACTAAGCCAAGGCACACCAAGCATATAAACAACAGCACTACCAACAAGACCTATCAATAATAACTCTTTAGCAGTAACTTTTGTCAGACGTTCACGCAAGCTACACATTACCCATATGCTAGCCATAAAACCAAATAAGAAACCACCACGTGGTCCAACTAGTATTGAAAATCCACCCATAAAGTTAGCAAACACAGGTAATCCTAACGCTCCCATAGCTAAATATAACCAAATACTTTTTAATGCCTCAGCCTTATTAAAGGTTAAGCCTATAATCAACACTGCAACGGTTTGTAAAGTAACCGGCACTGGTTCTAGTGGCACGCTTATCTGGGCACACAAAAATAATAAACAAGCACCGACCATTGTTAATAAAGTTGACGAATTTCTCAAATACTGCACAGCTAATTGCATAGGGATTAGACTCTTTTAAAAAAAACTATATACGAATGTCTTAGCTCTTTTTTGCAAAGTATGCTACAGGTTTTTGATGTCGCTTACGTAAACTTGGTACTTTGAATGATCTATTTACAAAATTTAACCCGTCGATTTGGTGGACGTGTAGTGTTAGATAACATAAGCCACCGCTTCCCTGAACAGGGTTGTATAGGGCTTGTTGGTGTTAATGGAGCAGGAAAGTCAACCCTGTTAAATATTTTGTGTGGCCTTGATGAGCCAGATGATGGAAAAATTATTAAACCTCGTGACACGGTTATTGGGTACCTGCCACAAGAACCTAATCAAAATCCGAAATCAACTATTTTGGAAGAAGCATTGGGTGGCGCAGAATACATTTTAAAGATTCAGAACCGTTTGAATGAAGTGCTCAAAGAAATGGAAAAAAGTTGTACTGATGCAATTGCAAAAGAATATGATCACTTAATGCATGAAATGATGCATTTAGACGGTTTTGCCATTGAATCAGAGGCTAAGGAATTACTCTGTGGTATGGGGTTTAAAATTGCAGATTTTGATAAAGATCCCAAAAGCCTATCAGGTGGATGGCGCATGCGTTTAGAACTAGTGCGCCTTTTTTTGAAAAAACCTAACTTCTTAGTGTTAGACGAACCAACTAACCACTTAGACCTTCCAAGTATGGAATGGGTAGAACGCTTTTTAAAAAGCTTTAAGGGATGCTTAGTCTTTGTTTCCCATGACCGCTCTTTAATAAATCGCCTAGCAACCAATATTTTGCATTTGCACCACGGGGAAATGAATGACTACGTAGGCAACTATGATAAATTTTTGGAAGCTTATGAATTAGAACAAGAGCAAATAATGGCACAAAAGCAAAACCTTGGGGCAAAAGCCCAACAGGTACAAAGCTTCGTTGATCGTTTTCGCGCATCTGCCAGTAAAGCACGCCAAGTACAAAGCCGCGTAAAAATGCTGCAAAAACTTTATGATGCAGATATGAATTTAAAAGCTGATGATAAAAATCCGCCTATCAATATACGTTTAGAATGCGCCAGGAAAAGCGGTAGAGTTGTGCTAAATGCAAAAGATCTGGCCATTGGCTACAGTGATAAACCTTTAGTAAAAAAACTTAGTTTCAGGCTAGAGCGTGGGCAGAAACTTGCTATTGTTGGGGCCAACGGTATTGGTAAATCAACCCTAATCAAAACCCTTTTAAACTTAGTACCAAAACTTGATGGCACAGTTGAACTCGGTCACGATGTGGATGTAGCCTATTTTGCCCAGGATCAGTTGGATTACCTAATGCCAAAAGCAACTATGCTTGAAAATTTAATGCAGCTAAACCAGCATTTAAGTATTGGTCAAGCAAGATCAATGTTAGGGGCATTTTTATTCAAAGGTGACGATGTTTTTAAACCGCTTAATGTGCTTTCTGGTGGTGAAAAAAACCGAGTTGGCTTGTGTTGCCTGCTAGCAAAAAAAGCTAACACGCTAATTTTAGACGAACCCACAAACCACTTGGATATGCAAAGCATAGATATTTTAGCAGAAGCTTTGCGAGTGTTTGAAGGCACTGTAATGTTTGTTAGTCACAACCGTAGCTTTATTGACGATGTAGCCACGCATATTTTAGGTCTTAACCCACGTGGGCAAACCTTACTTGTTGAAGGAGACCTTGATAGGTTCGAAGCAAAAGCTGCCCAAGTAGAGTTTGCTTGGAATTAGAATAATTAGAGCGCAACTAATGAATAACGCTAATACGAGTTTTTTCACAAAGATTAACGAATGATTAATCTTTTGATGGTATACGGTTCCTCCCCCCACCCCCGCCCAAATAAAGGGTGGGCCACCCTCCTTGGCTCCAACCTTGCAGCAGATAAAGCTTCGCCATTGGCATCCTTTTGGGCTTTATGTGGATGCATTGAAGTAATATCTGAAGAACTGTTCTTATGTATCAATATACATCAATATAGATTAAAAAATGGTTAAATACATATGCTGAAACTTGAACAACTTATGAGTAAGAATAATTCCATGAGGTACTATAATCAGATAGTACGATTTATACCTCTTGCTTGCTTTATAGGTTGTGTCACACTATTTTGGCCTGGACTGTTACGACCAGACTCGATTACCCAAATGCAACAAGGCATTAGTGGAACCATTAGTGATCTACATCCCCCAATGCTAGGGTTTATTTTTGGAATTTTTAACAAAATTTATAACGGACCTGGTCCTATACTACTGCTTGATTTAGCGCTTTATTGGAGTGCGGTAGCTATATTTGCAAACACTGAAAAGCACAAAGCTAAATGGTATTTTCTAATAGCTGTTTTTCCGCCAATCATCTCCTACCAACTGCTGATTATTAAAGACATAGGCTTTGTAAATTCATACCTTTTTAGCTGTGCTTGGTTACATTTTTATAACTTTCGCCAAATTAAACCATCACGCTCTTCCTTATTAATTTGGCTTAGTATTATTTTTTACGGCACTGCGTGTGCTTATCAAGCAATCATCGCCCTACCCTGGCTTTGTCTTTGGTTAGGAAAAATTTACCGGCCCAATAATACTCGTAAATGGATTTATTTAAGCAGCATCACCTTTGTAACAATAATTAGTGCAGTAACCGTTTTCAACAAGCAAATGGGTACTATCTCTAACATAGGGCAACACTTGAAGTTATATGACATTTCTGGAATTTCCACACATCTTAAGAAACCGGTTTTCCCTGATTACCTTACTAAAAATCCAAAATTTGATTTTGAACGTATTAAAAAATTATATAATACCGCAAGGGTAGATGATCTTACTTTTTGCGCAGACACACCATTACCACCAACCAACAACCAAGTTGAGCTTAAGGAACTTCGTTATGCGTGGATTTTAGCCATTGCAAAACATCCTATAGCTTATCTAAAACACCGCCTTGGAATTTTTGAAAGGCAGCTAACTCTTTCTCTTTTAAAGACATCTGAAGAAATTAAAGGAGAGACACCAAGTACGATATTAAAATTAATAACCTGGATAGACGGCACATGGCTATTCACAATTGCTAAATGGCTAATGGCTTGTATTATTTATGTAATTTTACAGATTGTCTTTGTTTACAAAGGCTTAAAAAACTTCAACAAACACCAAAAGTACATTGCATTATTTTTTCAAAACATGAGTGGCCTAAACTTAGTTACGTCTTTATTTTTTGTCGCCCAAGCTTCTGAAGCGCGATATGCTTACCTTACAATAATAACGTGTTGTTTTAGTTTGCCTTTGTTTATTTCAGCAGGAAAAAAAAATGAAATCACTTAAAGGTTTTGATTGGGTTTTGACCAATGCAGAAGACCGATTGGTATTGCAATATATGCAAGCTTATGAATTACCAGAATTTCTTGCACGTATTCTAGTGGCTCGTGATATTGAGTTTGATAACGTAAACGATTTTTTAACCCCATCACTAAGGAAGTTGCTACCTGAACCATATTTACTAAATGATATGGAAACCGCGGTTAAAAGAACTATTCAGGCAATTACATCTAAACAAAAAATTGTAGTTTATGGTGATTATGATGTCGATGGTGCCACCGCATCTGCCCTGTTAAGGCGCTATCTAAGAGATATCAGCGCAACTTCAAACTTATATATTCCAAATCGTTTAGATGAAGGCTATGGGGCAAATCCAACAGCCATGAAGCAACTTTCCAATAAATATAATTTATGTCTTATGGTTGATTGCGGTACAACGGCATTTGAAGCGTTAGATGTTGCATCTAACTGCGGTTTAGATGTTATCGTGCTTGATCACCACACCGCACAAACAGAGCTACCAAAAGCTGCTGCCATTGTTAATCCAAATCGCTTAGATCAAGACTTAAATGAACGAGAAGATCTACGTTTTTTGTGCGCCGCTGGAGTTGCATTTGTATTTTTAGTGGCAGTTAACAGGGCTTTACGTGAAGAAGGATACTTTAAAGAAGTTTCTGAGCCTAATCTAATTAATTACCTAGATCTTGTGGCTCTGGGAACAGTTTGCGACGTTATGCCCTTAAAAGGCCTAAATAGAGCTTTTGTTACCCAAGGTTTAAAAATTGCTCAAAAAAGACAAAATTTAGGACTGGCCACTTTAGCTGATGTTGCTGAACTTAAATGTGGCATTACTTCAGCCTATCATTTCGGCTTTGTACTTGGCCCACGTATTAATGCTGGAGGAAGAGTTGGCCAGGCTGATCTTGGATCCAATTTATTGTTTACCAAGGACAACCTAGAGGCAAAAGAAATCGCCTTAAGACTAAATGAACTCAATTTGCAACGTCAAGAAATTGAACGCCAAGTGCTTGAAGAAGCCATCGCTCAGGTGGAAAAATACGAATTAGATAGTCGTTCAGTAATTATGGTCAAAGGTAAAGGTTGGCATCCAGGTGTTGTAGGGATTGTTGCAAGCCGTTTAAAAGACCGCTACCACAAACCGTCTCTAGTAGTAACAGATTGGGAAAA
>JAPLON010000090.1:0-16511 GCA_026400695.1 Pseudomonadota bacterium
AATTGTTTGATAAAATATTCACTAAAACCAGATTCCTTAAAAAATTTAGCAAAGTTACTATGGTCACTTTTAAGCCAAGCACTAATGGGATCTAAACTTCTGTGTAAAGCTTGAAAAAAATGGGCATTTTCAGAAATTTCTTTATCGGTAAAAGTAAAATCTTTAAAGGTATCGGGCAATTCTAATGCTTTTATTCCCTCTACCACTTCTAAAAAACCAAATGGTCTTGGATCATCTTTTTCAACTAAAAGTTCTGCCACAATGTCTTTGGTTGTCTGCTTATCATCTTTTTTAGGTAACAACGCGTCAACTACATCACCGCTCGCCTGATCATCATCTTTTTCAGCCAACACCCCTTCGACAACATCAACACTTACCAAAGCTCCACTTTTTTCAGGCAGCCGCACCAACTCATCAACAACATCATCGCTTGGATATAGGCTAGTAAACGCAAATCCTACAAGTAAAAGAATCTCTTTCAAACACATAGAACTACTCCCACAGATCACTAAATTCAGTAAGCTACAAAAGTATTAATATTGTGTTAAAATCCTCCCCTTTATAAAAACCACCTCACATAAAAACTAAACAAGCAAATTACTTACCTTTTGATAAGTTTATTACCTCTTCTAGTGAAGTAGCAACTTGCACAAGTTTAGCGTACTGTTTTGCTGAGAAATCAGTATCCATAATATGGTTAAGCAATCCCAGTAACGGATCCCAATAATTATTGAGGTTTGCCACAATTATTGGTTTGTTATGGATTCCTAATTTTTTCCAGGTTAACACTTCAAAAAATTCATCCAAAGTACCGTAGCCACCCGGCATAATGATGAATGCATCGGCCTTTAGAAACATTCTCATCTTCCTATCGTGCATGGTGTCAACCACATGAAGCTCTTGCAAACCAGACGGTTTTCCTTCGCTGTCATCTAACTGTGAAGTGGTTACACCCACAACAATACCACCATTTAAAAGTACAGAATTAGCAACCCTGCCCATTAACCCATTGCGCCCACCGCCGTAAACTAAATTGAAATCATTGATAGCAATAAGTTTGCCTAAGTCTTCTGCATAGTCTAGATATGCTTTATCTACCTTCTCAGAAGCTCCACAATATACGCACAAATATTTTCCTTTAGGCATGATAATCTCCACTAATTTTATGGTTTTCCTAGCCCTAATTTCACTAGACAAACCCCCAATTGAGTCACAGAATATCATATAATACTTAACATTTTATTAAAAATATAATCTTTCCCCAAAGGTGAAGCGGTTGTCAGCAGGTGAAGTCCTTTCAATAAAAATTAAAACCTCCTTCGGTGATGATGCCTTTGTAGTGCAAAGGTTAATTGTTGAAGAAGCTTTATCAGATACATTTGTTGCTAATGTTTATGCCTATACAAAAAAGGCAAGTTTCGATGGTGACGATTTAATCCACACCAAAGCTGGAGTAATTTTTGAAGCTTACGGCAAAACAGATGCCTCTTCAAAAAAAGCTGTGCGTGCCTACCATGGGATGATCACCCACATGGAACATTTAAAAACGATAATTGATGAGGAAGGCCAACTAGCCCATTATTTCCATTTTCAACTACGTCCAACTTTTTGGATGCTAAAGCATGGACAAGACCATCGCATTTTCCAAGAGCAATCAGCCATGGATATTATCCAAGCAGTATTGGGGGAAAATGGCGCATCAAATTTTGAGGCCAAAGCCAGTAGTGGAACATTGGTAAGAGAATACTGTGTTCAGTACGGCGAAACTCATTTTGATTTTGTTTCAAGGCTTTTAGAGGAAGAAGGTATTGGCTACTATTTCACACACACTGACTCCAGCCACACCATGGTTTTATTTGATAAAGGTGCCGACTTTACTGCCATCCCCCAAGCATCTCTAGCCTTTTTAAATGTCCATGTAGAGGAACCATTTATCGATAGGGTTTTTGCCTTTGGTAAAAAGTCACAAGTTGCCCCAAAGGCCTATAAAACTACTGATTACAACTACAAAACTCCCCATACAGAACTACTAAGTAGTAGCTCTGGGCCTGGTTATGGAGAAGAAATTTATGAGTATCCTGGATTGTTTGAAAAGTCAGGTAGAGGCAGCGCATTAGCTGACCAGCGCATGGAAGAAATTGAATGGGTCACCAAACGTGCCTATGGAAGAACCTCTTGCCCTGACCTAGCCCCCGGTTATACGTTCTCACTAACTGACCACCCAATTGTGGAATACAATAAAGAATATGCTGTATCCTATGTTCGCCATGAAATTGCAACACAAACTGGCGCACAATCACCAGAAGACCAGCCCCATAACATACTAACTTATACCAACAGCTTTGAAGGATTTTTAAAATCAATCCCCTATCGCCCTTTTAGAAAGACTAACAAAAACCGTATATACAGTTCCCAAACTGCATTTGTAACCGGTGCAGGCACAGAAGTATATGGCGATGACATGGGGCGCATTAAGGTTAAATTTCACTGGGATTTGCGCAACCCAGATGATGAAACAAGCTCATGTTGGGTAAGAGTTAGTCAATCTTTAAGTGGAGCCACCTGGGGGGCTTTATATGTACCACGTATTGGCATGGAGGTTGTTGTAAGCTTTATTGATGGCGACCCTGATCGTCCCCTTGTAACCGGATGCGTATACAACCAAAGCTTCATGCCACCGTATTCTGCTAAAGATTTACCCCACTATATGACCATAAAAAGTAAAACTTTTGATGATGATGCCGGCAATAACGAATTGCGCTTTAGTGATAAGGCAGGAGAAGAAGAAATATTTTTACACGGCCAATATGATATGAACACTGTTATTGAACATAGCCGTGATGAAAAAATCAACACAGGTGACGATACTTTAACAATTTTAAAGGGTGATAAGAAAATCTTTCAAAAAGGAAAAGATACGATTTATTTAACCGAAATTGCCCAAGGCGATAAAACAATGCATCAAAAAGGTAAAGGTACAATGTGCTTAACCTTAATTGATAATGGGGACAAAACTACCAAGCTTAAAAAAGGGAATCTGGTAATTGATGTTAATGGCACAATCTTAATTAAGGCAACAAAAGACATTACCTTTAAAACACCTGAAAACATAATAATGAAGGCTGGAAAAAATATTCAAATGAAGGCTGGTAAAAATATTCAATCCAAAGCCGGGACAGATATAGCGAATAAAGCAGGAGCAAATATTGCTTTTAAGGCCGGAGCTAATATTCAATCTAAAGCCGGTGCAGACATAATAAGTAAAGCCGCAACCAACATGCAATCTAAGGCTGGCACCATGGTTGTTGTCAAATCAGGAGCCACAATACAAATAAAAGCAGAAACTTTGATTCAAATCAAATCAGGAGCCACGCTAAAAGCCGAAGGTGGAGCCATGACAGAAATTAAAGGTGGAGCTATGCTAAAAGCTGAAGGTGGGGCCATGGCAGAAATTAAAGGTGGAGCTATGCTAAAAGCCGAAGGTGGCGCCATGGGAGCATTTAAAGGAGCCATTACTAAGCTTGGTTAAAATATTGACCCAAATTTTTTTGCGTAAAGCCCCATATTTGCATTTTATGTTTTTGTTAATTTGATATGCAGGAATTTAGCCACTATAACTGGGGCTACTGAGGCTTTAGCCGATATAGTTGGGGCCCGCCTCCTAATCAAGGAAAAAAAACCAGCGACACGTGCCCGCCCCTCGCGCCGCCTCTACAATATCCTAGCATTGCCAGACCCAACCACTTAAAAATGGCTGAACTACTGCAATCTTCAAGCAGAGATTCCACCTCTGCAAAAATTCATTTATACTAATCACGCTATGTGATTATATAACTCGTGGACTAGGCTTCGATGATATCTTCGAAGAGGCTTACCGCCCATATTGAACCGGACAATATCCGGTTAAACTTAACCACCAATTATTAAAATAACACAATAATAGTTAAAAATTGGTTAAGTTTATCTTAAAATTACGCCTAATGATTTTAATGGAGGATTCCTTTGCAAAACAATAAAAATAAACTAAACGCAGTGCAACAGGAAGATCAGCAAGAGACCAAACATGAAGATGGTCATAATGAATCCAAACAAGCTGCGCAAAATGCAGCAGAAGACGAGGCTGACGCAGCACAGGATGCCGCTGATGATCATGCTGATGCCGAAGAAGCCAAACACGACCATGCTGAAAATTTAGCGGATGCTGAAGAAGCCAGGCAAGATCTTGCAGCAGCCAATTCTAATAACGATGAACCAAAAGAAGATCCAAAAGCTCCAGAACACCAAGTAGTCACCCAAAAGTTCGATGGAAAAACCCTACAAATTGAAAAATCAAAAGGTTTGAAAAACGGAGTTACCAAGGTTGTTGCTAAAGATGGCCACCCAGAAATGGAATCTAATTTTGTAAAAGACAAACTTAACGGTGTAACAAAATTCTACTATCCAGGCGGTAAAATTGAACGAGAGATGGAATTTGTTGATGGCAAAATGCACGGCACCATGAAGGTATATTTTGAAAATGGCAAATTATCTATGGAACTTAGTTTTGAAAACGGCGAGATGCACGGATCATCCAAAGTTTATACAGAGCAAGGTGAAAAACAAGTGTTTTCAAACTACAGTAAAGGCAAATTACACGGCGATATGGTAGTGTTTAATAATGGCAAGCCATACCTAAAAAAAGTGTACGACAATGGAAAAGAAATGAGCCAGCAACATGATCACGAGGCGGCCCAAACTGGTTAGCGAAGAATAACCTCAGCTATAGCATTCTTAAACGTACCACGGGAACGATATTCTGGCTGGTTAACGCTTTCAGCAAGAAAATTACTATCATCACCACTAGGGGCAAATAAGTTTATATATTCCTCTAATCCTTCCGCAATCTCTTTTTCAACCGCTATATGATAAGTGTAAAGTAACTTAATATTAGCAGCAGCCGGAGCAGGTACGTTTATCACCACCCCTCTTACCTTGTCACCAAGTGCCGCCTTAAGTGCATCACGTGTGCGATCTACTGGCCCCCAATCACCTCCACCTGTATTCACACCTAAATCAAGAAACGTAGCATTTTCTGCCAATAATCCATCAACAAAAGTACTAATTTTGTCAGCCTTTTGTTTTTTAACAAAATCAAAATATGGCCGCATATCCCTTGTTTCCATACATTCAATCAATACTTTTGTCTCTGTACCTTCTACAACTGCTGGGAAAGAAACAGCTACAGGCTGCTGCCGTTGTAAATTAAGTTGTACAGTTGTGTATGCATCGATAAGATCAACTATTCTAGTTGATAATTCTCTTTTCACATCTTCAGCTGCTTGCAAAAAGCTTGCCCCTAAAGCTAATAAGGACACACATATAATTTTTGAAATTTTATTCACAGCACCTTCCAGTAACATATTATTGCTAAATTTGATACTTTTATATTAACAATAATTTCTTAATTTTTAGTTAATTTTTCCTATCAATCCCAGACTCATTCAGCTTTAAGGGAAAACATATGCGGCGTCATTTTGACTAATCTACGGTTAATCATTTAACCCGTTACGCAGGTTTATGATTTCTTCTAAATATCGATATATAGCCTTATTTTGAACTTTTTCTAAAGCTCCTGATCTTGAAATTTTATGGCTGACTTTTATATTTGCTTCACATAGATAAATCTTAACTTTCCTTTTATGATATTGATCTATGATTTTGGTAAGTGTCTCAAGTCCAGTCATATCGATGAAAGGTACGTTCGCCAATCTAAAAACAACCAGTTGAGGGTCAGTATGGGTAATAGCAAGAGCATGTTCAATTTTTTCTGCAACACCAAAAAAGAAGGGCCCTTCAATTGTATAAATAATACTATTTGGCAAAAATGCAGGATCGACATGTTCTTGAACTTCAACACTTTGATGCGTTCTAACAATAAATAATAAGATTGCTAGCATAACTCCAATAGTTACCGCCACTACCAAGTCAGTAAAAATTGTAAGCAAAAAGGTAGCGATTAAAACGAAAATATCATACCAAGGAGCGTGTCTAACAATATGCAGAAACTCTGGTATATCGCACATGTTGTATGCTACCACAAATAAAATTGCGGCAAGGACTGCAAGTGGCACGTATACGGCGTAAGGAGCCAGAATTAATAGTGTTAAAATCAGAAAAATCGAGTGTACAATGGCAGAAATAGGGCTATTGCCCCCATGTCTGATATTAGTGACAGTTCTGGCAATGGCTCCTGTTGAAGCAAAGCCACCAAAAAATGGTGCCGCTATATTCGCAAGCCCTTGACCAATTAGTTCTTGATTTGAGTGTTGTTTTGTACCCGCTATAGAATCTGCTGCTGCTCCTGATAGTAAAGATTCGATAGCACCCAACAGAGCTATTGTGAATGCAGGTGCTACCAGCTCCAGGCAATTAATTTGAGTTAGGTTAGGAAATTCAAAGTTAGGTAATGATTGCGGAATATCCCCAAAAACTGAACCAATGGTATCGATGCTTGTAAAATTAAAGTATGCTTGCATAAAGGTGGCAAACAGCATTGCTAACAAAGGTGATGGAACACTCTTGATATAACGTGGCGCTATAACTAGAACGAACAAACTCACTATTGCTAAACAGGTAGTTTTAAGGTCCATTTCTGGAAAGCAAACAAGTAATTGATTAAATTTTTGCCAAAAGCTTGCATCAATGGGAATTATTACCGGTAATCCAAAAAAATACTTCCATTGATGCAAGCTTTTGGCAAAAATTTAATCAATTACTTGTTTGCTTTCCAGAAATGGACCTTAAAACTACCTGTTTAGCAATAGTGAGTTTAGAATACCCCCAGCCATAATGGTTGCAACTTGTAGACCACCAACTCCATATTTTGCGGTGATAGCAGCAAGAATAACTACAAATGCACCAGTTGGGCCAGAAATCTGTGTTCTTGTACCTCCAAATAGCCCAACTATCAAACCTGCAATAATTGCAGTATAGATGCCTTGCTCTGGTTTAACGCCGGACGCGACAGCAAAGGCTATAGCTAATGGCAAAGACACAATACCTACAATGATTCCAGCAATGCTATTGGTTTTCCAATTTTCAAGTCTAAATAAACCAGATTTATATGCTTCGATAATTGCTATCATGAAAATTCAAGTCTCTTGTTTTTGGGTTTTTCTGTACTGTATTGTCCTAACAGCTAATGATAAAAGTTGTCATCGAAAAATAATAGTCAGAAGATGTTGCAATTTTATAGATGAAAATTGCAACAACTAGTTAGTTACTTACCCTAACCAGAAAACACCTTCGAAAAAATCCGTTTTCTTGTGTCAATCCACACAAAAAATAGTGGCGTAATGTATAGTGTTAACCATTGAGATAGTAGCAACCCGCCAATAATACAAATACCGAGAGGCTTCCTAAGTTCTGATCCTGAGCCATTCATTAAAGCAATGGGTAAAGCACCAATAATTGCTGCAAATGTGGTCATCATAATTGGGCGGAAACGACGTTTACAAGCCTCTATAATTGCTTCTTGGGCGCTTAAATTATGTTCTCGCTGCTTAACTATGGCGTAATCCACCATCATAATTGCATTTTTTTTCACAATGCCAATAAGTAGAACTATACCGATAATCGCGATTACATCGAGATCATATCTAAAAAGCCACAAGAAAATTAGTGCCCCTAAACCAGCGCTGGGTAAACCTGTTAATATGGTAACTGGGTGCCGATAGCTTTCGTACAAAATACCCAAAATTATATAAATTGTAAAAATTGTAGCCAATATTAAAATTAACTGACCACCTTGTGACTGTTGAAAAGCCTGGGCTGCCCCTTGAAAAATACTAGTAACATTGGCTGGTATTTTCAGCTCTTGCTCAGTTGTTTTAATTAAAGCAATAGCCTGGCTTAAGCTAACACCAGCTTTTAAGTTAAAAGAAATAGTTGCCGCAGCTAATCTATTTAAATGATTTACTGTTAATGGCCCATTCTTTCTTTCAACAGTTGCAACCGCCGATAAAGGCACTAAAGAACCACTATCAGAAGTTACATACAACTGAGACAAATCGCTTAAATTTTTTGATTCTTGTTTTTCCAAACCTAAAATAACAGGATATGTATTTGATTCCGTATATATTGTTGAAATCTGATTATCAGCATAAGCATAAGCCAAAGCATCAGTAATTCCCTTAATAGATAAACCAAACCGTGTAGCTAAATTTCTGTCTATTTTTATATCAGCTTGCAAACTATTCATTTTTAAATCAGAAACCACATCAACAAACCCAGACAATTTACTAAGCTTTGCTTCCATTTTTAAAGAAAAGTCAGACAAGGCGTTTAAGTCTTGTGATTGCAACGTGTATTGAAATTGACTTTTTGATAAAGAAGCACCAACCCTTAGGTTTTGTACAGCTTGCATTGATATTTTTAGATTAGGTTGCTCTGCAAATTTTTTACGCAATGTTTGCATAACTTTATCTATAGAATCGCGCTTACCTCTATCTTTTAGTTTTATAAAAAAACGCCCTTCGTTGCTTGCAATTGTTGTGGAAGACATTCCAATAGAACAATTAAAATTATCAATATTTGGATCACTTTTTAAAATTCCGATTAGATTTCCTTCAATCGCAACCATCGATTCAAAAGATGTATCAGGCAATACTTCAGCCACTCCATAAATAAGTCCTGTATCTTCATTCGGGAAAAATCCTTTTGGAATAAATATATACAAAAGTACATTCAGTAATAAAATACCCAGCACAAAAGCTATAATGTGTTTTTGAAATTCAAATACCTTAACTAAAGTTATCTCGTAAGCTTTGGCCATCTTTTCATAAAAACCATTAAACCAATCTAATATAATTCCTTTACTTTCTTTGTGTTCATCCTTTAGATACTGGCTCAGCATCGGAATTAAAGATAACGAAACAAACCCTGAAGCCAAAATCACAATAGTAATTGTAACTGCAAACTCATGTAACAAACGCCCAACAATCCCAGGCATAAACAATACCGGTATAAAAGCTGCAATTAAAGACAAAGTCATAGAAATAACCGTAAACGATATTTCTTTTGAACCAATGAGCGCCGCTTCATAAGCTGACATTCCCTGTTCCCTACACACTGTAATATTTTCAAGCACTACAATTGCATCATCAATAATAAATCCTGTTGCAAGAGTTAACGCCAGCAAGGTCAAGTTATTTAAGCTATAACCTAAAAAATACATTGCTGAAAATGTAATAACCAAAGATATAGGCAAACTAAGCGCTGGAATTATTGTTGTATAAATATTTCGTAAAAATAAAAAGATTACTAAAACGACTAAAGCAATCGTCATTAAAGCGGTAAGTTGAATTTCTTTAACTGAATCACGAATTGAAGTAGTACGGTCTACAATTATGTCTAAATCTAAGTTTTGGGGCAGTTGTTTTCTTATTTCTGGAAGGACTTTTTTTACCAAATCTGCCACCGCAATAGCATTTGATCCTGGCTGCCTACTTACAGTTATGATAATACAGCGATCCCCATTAAACCACGCTGAAGAATAAATGTTATCAACATCATCTAAAACTGTAGCAACATCTTTTAATCTTAAATTGTTCTGCTTATTTAAAAGAACCTCTGAAAATTCCTTGGCATTTTTTAACTGAGAATTTGGAAAAAGCATAAAAGACTGATCCATGCCTTGTAACACACCAGATGAACCATTAATATTTGCCTGCATAATATTATTGGCAATAGTATCAAGACCTATACCACGGTTTTTGACCATTTCAGGTTTAACATTTACCCTGACCGCGTACCGTTGTTGACCAATAATATCAACCTGCGCAACATCTGCTAGCATTGACAATCGGTTAACAACATAATCCTCTGCAATATTATTAAGCTGCCATATTGGCATGGAATCAGAACTCATTGCCAAAATGATAATTGGTTGCTCCGAAGGATTAACTTTTTTAAAGGTAGGTGTGGTCGTCATTGTAGTTGGTAGACTTGATTGTGCACTCGAAATGGCCGTACTAACATCTTGTGCAGCTGAATTTAAATCTACGCTAAGACCAAATTCTAAAGTAAGCCTCGTAATACCTTGAGCATTTATAGATGTCATGTTTTCAAGGCCAGGAATTGCTGAAAATTTTTGTTCTAAAGGAAGTGAAACGGCTTTAGCCATAACTTCTGGACTTGCCCCGGCTAATTTTGCGCTAACTTGAATGACCGGAAACTCAATCTTTGGTAACGCGCTAACTGGCAAAGATTTGTAAGAAAAGCTACTCATCAAAACCAACCAAAGCATAAGTAACGTAGTCATTACTGGTCGCTTAATGAATAATTCCGAAATATTCATAAGGTTTCACTTGGCCGTTTCCGCACAACAACCCCATCTTTTAAATGAATTTGCCCTTCGGTAACGACTATTTCTCCATTTTTTAAACCACTTTCAATAATGGCAATTCCATCAAAGCTATCACGTACCTTAACTGTTCTTCTTTTTGCCGTTTTTTGTTTATCATCAAAAACAAAAGCATAGCTACCATCTTGACCACTTAATACCGCATTACTTGGAATAACAATGGCATTATTATATGAACCTATCTCTAAATTGCCATTAACTGACATGCCTGGACGTAAAGATAAATCAGCATTTTCCACCAAAACCTTTAACGAAAACACACCTGCCTTAGAGTTAACTCCCTGATCTATCGCAACAGGCTTGGATAGATTTTTAATTGGCTTATCATTAACGTCAATCAAACTAACCTTTATGGTTTCCAGACCTTTACTTAAAATCTGCGACATATACCTTTCAGGAATATCAAAAATTACATCTATAGGGTCTATACTAACTACTGAAACTAAAGGAGTGGTTTCTGATTGGCGCACAACGGTTCCGGGCTGCAGCTTAACAAAACCGGTTATACCCTTAACAGGACTTTTAATCTTGGCATAGCCAATCTGTAAGTTTAAAAGTTCAATCTGAGCCTCTGTAGCCTCCTGATTCGCCTTATTGCCCTTCATAGTTGCTACAAGCGTATCAACAACAGATTGAGTTGCAGCACCCTTTTTCAGAAGAATTTCATTTCGTTTAAGTTCTTTTTCCGACTGAACAACCAAAGCATCATTTTTTTCAAGATTAGCCTCCGCCTGTTTCAATTGTGAAAGCAACATATCGTCATCAAGGGTGAATAGCATATCCCCCTCTTCAACCAACTGCCCCTCTTTAAAATGTACTTTCCTTATTTGTGAATCAATACGATTACGAATAAGTACTTCCGCCTGAGGGATTAGAGTTGAAGCAATTTTTATTTTCTGGGGAATGGTCTGACATTTCACAACCTCTGTACTTACCAAAGGCAAGTCAGAAGCTAAGGATTTCCCACCACTAAAAAACCAAGATAAAAAAACAAACGCAACCACCATAAAAATAGCGGCTATTTTTTGTTTTACACTAGCACCTAGCCATATATGTAAAATACAATCCTTCATACGGTAATAGTAACATGCAAAAAATTAACAACAGGTTTACACAGTGCATAAATTTTACAAACATTGACTAAAAATCTTTAAATATTTAAAAAAATTTTAAATACGTACTTACAAGGTGTTACAAAAAATAGGTATACTGTACGAACATAGCAATCTGGTTGCCCTATGCCAAAATTTCTTGATTTAAAAATTGCAATAGCCATCAAAATTATCATTGTGGCCATTACTGTTTATTACGTTAGGCAAAACAGCAGCCATGTAACTGTTATGCAAGTTGATCAACACTTAGTTAAGTAGTGAATTATGTTTGAAAGTCTTTCCGCCGTTCAATTAGCTCGTCTCCAATTTGGCGTTACGGCAATGTACCATTTTTTGTTTGTGCCATTAACATTGGGGCTAAGCTTTTTGCTTGCCATTATGGAAAGTGTTTATGTGATGACGCAAAAATCCATATGGAAACAAATGACGCAATTTTGGGGTCTACTATTTGGCATAAACTTTGCCATGGGTGTTGCCACAGGTATAACGCTTGAATTTCAGTTTGGTACTAATTGGGCTTATTACAGCCATTATGTTGGTGATATTTTTGGATCACTGCTTGCCATTGAAGGATTAATGGCCTTCTTTTTAGAAGCAACTTTAATTGGCCTATTCTAGCTACTAACTTTTCTGCCCTTTGGATATTAATTGCTAATGCTTGGATGCAGCACCCCGTAGGATCAACTTTTAATGTTGAGACTCTGCGTATGGAGCTAACCAATTTTTATGAAATATTTTTTAGCCCAGTAGCACAATCAAAGTTTGTGCACACAGTAAGTGCTGGCTACATTACTGGCGCTGTATTCGTAATGGCGATTAGCGCTTGGTATTTACTTTCCAAACGCCATATAGAATTTGCGAAACGTTCAATGACAGTTGCGGCAAGTTTTGGACTGGCCTCAGCTTTAAGTGTAATTGTACTAGGGGATGAAAGCGGCTACACATTAACCCAAAACCAAAAAATGAAAATGGCCGCAATGGAAGCAATGTGGCACACTGAAAAAGCTCCAGCAGACCTATTATTGTTTGCTATACCGAATACAGAAACCCGTGAAAACACTTGCCAAATTAAGCTACCGTACTTGTTAGGGTTAATTGCTACGCGTTCTTTTTCTGAAGAAATTCCTGGTATTAATGAACTAGAAGCAGCCGCTATACCACGTATTCAAAATGGACAAAAAGCATACCTAGCCTTACAAAAATTACGCAAAAATCGTAACAACTCAGAAGCTGAAGCAGAATTTGCAAAATACAAGAATGACTTAGGTTATGGGTTATTACTTAAAAAATATAGTTCTGATCTTAACAATATAGATGATGAAACTATCAAAAAAGCAGCAAAAGACACTGTGCCAAATGTAGTATCAATCTTTATTTGTTTTAGGGTAATGGTTGCTTGCGCATTCATATTACTCCTTTATTTCACAATGGCTTTTTGGTACTCAACTAAACGCTGTTTTGAAAAATGCCCAAGATTTTTAAAATCAAGCTTACTTGTTTTACCGCTTCCATGGATAGCTATTATGTGCGGCTGGTTTGTGGCTGAGCATGGAAGGCAACCTTGGGCAATTGAAGGTGTTTTGCCAACCTTCATGGGTGCATCAAACCTAGATAAATCGTCATTACTAATTTCTATGGCAATGTTTGTATTGTTCTACACAGTTCTTTTAGTTTTTGATGTGATTTTACTTAAAAAATACATTAAGAACGGTCCTGATATTTTTTTAGAAACTAAGGAGGCGTAATGCCATCACTCGAAGTACTACAAATCACCTGGTGGATTCTTTTAGGGGTATTACTTACAGGATTCGCCTTAACAGATGGCTTTGACCTAGGGGTTGCAAGTTTATTAACAACTCTCGCAAAAACAGATGATGAACGCCGCTTATTAATCAACACCATAGCCCCTGTTTGGGAAAGTAATCAAGTATGGCTGATCCTAGGAGCTGGGGCCATATTTGCTGCATGGCCAGTAGTTTACTCCGTTGCATTCCCAACTATGTACCTAGCCATGCTGTTGGTTTTAGCGTGCCTTATAATTAGACCAGTTGGCCTTAAGTTTCGCAGTAAAATGCCAAGTCAACAGTGGCGCTATGCTTGGGATTGGGCTATTTGTATTTCAAGTTTAATACCTGCTTTGGTATTTGGAATAGCTGTCGGAAATGCCATTTTAGGGTTACCATTTAGTTTTGAAGAAAATTTAATGTTACAAACAAAAAGTGTATTTTTCCCCTTATTTTCACCATTTTCAATTCTCGCAGGTTTTGTTTCTGTAAGTATGTTATTAGCGCATGGAGCCGCGTACTTACGTTTAAAAATTGATCATCCAATTGCTTTAAAGGCACACTCTGTACAAAAGATAGCATCATTTACAGCACTTGTTTGCTTTATTGGCGCTGGCTTAGTTTTAAACAATACTGAATATGGTTTCACACTTGAAGAAGCCGGCCACGCCCAAAATATCTTAAGCAAAGCTGTTGGCGTTCAAAGAATTGAAGAAAGCATAGAACTATCCCAACGATTTTTTAGTAACTATGCAATGATTGCCGCCATGATTGCTTTTTTTGGATTCATGATATCTATGGTTTCTGGCAAAAAACACCCATCTGTTGGATTTTTGGCAACATCAACAAGCATAATAGGGGTAATAGCAACCGCAGGGCTAGCTACCTTTCCGTTCATTTTACCGTCAACTATTGCACCTAACCATAGTCTTACAGTTTGGGATGCATCATCATCGCAACTTACGCTGTTCATTATGCTAATTGCTGTTTTAATATTTTTACCATTCATTTTAACTTATGTAATCTGGACCTATAAAGTTTTCGCTAAACGCTTAACTCTAAAAGATTTAGACGACCCCCAAATGTATTAAAAAGGATTTATATGTGGTACTTCAGTTGGATATTAGGATTAGGGTTAGCTTGCTGCTTTAGTATATTAAATGCCATGTGGCTAGAATCGGATAACTAAATGGATAAATCTCTAACCATAAAAAAACTATGTGGTTATCTATGGCCTAAAAACGTAGCGCGTGTAAAAGCTTTGCTATTGGGGTCAATCTCTCTTTTAATAATTGGAAGATTATTTGTATTAGGCGGACCTATTGCCTTCAAATATCTAATTGACCACTTAAAGGAAAACCCACAAGTATTTCCAACCGCAATTATCATTGGTTTTGTGGTCGTTCGGATTTTAGCGCAAACTTGCAACGAATTACGTGACTACACTTTCAACATAGTTTCCCAAAGAATTTTTCGCCAAATTTCAGTTAGTGTATTTAGCCACCTGCATAGCTTAAGCTTGAAATTTCATTTGAATCGACAAACAGGCGGGCTAAGCAGAGTTATTGAGCGTGGCACGAAATCATTAGAGTCAATCAGCCTCTTTTTAATGATGACCATACTGCCCAGTTTAATTGAATCTATCTTATTAGCTACTTTGCTGTGGTTTTGGTACAGCCCTATATGCAGCTTAATTATGATAATGACTATGACAACCTACGTAGTTTTCACAATCTTTGTTTCTACCTGGCGATTAAAAATCGTCAAACAAATGAATGAACTAGATAATACTTCACAAACCAGAGCAATCGACAGCCTACTAAATTTTGAAACGGTTAAATATTTTGGTAATGAGCAATTGGAAACAGAACGTTTTGACCAAGTTCAGGCTGTTTATGAAAAGACATCCCGCAAATTTAGAAGCTCTTTAAATTTTTTAAATGCAGGCCAAGCCGTAATTTTTTCAATTGGCTTAGGTGGTATGCTAACTTTTGCAATAATACGGGCATCTACCGGTGAAATTACTCCAGGTGACGTGGCCGCACTTTTTGCTTTTTCACTACAGTTGGTAATGCCACTATTTAATCTTGGCTTTGCTTACAGAGAGATTAAGCAAGGTATAATTAATCTTGGGGAAATGTTTAGTCTACTAGACCAGGAGTCAGATGTGAAAGATTCCTCTAATGCCAAACCATTAACATACGAAAAAGGAAAGATAACTTTTGAAAACCTAAGCTTTAGCTATAACGAAGATCGTAAAATTATTAATAACATTAATTTAGTTATAAACCCCGGAGAAACCGTAGCTTTTGTTGGCACGACAGGTGGCGGTAAATCAACCCTATCACGTTTGTTGTTTCGTCTTTATGACCCTAGTAATGGTCGCATTTTAATTGATGATCAGGACATAAAAAAAGTTACCCAAGCAAGCCTAAGACAAGCCATTGGCATAGTGCCACAAGACACAGTTTTGTTTAATGATACAATCGCCTACAACATAGGATATGGTGCACCCCTGGCAACCTTTACTGAAATTCAAAATGCGGCAAAAAATGCTGATCTTGATGAATTTATATCGAAACTTTCTGAAGGCTACGAAACTAAAGTTGGTGAACGTGGTCTGAAACTTTCAGGTGGAGAAAAACAGCGTGTAGCCATTGCCAGAATGCTCTTAAAAAAACCCAAAATTTATATTTTCGACGAAGCAACATCTGCCCTTGATACCACTACTGAAAAACGTATCCAACAAAGTTTGCAAAAAATATCACATGGTAGTACCACAATCATTATAGCCCACAGACTTAGCACCATTGTTGATGCAGACCACATTTTTGTGTTAGACCAAGGAGCAATTGCAGAATCAGGCAACCATCAGCAATTGCTTAAACAAAATGGTTTGTATGCAAAATTATGGAATCAACAGATACATGAGGAAAAGCCTGACATTGTAACACTTTAACTTACACAAACATTATGTTAGATTTTCACATCATCCAAAATTAAGCATAGCATGCGTGAAATTGCTCTAGATACGGAAACCACCGGCCTTAGCCACCGTGATGGCCACCGCATAATTGAAATTGGCTGTGTTGAGCTTATAAACCGTGTACCCACAGGGCAAGTTTACCACCAATACATTAATCCAGAACGAGATGTTTCCCCAGGTGCATCAGAAATTTCTGGATTAACCTATAATTTCTTAAAGGATTTTCC
>JAPLON010000090.1:16528-22299 GCA_026400695.1 Pseudomonadota bacterium
TTTTCCAACTTTTCAAACCGTAGCAAATGACTTTTTCCAATTTATTAGCGGTGCAACCCTGGTAATCCACAATGCCAATTTTGATATAGGATTTATAAATGCAGAATTTACAAGGGTTAATTTACCTTTGTTAAATGTGCAAGAGGCAATTGATACCGTAGCCCTTTCACGCAAAAAATTTCCAGGGCAACCTGCTAATCTAGATGCAATTTGTAAACGATTTAATATAGATAATTCCAAGCGTGTAAAGCACGGAGCATTGGTTGATGCAGAATTACTAGTAGAAATTTATATTGAGCTACTTGGCGGTAGGCAAAATGAATTGTTTAAGGAAGAACTAACATTTTCTGAAATCGCTCATATAGACAGGCCATTTCGTGCACCTCGTCATTTTGCAATTAATGAAAATGAACTAAAGGAACACCAAGAATTTTTAAATGAAATCAAAGATCCCCTTTGGTTAAAAACTTCAGGTTAAAGGTATCTAATCTCTTCACAGTTTATGAATAACCGTAGTTACCACACCCCAAATACGAAAATCCATTTCCTGAGTTACAATAATATCAGGATACTTAGGGTTTTCAGCAACCAAGGCCACCACTTCGCCACGCCTAGAAAAACGCTTTACAGTTAATTCACCATCAACCACCGCAATGGTAATGCAACCTTCTTTACAAACAAGAGAACGGTCAACAACTAAAACATCCCCATCGTTAATACCAACTCCAATCATAGAATCACCACTTACACGCACGAAAAAGGTAGATGCAGGATGCTGTACCAAATGTTCATTCAAATCAAGCTTAGCTTCCCAATGGTCATCACCAGGTGATGGAAAACCTGCAGCTACTTTACTTGAAAAAATTGGTAAGGAACGAGATGGTAAATCAAGTCC
Organism: Pseudomonadota bacterium; assembly: GCA_026400695.1. Lineage (GTDB taxonomy): Bacteria > Pseudomonadota > Alphaproteobacteria > Paracaedibacterales > CAITNM01 > CAITNM01. The sequence goes on from JAPLON010000090.1 coordinate 17,424, forward strand.
CTGCCAATCAATTGCTGAACGTATATCTGCAATTACAGACCCTAGGGAGAACTTATCTGCCTTTTTTAAAATATCTTTTAGCTGTGGAACTATTGATTCTGGAACACGCACTGGTACTGTCGCCTCCCCAAATTTGCTTGAATTAGGCTTACGCCCTGCTCCTTCTCGGTAACCACCACGTGCCATAATTCACCAAAATTGATTGTTGTTACAAAAATCTTATTTGATTTATATCCTATCGTCCACAAAAAAATGAAATCACTTTAAAAGGCAAACAGATAGCTTTAATTGGAAGACTTGCCACCTTAACAGGAATAGTTATAGCCGACCAAGCTACCGATTTTACTGTCTCTTTGGCTGATGAAAGATATCTGCGCACTTGGGAAAAAAATATATTGCCGCCATAAAACCATACCGTATGAATTTCTTTTCTTAATACATCAATTGCAGTTGACCCATCTTCTTCATTACACGGCAAAGATATTTCAAGTGGTAAAGGAACAGAAGAATCTTTTAGATTAAACCCACGATCTAAAAAATATTGTATATTTTTGATTGCATCTTGATATCCCCAACCTATGGCTCTACGAGCTTCTTCCTCTGTATGAAGAGTAAAGCATCCATGCCATATCAAGAAAAATGGAGACCTCCACAAAAAAGGATTTACACGTACGGTATTTTCATCCAATGCAGGATTATGATTGGTAAACCCCCCATCTACACAAGTCTTACCACGCCATTTAGTAAAAAAGTTTTCCCCCAAAACCCATGGCATATGGCAAGAAGTTAAAATTGTTTCTATCAAGTCATCAGTTGAATGAAAATAAGAAACTAATTCGTTACTAAATGGAAATGGAAAAAGTCGAAAATGAGTTATTGAAACGTGTAGTCTGTCATTGGCAAGTTTATGAACACAATCTTTTAGTTTTGGTATATCTTCACTAACGGCAAGTAGGTTTTTTTTCAAAACTTTCCCCCATTGTGAAAAACCACAATGCGGTAGCTCGCGTGTTTCTTTAATCATTTTTAGCAAAAAATTATTAATGCTATAGTCAGCATCTAAGCCAAGTACCGCAACCAAAGCAACTAAAGCACCACTTGAATCCCCCAAATAAGTTATATCTCCTTCGTCTAGTTTAAAATATTCCTGAAGCCCTTTTAAAAAACCCATATTGTAGGTAGCAGAAAAATAGCTTCCACCAGAAAAGCTGATGGATTTTTTAGGAGATTCATCTGAATTAATGACTACTACTTGATTTAAGGATGAAGATTTTTCAGATCCAAAGCAAAGCTCCTCCAAATCTGTTGCAAGAACTATATTTTGAATAAGCAGAAAACTGAATAAAACCAAACGCAAATTACACATTTTTTGGCCAACAATAACTAAACACTATCTATATTATTGTGGAAAATTGTAAAAATACCGTCAATAACTATAGCAAAAGTACTTTTTTATATTAAACCACCTGTAAAACGTTAGCATGAAATTCTCAAAAATAATTTACTAGGCCATTCACCTATTTGCTTTTTTTTAAAAAATTAAGCTAGCATTAAAGAGGAGCTTTTAATCTGTTGAACAACATGCTTAATATCATTGCAATTTTGTTTGTAATTTTTGGTTTAATTGGGTTATTCACCCTTGCCATACGCTATTTACACAGTAAATCTCGCCTATCCGAAACTCCACTTGATACAAAATCACAGAGCATTGTCGTTGAACCACCAATTATAATTGATAGCAAAAGAAGCATTATAAACATAACAAACAAAGGGCAGCGCTATGTAATACTAACAGGCCCTAACAATGATATTTTGCTTGAAAATTACCCCGCCATGCGCATGGTTGAACCAGTAGAATTTGAGACCCAAGACTTTGAACGTAAAAATGCGTAAACACCCTAAATTAATTAAGCTTGGATGACAATGGCGGGTACATTAATTGAACATTCTCAACTTATGACGAAACATAGCAACATAAAAACTATATCCCTTGTACCCGCTTACAACTTAGTTAGCTTTTAGGATTAAAAACAAAATATCCAACTTTTGCTTGATAAGCCGCCCTTATTTGCTTAAATTTCTCAAGAGTTAGCCATGTACAGAACCGGGCATGTTCAGCCTCTTTGCCTTTTCTTATATCAGTTGTGCTTGTAAACTTATTGAATAAATACCCTACAAGATCGTCATGGGTTCTTGGTTCTGTAAAGAAGTCTGGAGCAAACCCGACATATAAACCATCAGGAAGCCTTACAATATTGTGATTCCCGTCAGGACCATCTTTTAAAGATGCATATTCAGGTAAATTCACAAATGGATAGGCATAAAACTTACCAAGAGTGTCGTCATTAGCTGATTTTTCAAAGAATTTCCGTGATAATTCAGACATAAGATCAAAACAAGAATTTTTCTTTAGAAGACTTAAGGCCCAATCATGCATACCTTTGTCTTCTAGGACAGAATTTAACAAAGCCAGACGGGCAATTCTAGCAGCATTAGAGCACTCCATAATAAGTTTACTGCTTATAATTTCATCTAAAGCTGCAGTAAAAGAAGGTTGTTTTTGAAAATCCCAAGCCACCATGGATGTAGTACCATTAGCTGTTTTAGCAGTTAATTCTTTCCATGAATCAGTTCTACCAACATGTTCAGTTTCACCTGTATAACTCCAGTTGCTATTAATGCGCCTATATACTTCCACTAATCTAGCGGATTTAGTATCTGATTGACTATCCGTTTGACTTGATGAAGCGCAAGATGCACTTAATATGCCGCTCGTTATTCCAAAAAAATAAATGAGAAACGATACAGGCTGCATTAATCTTTTCGTTAAGCTTTGTAGTTTCATTAATCTACCTGATAGTATTTTTATTATAATAGCAATATAGAAACCTTAGCATACACAATCAAGATATTTATCACTAAAAAAAGGAAAAGTGTCAAAAATTAGTGTGTACACACTTCCGATTGGAATCTTCCATGTGGTAGATTATTGAAAGGTTTAAATTTATAAATGTATGATCACTTTTCCAAATATCAATCCTATTGCCATTGCTGTTGGCCCATTAAAAGTGCATTGGTACGGAATAGCCTATGTTGTGAGTATTTTATTAGCTTGTAAAATTGGAAGAATTTTAATTAAACGTAATAACTTTAATTTACCCATAAAAATTTTGGATGACTTATTCCCGTTTGCTGTTATTGGCATCATTATCGGCGGCAGGTTAGGACATGTACTTTTTTACAACCCAATATACTACCTAAACCACCCCCTAGATATACCACAAGTTTGGCTTGGAGGCATGTCGTTTCATGGGGGGCTTATTGGCGTAGCAATAGCAACTTACTTATTTACCAAACGTCACAAAATTGATTTTTATACACTTGCTGATTTACTAGCTTTAATTTCACCTATTGGTCTATTTTTTGGAAGGATTGCTAACTTCATTAACGCTGAATTAGGCGGCGTTACCACTTCACTACCATTTGGTGTAGTATTTCCTGGTGAAACACTACCACGACACCCCACACAAATTTATGAAGCATTGCTAGAAGGATTAGTATTATTTTTGGTGTTAAATGTAGCTTATAAAAATTCAGCAAAACTACAAAATTGTAGGAGCACAACATTCTGCTTGTTTTTGTGTCTTTACGCCCTCTTTCGCTTGGGCGTTGAACAGTTTAAAGTACAAGATGTGGTAGTGCAATTAGGCACAGTTGAACTTGGTGTTGGAGTTATTTTATGTACACTCATGCTTTTGCTAAGCATTCTAGTCATCAAACTACGCCTACATGCTTGCAAGAATACATCCGCACTGCAGGGACTATAACTGTTGAGGAAGCACAAAAATTAGCGCTATACCATCCGGATTTTGGATATTACGTACAAAATAATGTTATCGGACGACACGGTGACTTTATTACTTCGCCTGAGATATCGCAGCTATTTGGCGAAATGCTGGCATTTTGGTGTATCGCCCAATGGCAAGAAGCAGGTTCACCAGATACTATTCATTTAATTGAACTTGGGCCTGGCCGTGGCACATTGCTGCAAGACATATTACGAATTGGCGCCAAACAAGAAGGATTTCTAGAAAGCCTGACTATATCTTGTGTAGAAATTTGCCCCCAGTTGTACGAGCAACAACGTAAAAACTTAAGCGAATACCCATTTATTTTTTGGTATAAAGATCTTCAAGAAGTTCCAGGCGGCGCAGATTTTACTTTAGTTATCGCCAATGAATTTTTTGATACTCTACCAATTCGACAATTTGTTGGCCACGAAGAACGCTCAATTCGTTTTAGTGAAGCTGAAAACAATCTTGTATTTGCGCCACCTTGTAACCCTAATAGTGTTAAAGAATCATGCCCATTAGCAATAAATTTAATGCAACAAATTTTACATCATCTGTCCCCAGGAGCTGCATTAATTATAGACTACGGTGATGACACCCCAGCTGAATCACGTTTTGGTGATACCTTGCAGGCTGTTTTTCAGCACAAACCTGTAAAGGTTTTACAAAGCCTTAGTTTTGCTGATTTATCTCATCAAGTAGATTTTCATAGTTTGCGTAATATGTGCCCAAATAACCGTTTCCAACCCCAGGGCAATTTTTTGCTGCGCCTTGGTATTGAGCAGCGCTTAGAAAAATTAATGAGTATTGCCACGCCCGAGCAGCGTTTTGCATTAACCACTGGTGCCACCAGATTAGTCGCCCCCACAGAAATGGGACAACGCTTTAAAGTGCTTGAGGTATTTCAATGATAAATCCCCCATACCAAATTTCCGATAATTTAAAATGTAAAGAAATTGTGCATGGTTTTTTTGGTGCTGAAGGAGGATACAGCAATGGTATTTTTGAAAGCCTAAATTGTGGTT
>JAPLON010000090.1:22411-24864 GCA_026400695.1 Pseudomonadota bacterium
AAACAAAGGTGATGATGATACAAAAGTCATGCAAAACCGTGCTTTGGTTTGTAAAGCTATGGGTGTTGATCATATGGTCACCTTAAAGCAAGTCCACAAAAGTGATGTTTTAGTTGTTGATCAAAACACTCCAAATGGTCATGAATACGATGCGATGGTGACATCCTCTAAAGGTCTATTGTTGGCAATTCAAACTGCTGATTGTGCGCCAATTCTTTTACAGGATGTTGAAAATGGAGTGGTGGGTGCGGTACATGCTGGATGGCGCAGCGCTGTTTTAGGGATTGTTGAAAACACCATAAAAAGCATGGAATCACTTGGTGCGAATCGCAAAAATATTAACGCTGCAATTGGTCCGTGCATTCAGCAACAAAGTTATGAAGTAGGCCAAGAAGTTTTTGACGCTGCAAACGCTAGCGAATCCTTTACAAACGCAAGTAAACCGAAACATTACTTTTTTGACCTTTCAGGTTACCTAAATAACCAATTAAAAAAATGTGACATTCAAAGCATTTTAGAATTTGGTTTAGATACTTATAGCCTAGAAAAAAAATATTTTAGCTGCCGCCGCGCTTATCATGAAGGAGTCAATGGTTTTGGTAACCAATTGAGCGTTATTGCTATTTATTGATCTTTTTTGTTTTAAAATTTGTGATTTTTTGTGTAAATTCAAAATGATAGTATATAAATATTGTTTGAAGGTATTTGTGAGTTTCATTAAAGGTTTTTGTAAAGTTGTATCTATTTCTGTACTAATGTGTAGTTTAAATGCTTCCTCAATGCGCCTTAGTGCGCAGGTGGAAGTAGATGATTTAAAACCTTTTGTGCAAGATAGTACGTATTCAAGTGCAAATTATGTTCGTTTCTTTTTTAAACATAAGCCAGGTACCGAAATTGGCAGAATGGATATAAACAATTTGGTAAGATGTGAGCGAATTGTGATAAAGGACAAAATACAAGTTCCACCTACTACTGAATTAGTTATTGCCTACGATTTCAGGGATGTGGCAAATCATCAAGTTGGTAAATTTAATTGGGTTTGCGCGACTGCTGATTTTCCAAAAGGAAGCGTAGCTCGTGCAAAAGAAAATGCAATAATTACAGCGGTTAGGCTAAAAGTGGTAGTTGGAGGAGATGATCAAGATGTGTCACCTGTAAGATTTGGAATAATTGGGGTAAAATACGGATTTTCTCTGCCGTTTTATGAATTTGTGGACCCATCTTTAGCTAAACCTGGCACATATTTAAACGATTCAGAACTTATGCGAAAGGCTTTCGCAAGTAAGTGGGTTGTGCTTGAAGAAACTAGCACCGATAAAGATTGTGATGACTGGGAGTTGGTTAGTGATGAGGGAGCAGACTGTAGCCAAGTGAGTACTAGCCAAGGCCAAAGTTCAGCATCCTGTGCTGCTGTAGGAATAAATGGATACGCGAGGTCGGCGATGGATATTAATTTCAGGGATAATTCTGTTGCGAGTCAATCTGGTGGTAATATGTACGCTTGTGTAAGTAAGGTAGGTACGGTTGTTTTGCCAGATACTGCCGTTCATATTGCGGCAGAATATATAAAATTAGCCCATGAAAAATATGGAAGGTTTCCAACTGTTGCAGAAACTAGAGATCTAGTCGCTTTAATGCAGCATTACGGTCTTGCTACAAGTTTAACAGCATATAAATTATCTGAAGAACTTCGGTACTCAGCCTAGTATTATCAGCTTAGTCTAAGCCAGAGTTAGGTGATTCTGAGAAAATTGTCAGCATTTTAACCTTTATAAACATGAATTTTAGGAATACCTTGCCCTTGTAAATGCGCTAAACAAAGGAGATACGTATGCGTGGTTTATCGAAAGTAGCGATTCTTAGTGTTGCAGTAATAGCAATTGGCGGGCAGCTTTTTGCGCCACCACCTGGTGCTGCAGCATATCAGCAAAGCAACAGGGATGAATTTGTAAGAAGGTCTACATCTGTAATAGCACATGAGTGGAAAACAGAAGAAATTGATGAATTTAATAGAACAAACGTTATTCCTAGTGAAATAGGAAGTAAATTCACTTACACACAATTAGTAGAGTGCCTTAAGGGACTTGAACAAACTCTCGAAGGATATCACAGGGATTTATTAGAGCGATTAAGAAGCAAATAGAAACAGACTAACTAAATACTCAAATAAAATGCCCACCGAAAGGTGGGCATTTTCTTATTAGCCACCAGGAAGTTATTTAGATTTTTTAGCTAGTTTGTTTGATTTCTTTTTTGCAGACTCACCTTTTGCCATAATCTGTTGATATTTTTTGTATTCATCAAGCTCATAATAACTCACCTTACGCAGGCACCATCTGATTACGTAAAATTTGCAACTCTTTCATTGTAGCCTGATTAGCAATAATTAAAAGTTTAGATTTGATGGCAAAATGATTAACCGCAACCTTAACTTTTAACGCCTCTAGTTTACA
>JAPLON010000065.1:0-3609 GCA_026400695.1 Pseudomonadota bacterium
GGTTGATGCTTCTCTTGATATATTTCACCATCTTCAATCGAAGGAAAATCTTGAAAAACTACTCAACCCCTTCTTATCGTTCTTTAGTTAAGTGTCTCAGATTATTAATATCACATGCGATGACAAGAGAAGAACTAGTCATGGCTCTTGCTGATTATATTGAGTAAAGCGATCAATCAGCTTGTGGTTATTGTATCGAAGTATTTTTTCAACAATTGGTAATTAAGGGTATGGCCTGGATTACAGGCCTCGTAGTGGCCAATTAATACATATTCTGCTAGTGCCATATCACCAATAGCATCCAACAATTTATGGCGAACTAGTTCGTCACTATACCGCAAGCCATCTTCATTCATGACAGCACCTTTGTGAATCACAACGGTGTTGTCAAGAGATGCACCTTTAGCAAGACCTGCAGCCCATAATTTTTGAGCGTCTTCATAAAAACCAAATGTTCTGGCTCTGGAAATAAGGGTTGTGAAATCATCTTCATTGTATGAAAATTGCTGAAATTGTTCCTGTGTTAAATCTTCATACCTGTCAGTTGGAGTGAACTTTACACTAAATAGATTCTTATCGTATGGGCTTAATTGGGCCCATCCGTTTTCATTTTCGACTCTTATTGTTGTGGAAATTTTCAAAGTGTGACGACGTTTCGATTGACGAACTGTTGTTGTTTCTAAAATACCTTTACAAAACTCTTCAGAACATCCATCCATAATAGGCACTTCAGGGCCATCAATAGTTATGAGTGCATTTGTAATTCCTGTTCCGTAAAGAGCAGCTATAATGTGTTCAACAGTTGCCACTGATATACCAGATGCATTTATAATTGTTGTGCACATGTTTGTGGTGCTCACCATTTGCCAATTGGCTCGAATGCGATTTGGTTGGTCTTCAATGTCTGTACGTTCAAAAATAATTCCGTGATCAACTGCTGCAGGGTGCACAATCATGCAAACAGCTTTTCCTGAATGCACACCAACTCCGTGAAAAATGACAGGGCTTGATACAGTATGTTGATTAATAAAATCTCGGCGTGAAAGTACTTTTTTTGCGTGCAGATCTGCAGCAATTATGTCAGGCAAAGTATTAGATTTATTATTAGCTACAGAATACATCAGTTCCCCACTAGTGTATGATGCCTTAAACCTAGTGTCGATTTCAAATAAAGATATATTACTAAATTTTACCTTTTTAAGAATTTATCAAGCAATGTTTTCCAAAATTTGCTAAATCTATAAATGATGACAGATATAATTTTTAATTTAGATTCTATTGCAGATGCAGCAAAGCATGTTGTTAGCAAGTTAAGGCCTAAGTTGCCCTTTTTGCTATATGGTGAAATGGGTGCAGGTAAAACTACATTAACAAAACATATTGTGGCTGCGTTAGGATATCAAGAAGAAGTCACAAGTCCTACTTTCACAATTATGCAACCTTATTTAACCAGTGCAGGCACACTTTGGCACATTGATTTGTATCGCATGGATGATGAGCATCAGATTGAAGAGCTTGGACTTGATGAGCTAAATATACAGGATATGATGATTATTGAATGGCCAGAACGTTTGGGTGATAAAATATTTTCTAAATATTTGAAAGGAACACTGTTGGTTCAATCTGATGACAGTAGAAAGCTTACTTTGGAGGCTAAAGAATGAATCAACGCATTCCTTATTTTTGGGGGCAATATGACCACTTTGATAAACAATTTCTTACAGCTGATTTTTCGCCTCGTAAATATTTTCGCTGGCAAGCTGGAAATACTTCTTTAGTCTTAATGGATTGTCCTGATTTGAGCTCTTTAAAAGCATTTATAGAAATAGGGCAACATTTAACATCGCACGGTCTTAGTGCACCAGAAATTATAGAAGCAGATACAGAAAGCGGTTATCTTCTTTTAGAAGATTTTGGTGACGCAACTTTTACAAAAGTTTTGCAAGAAAGTCCTGGTAGGGAACATCAAATATATAAATCTGCAGTTGATGTTATTGTACATTTACAGGAACGCAATGAAAATCCCTTACCTTTTTTAAAGGCATATACTGTTGATTTCGGTCTAAATAAAGTGAAGCAATTTCTGACGTATCATTATCCAAAAGTGATGAATGATGAGGTCTCAAGCCCAGTTCAAGATGATTTTATTGGTGTTTGGACAAAAGTTTTGGAATTAGCTTTGCAAACAAAAAAAAATATTTTTTTGCGTGACTATCATGTGGATAATTTAATGGATTTGCCAGAGCGATCAGCTCCTAAAAACATAGGATTACTTGACTTTCAAGATGCAGTCTGGGCACCAATAGCAGGTGATTTAGTTTCCTTGTTGGGAGATGCCAGACGCGAGGTATCAACTGAATTGACTAACCTTATGTGGAAAAGATTTTTAGATGCTCATCCCAAAGGGGATCACCAAGAAATTTATATAGCTGGCAATATTTTAAGTGCAGTACGGCAAGTACGCATTCTTGGACTTTTTACTAGAGCAGCAACTGAACGTGGTGATAAAAGATTTTTGAATCGAATTCCTCATTTGTGGAATCTCTTTGAAAAATGCTGTGAAATTGAAGAACTGAAACCAGTTAAGCAATGGTTTGACCTTAATGTTCCACAACAAAAACGAGTGATTCCAGCTATATGATGAATATTTCTTCAACAGCAATGGTGCTGGCAGCAGGTCTTGGAAAACGTCTTGGCGATATTACTAAAAATACCCCCAAGCCATTAGTTTCAATCGGTAATACGTGCTGCTTAGACCTTTCGATCAATGCACTGAAACAGGCAGGGTTCAAACGTATTATTATTAATACTCACTACCTAGCAGATCAAATTGAAGCCCATGTAAAAAGCTATACCGATTTTGAAATATTATTAAGTTATGAGCCAATCCTGCTTGAAACAGCAGGAGGAGTGCGTAATGTTCTAACAGAATTTGGTGAGAAACCATTTGTAGTAGTAAATGCAGATATGTATTGGCAAGATTCTAACCCATCAATCATCCATCGCATGGTTGACGCTTGGCAAGAAACAGATGACTTTTGTTTATCTGTTACACCGTTGAAAAATGCACAAGGTCATTCAGGTAAGGGTGATTTTGTTATTGAAAATGGGTTGTTGCGTAAACCAACTGAAGATGACTCCCCATCAAGTCGTTACATCTATATTGGTGTTCAGCTTATTAACCCAATAGTGATAAAACGCTTAAAAATTGAGCCTTTTTCCTTGTCGGGTTTATATTGGAAAGCTGCTGAAAAAAAATCTCTAAGAGGTGTTGTGTTTGATGGCACTTGGATTGATGTTGGTAACGTTGATGGTTTAGCGTTAGCAAGAGAGTTTGTTGCTTGATAATTGACTATTTGCTAACGCACATTAAGAATTTTTATATTTTTTGGTTATTATTTGCAAGTCCTATACTCACCACCATCAGGCAAAAATCTGACACGATCCTGACTTGCATCAAATTTTTTAAAAATATCAAAAATGCTGTTAATTCTTTTGTGGTATTCACCAGAATTGCAGGCACCTGAAATTCTTAAAACTCTTCCAAATTTTCTTAAAAGGTTTGTTTGCATACGAGTTAATCCATTTAGATCCTGAGTTAGGCTATGC
>JAPLON010000065.1:3639-10361 GCA_026400695.1 Pseudomonadota bacterium
ATTCTAGCGACGGTTCCTTTTGAGGGTGTGACAACAAAATCGATTTCACAGCATAGATTAGGATCATACACATTGTTTTTCACTTTATATCTAGTTCCTAATTTTGATAATCGTTTTCCTATTTCTGCTTCAAAACCAGACACTGGTGTACCTCCACCATTGTTAATGTTGAGTACTTTTCTCATCTCTAAAATAAGTTTTCTTTGTCTTTTTAATGCATCTGTTGGCATCTCTTGAGTTAAATCAAAACAAGCGCTTGCTGAAAAAACTGATTCTGTTTTACATATAAAATCGAGTAATAAACCTTTATACAAATTTTTTCTGTTTGGAATAGATGTTATTAGGTTGCTTATTTGGTGGTCATCAGCGCATGTATCAAATAAATCTGCTAGCGCGTCAATTGCTCCATCAAGCGGAAAAATTAATTTCATAGACTTGAATTCTGTTTCAATGCTTTCTAATTCGCTGCCGCTCATCATGTTATAAGCAATGACAATATTCGTTAAAACTCGTGCAACATCTTTGCTTTTTGCTTTATACCTTAAGTGATTAATTGTCTTTTTTTGATTCGCTACAATTTTTCCCAAATGAGCATGAAAATCAAAACCTGGATGAGAGGATGTGCAAGCTCCAAAGGTTTGTGATTTAGGAAAATACTGAGATTGCGACATGGCATAGAATAGCTTTGTGTAATCTAAATCATTTAGTAGTTGATGATTGTAAGTCCATAACTGATATTCAAGCGCATCGAAGAGATAGTGATTTGAAAAAGAAGATTCCGAAAGAGCAATTGCACATCGAATAATATTAGGCAAATCGCTTTGATTAAAAGATTCAGCGCTTAAATTGCTATAAAGCCAAGAAGACATATTATGAAGTTTTTTCTTAGATTTTGGTCCTAGTGGAAGAACGTATCCCGTTTGTTTTCTATGAGTAGAAACTGTTGTTACAAAGGTGTTTAGAGAATCCAGTTGGTCTTTTGCTGACATTTTCTCAATTGTTTCCGTAAGCCATGACGGCTTCGCTCGACTTACTAATTCATCTGTATCATTAAAACGAGAGCTTGAACTACCTCCAAATAGGCATGCAGAAAAAATTCCTATAGCTAAAAAAAGCAATTTTGATGGTTTGTATATGAAATTCATGACATTTCCTCAGATTATTTATTAAGCTTTTGCTGTGAGTAATTACAATCCAGCAGTAAAACACTGCGTTGAAATACGATATTCTGTCAATGCTTGTTGAGTGAGGTTTATGTTGATGAAGGGGTTTTGAGTATTAAAACTCGGATCTGAGTTAACCAATTCTTAATACGGAATATGAGACTATAAAGATGCTAAAAAAATATCTTGTGTATCATGAACTATATATTCTTTTTATTAGTTTTGCTGGTCAACACTACTTATGCAGGCGTAGATATGCAGGCTGAAAAATTTTCAAAACGTACTATTTCTTCTTCAAAAATGTCTTATGCTGATGCTGAAGAAGAAGAAAAAAGACTAAAACGAAAGAGAAAATTTGGTTTAGGCAGTGGAATTAAGAAGGAAGGAAGCAGTAGTAAACCTAAACTAGTGCAGATGACGACATCTTCAACAGAGGAGAAAATGAGTCTAAGCAAGGAACCATCTCGCTATAATCCAGAAAGTAACAACGACCTGAAGCCTCTGCCTAAAAATACTCATAAACTTATTGCACAAGTAAGGCGACCTGACTATTTGCCTCAGCACCAAACTAAAATTAGTCATATTCTTACTCGCAAGCCTTAATGAAAAAAAAATACTTTTTCCACATTTGTTAATAAAAAATTTAGCAAAGTCAGTCACAATAAAATAAAACAACACTATAATTTCTGTGAAATCAACAAGCGCTTTTGACAAATTAGACTTCTTAAAGCCGTTACAGCGGGCTCGCCTTGCTACTGTTGCGGTTGAAGAAACTATTATGTTTGGTGACATTATTTTTAAAGAGGGTGCTGATTCAGATTTTTTTTATGTGTTGGTATCAGGGAAAGTTGAAATTCGAAACAAAATTCGAAATGAAATTATTAAACAAAATGATTTTTTTGGCACAGAGGTGCCTTGTGGTATTGAGCAATATCTTTTTACAGCCACAGCTTTAAGTAAGTGCAAAGTTTTGAAAATTAAGAAAGATACGCTATACGACACAATCGATCAGATGGATTTACAAAAATTTCAAAAACTAAACGTTTCTGGGTTGATGGACTGGGCTGGATCCTTGCAGCAATAGTTCCATTTATTGTGTATTTTTTCCTTAATAAGACAACATTGAATCACCAAAGTCAGGTTTTTTTATCTATCCTATCAGCCTGGTCTATTATTGCTTCTTTTCGGTTGATGTCAGATTACGTTGCAACAATGGCGACAATCTTTTTGCTTATTAGTGGTGGTGTGGTTAAAACGAAAGTGATCTTAGCGGGTTTTAGTTCTGGTAATTTTATTGTGGCTTTAAGCCTTTTGGGGCTTGCGAGTGTTTTGGTTTCATCTGGAGTGATTTACAGAATAATGATCAAAATTCTGAAATTTTGTCGTCCAACTTATTATGGTGATAATCTTATTATGCTTAGTATTGGGGGGCTGTTAACCCTTGGTGTTCCTTCGTTTATGTTGCGTGCGAATATGATGAAAATTTTTTATCATGACACCCTTCGTATTCGAAAATTATCAGACGAATCTACTCAAGCTCAAGCGTTAGGTTTTAGTGCATATTGCGGGGCAGGAATTTTTTCTCAAAGCATACTAAGCGCTTCTATGATGCATTTTGTTTTATTAGGGTTGTTTTGGGGGCAATACGCCACTCAATTTGATTGGTGGGGGTGGTTATTTGCATCGTTAGGTCCGCTTGCTGTATTGCTATTTGGGTATCTTATTTTGGTAAGCTTTTATTTTGGTAAAACATCTTACCCCCAAATAGAAAATGACAGATCACGAAACGCACATTTGAAAAAAATCCTCACTATTTTAGGTCCTGCATCACCTACTGAAAAAGCATCATTTATTTGCATGTTTGGTGCAATCCTCAGTCTTGCAACAGTCAGTGTGCATGGCATTGCACCAGATGTTATTTGCTTGCTTATTTTACTGTTTTTATTTGTGTTTCAATTCATGAACGATAAAGGTTTTCAAACGCGTATAAAATGGGACTTTTTAATTTTTATGTGTGGACTTTCGGGTATTGCATTTGCAGCTAACGACGTTGGGCTTATAAGCTGGTTGGAAGACAATACTCGGTGGATGACAGAGTATTTAAATCATCATTTTTTTGAACTGACGACTTTTCTTATTATTTTTTCGCTGATGGTGCAATTCATTTTGCCACGAGATGTAAATATAAACATATTAAGCATTATGCTTATTCCATTATTTCAAAAAAATGGGATGAATCCTTGGATAGCAGTTTACATCGTTAATACCATTGGAAAAATTTGGTTCTTTGAATATCAAGAGCCTGAATATCGTATTTTTGCAAAACATGGAAAAAATTATTCAGTTGATTTTGCTAAAAAGCTTAAGAGCTCTCGTTTAAGGCTGAATATGTTTTACATTATTTCGCTATATGTAGGAATTTTCTACTGGAAGTGGATTGGGATTTTACCATGGTAGACAATCTGCACACTGCAAAACTTAAGTCGTCAATTATCAGCATATTAAAGGGAGTTGTTTTTGCAAGTCTTTTAGGACTTTTAGTTTTGCATAATCTAAGCAAGCCAAGAATTATGGTTATTCACAGCTATGAACCAACTATGGACATAGTTAAAGATTTTGATAATGGAACAAAAAAAGTTTTAGAAAATGAATTTGACCTGCTTATTCAAACCTATTACATGAATATGCTTAATAAAAATACAATCAAACAAAAAATTAATGCAGGCATAGAAGCAAGAGCTTCAATTGATCGTTTTAAGCCTGAAATTTTAGTTGCGGTCGGTGATGAAGCGCAGGAATTTTCTGCAAAATTTTATTTAGGGAAAAAAAACATAAGAATAATTTTTGCTGGTGTGAAGGGTGATTTTAAAAAACTTGGCTATATACCTGGCCAAAATGTAGGAGGAATTATTGAAGTTCCTCAAGTCCAGGAGCTTAATTTATTAATAAATAGTATGTTTCCAGGAAAAAAAAACATTAAATTAGCTCACTTGGGTGATACGTCGACAATTGTTAATTTGACAGAAAAAACTTTAATTCAATACGCGTGGAAAAATGTTAAGTTTCAGGACTCAATCATGGTTGATGATTCAGTAAGCTTTAAAAGAGCTGCTGTGTTTTTTAATAAACATTACGATGTGCTTTTGATTTCAAGTTATAAGCGACTAAAAGATGGCTTTGATACTGACGATGAAATTGCTTCTGATGAAACAATGAAGTGGGTGACTGAAAATACTACTATTCCTATTATTTCAACAATGGGTTATGCCATTGAAGAGGGGGCTGGTGCTGCTATTGTATCATCGGCTTATGATCAAGGTGTGTTAGCAATGCGTTCTGCTCTGACAATGCTGAAAGTATCGTCTTACTTTCCAAATATAACCTCTAAGGTCTTATCTGTATTTCTTAATGATGATCACATACGTGAACGAAAGATTTTCATCCCCTCAATCTATAGGTCATTTGCAGCAGGTACGCAAAAATTATATGGACATAGCGCAACTCAAGAGACGGGTCTATGAATATACTTCTTGCTTTGATGTTTATGTGCTGTTCAGTGGAAGGCAGTATTCAGATCCGTCAAACGGGGTCATCAACTGTGTACCCATTCGCAATCAAAATAGCGCAGGAATTTTCTAAAAAAATAGGCCACATTTGCCCTTTTGTTGAAAGTACAGGTACTGGTAGTGGGTTTGCTGATTTTGCTCAAGTACATAATGGTTTCGGATATGATATAACGAACGCTTCAAGACCAATTAACCCAAAAGAACTTGTAAAATGTAAGGAGTCTGGAATGGCTTCAATTTTAGAAGTTTGTATTGGTCATGACGGAATTGCATTTGCGGCTAAAAAAAACCTGACAGGTTTTAATGCACTGCGTTTAAAAGACATTTTAACTGCGGTTACAAAAAAAATTACTAATAGTAAGGGAGATATAGTTGATAATCCTTACCACCAATGGAATGAAATTAATTCCAGCTTACCTAATTTACCCATTCGTATTCTAATCCCTTCAAAATCTCATGGCTCTCGAGATGCTTTTGAAGCAATGGTGATGCATGGACAAGAGGTTCGAAGTGGACCCGAGCTGCGAGAAATTAATGATTATGAAGCTGCTGATGGTCACCATCTACTGTTTGATTTTCTAGACAATAACCCAACTACATTGGCTTTTGTTGCGGTTAATTTGTTGGACGGTCACGCGGAAATTAAAGCAATGCAAATAGACGGTATGGAGCCTACTTATTCAACCATTCAAAATGGTACTTATCCAATGGTGCGCAAGCTATTTATTTATGTTAAAGACAATAAAACAGAGGGATTGCAAGACTATATTAATGAATGGCTAAGTCCTGCTGCTATTGGAGAAAATGGTTATCTTACCAAAATGGGACTGATTCCTCTTTTAGAGGGGGTTGAAAGGCGCAGAAAACTATGATTTTTTAGTTGGCACAAATTTTGCATAGTTTAAGCAAAAGGAGGTGTCATGAATAAGTTTTTAATAGCGTTGATTCTATGTTGTTTAGCTTTATCTGCAAATCCACAGTACAATTCATTTATAGCGATGCAAGAAAATGCTCATGGAATTCCGGCACATTTACTAAGAGCCGTATCTCATGCTGAATCTGGTCGCGCAATGGGCGGTTCTGTTAATGCTTGGCCTTGGACTATAAATGTTGAGGGCAAGGGCTACATATTTAAAACGAAACAAGAAGCTATAAATGCTGTTGAAAAATTCCAAAGAATAGGGGCTAAAAGTATTGATGTTGGTATTATGCAAATTAATCTACGTCACCATCCGCATGCCTTTCGTAATCTTGAAGAAGCATTTGATCCGCAGCTAAATATTGCCTATGGCGCTAAATTTTTAAAGCAACTATTTCTTCAGCATAAAAGCTGGAACTTGGCTGTTGGTCATTATCATTCTGCTACTCCTAAATTTCACAATGCATATAAGCAACGTGTTTTAAGTGGTTGGATGAAGCTTTGTGGTAGCAATAAAAAAGACGGACCTCGTTTAGAACAAACAGTTATGCAATTTGATGATATTTCTAATATAGACGATGTGCCGAAAATAACAAGAAAAAGCACACCAAGAGATATTCGATCTTTTGCTAAGGTTAAGAAGGTTTATTATTCTTTAAATGGGAATGGACCTGCTCATTCTATAAGCACTGAAAAGACTAGTTATGCGTTGGACAACGCGTCTGGCCGTCAATATTATTCTTTGGATTAGGCATTTCAAGGTCTATGATATCTTCATTGTAAGCTTGTTAAATAAGCAAAGTGCTTTTGTTCGAGAATAATATCATCAATATTTATGGTAATGTAGGTCAAAAGTGGTTAGATAATTTACCGCATATAATAAATGACCTTGCCACGCAGTGGCATCTGTCAGACCTTAAACCGGTTGAAAATCTTTCATACAACTATGTTCTTTCTGGCTTTCAAAGTGAAAATCCCATTATTTTAAAGTTGAGTCTTGATACCAAAGGTTTGATCATTGAAACTTCGGCGCTAAAAGCATTTAAAGGTCGTGGTGTGGTAGAAGTGCTAGAC
>JAPLON010000065.1:10373-18470 GCA_026400695.1 Pseudomonadota bacterium
GATTGAACGTGCCATTCCAGGGTATTCGTTAAAAGAGTTTTTTCCAAATCGTGAAACTGAAGTCATTGCAATTGCGTGTGAAGCGATTAAAAAACTTCACAGCGTACCAATAATAAATCAAAACGGGTTTTAACTATCAACGATTGGCTTGCCGCCCTAGATAAACCATGCGAACAACTTGGCCAAAGTTTGATTAAAGCAAGAACGTTGCGTGATGAATTACTAAACACTACCGATGCTCCCATTTTGCTGCATGGCGATTTACATCACGATAATATTTTAGCCCATGACAACAATTGGAAAGTTATTGATCCGAAAGGTGTCATTGGTGAGCTTAGCTATGAGGTGGGATGTTTTATCAGAAACCCTTTGGACGATTTGCCGAGCCACTCTGATAGCTTAAAAATTATAACGAACAGAATTAATGCGTTTTCTAAAAATTTAAATCTTGATCCAGATAGAATTGCAAAGTGGTGTTTTGTACAGGCCGTGCTTGCAACAGTGTGGTCTCTGGAAGATAATATCACTCCAACCAGCTTTAAACATTTAACAGACATTTTTGATGAGTTAGTATTTAAATAACTATGTAAAAGCCAGAAATCTCTAGCCTATTTTATTTCAGGATATTTGTCGGGATTACTCAAAAAATAATTAATATAATCATCATCCGAATTCAATTCAACAGACGCATTGTAAACTTTTCCTTCAAAACCGCCATATTCATTTTTCTTTCTAATCCTTACTTTATCGACGTCTTCAAAAGATATATTATTTTCTTTTGCATAAGCAAGCATAACCTCTAATACATCACCTAATTCCTCTGTCAGTTCTTCTTTATTTTTAGCACCAATAACTTCTTTAGCTTCTTCAAAAAGCTTATTTCGAAGACGCTCTAAGTATTCGTCTTGACCCATAACTCGTTCATTAGTCTGTACGCTTCTGTTTCTAAGGTAATTAGGTACTTTATCACGAATTAATTTATCAACTTTAAAACGTCTATTATTGATCATTTTTTTCCTCACGCTCTGGTTTATCTTGCTAATGCTTTACAGAAAGGTTGCTACTCAATGGTCAGACTAAATATTCTTTGGATTTTCATAGTGCACTACATGTTTGCCATGAAATCATTGGAAACATCATTGCCAGATTAAAGGCTAAAAATCAAGGTGG
The DNA here is from genome assembly GCA_026400695.1 of Pseudomonadota bacterium. Lineage (GTDB taxonomy): Bacteria > Pseudomonadota > Alphaproteobacteria > Paracaedibacterales > CAITNM01 > CAITNM01. The sequence goes on from JAPLON010000065.1 coordinate 11,544, forward strand.
GGGTACCTTGTAGCTTCAACGAGCATCTTTATCAATAGAGAATTGCTGAATGGCTCTGGTCCTAAAATGGTGCTTTGTGCAGACTGTTCTTGCAACAGTGTGGTCTCTGGAAGATAATATCACTCCAACCAGATTTAAACATTTAACAGACATTTTTGATAAACTAATGGTTGAATAGATCTGAAAAGGCTTAAATATGAAATACAAGATCTTAATATGGGATAATGATGGCACAGTAACTGGTTCAAAAAATCCAAATGATGGCTCTGTTAATGCAAAAATTATTTTACCAAATGTTGAAAAAACAATGGGTAGTGCCGACTTTAATTTTATTATTTCAGGATTTAAGTCTCCTGAAAGCGAGTCTCAAAATTTTGATCCAGAAAAAATAACAGCAATATTTATTGATCTTATGAGTAAACTTCCAATCAATGCGGCTGCTTTTTCTCCTAGTATTGGAGGTGTTGCTTGTTACGTTGTGATTAAACGTTTTGACAATAGTATTTATATTAAAAAAGCTCACGAAGATCCCCGTTACAGAGAATTCATTGGTCAATTTAAAAAGCCTGGAATTGGAATGTTTATTGTAATAAAAGACATTGCTCAAAAAGAATTTGGTCAGACTGTTGATAAAAACAATAGCGTTATGATTGGTGATACATGGCATGATGAAATAGCTGCAAAAGACTTCGGAATTTCTTTTGTTGATGCAAAAATGCTTCATGATTCGGAGTTGTATATATTATCTTAGCTAAATCATTTTCCGTAAAAATACTTTGATTTTTCACGTGGACAATCTTTCGTTAAAATTTTAATTATACGTACATAAACCAAACTGCCGAGTTAGTCATGGCAACAATTTATCGCAAGGTCTTGGGGTACAATCCCTTAAAGGATTCAGTGTATATGTCTCCTAGGATGAGACGCTATTTTCAAGACAGATTATATAATGAGTTGCAGAAAGTGCTTGAGGAAGAGCATTTGCTTTCTTTGTCATTTCCAGAAGATGCAAACCGCGAACCAGATTTTGTTGACCAAAGCACCATGGATTGCTTGCGTTTTAATCATCATATGTACCAGGAACATGAACAAAATCTTCGTCATGAAATACAGGCTGCGCTTCAAAGATTGGCAGACGGTAGGTTCGGGTACTGCGTCGCTACAGGAAAGCCTATAGGTATTCAAAGGCTTACCGCAACTCCTTACGCAATGTATTGTTTTGATGTGCAAGCAGAAAAAGAAGGTTACCGGCAAAGCAGCTGGGGGTAGGGGCTATGCTTTCTGTTTCTCGTGATTAATTAGCCATTTTTTGCGAGAAATTCCTCCGCCATAGCCACCTAGCTCACCATTGGTGTTGATGATGCGGTGGCAAGGGATAATAATAGCAAGTTGATTGGCACCGTTAGCATTGGCTACGGCTCTGTATGCGGTTGGTTTGCTGATTGCGGCTGCCTGGTCGCCGTAACTTCTTGTTGTGCCAAATGGAATACGCATAAGTTCTTCCCAAACAAGTTTTTGAAAAGGGCTTCCCATAAGGAGGATTGGCGTTTTGAAGTTTTTCAATTTGCCCTCAAAGTACAGTTTGAGTTCTATTTCAATTGATTTAATGGGGTCAGTAATACCTGGAATGATGGCAGATTTGGTTTTTATGCGAAGTCGCTCTATTTCACGCTCTAGGCCACGTCGCTCAACAAATTCTAATAAATACAAAGCCTCATCATCAGCAATTGCAAGCATAGGGCCAAGGGGGGAATCTAACCAAGATGCTTTTAGAACATTATGATGATTCCTAAAATTAGTAGGTGCGGCTCCCATGATTTTGGAAAAGGCATCCCTGAAGCCACTGCTTGATTCATAACCTGTTTCTAATTGCGCATCAGTCACTGTTTTTCCTTCTCTAATTTGTTTCATTGCAATCCCCATACGTCGTGCTCGGGCATATTCTACAAATGTCATATCAAATCTTTTTTTAAATTGGCGACGTGCTGTTGATGCATCTACACATAATTCATCAAAATCACGTGTCTTCCAGCGTTTCTCAGGATTGGCTTCAACAGCATCAACAAGTATACGTACCAAATCTGAAACATGATTGGGATGAGACAGAGGACGACAGCGCAGGCAGGGCCTAAACGAAGCAAGTAATGCCTCTTCAGCTGTTTGATAGAATTCACAATTTTCAAACTTTGGCTTTCGCGCGGGGCACGTTGGGCGGCAAAACACTCCCGTTGTTTTAACGCCTACGTAAAATACACCTTCATATTCAGCATTCTTATTGAGTAGTGCCTTGTAAAATTCTTGTGTTATCTCATTTGTTAACATTTTCATCCGATTCACCAGAAGCTCAACAGCTTTGATATATCATAATGATTTTTAAAAATCCTACGACCGAAAATCAGGCATTGATTTTTTTATTAAGAAATCACTATGTCAATTCCAGACTAAATCAACATATTCACAAAATCTAAAATTGTGTTTGCAATACCAAAAATAAGTTTGTGAATTGGACCGCTGAATATCATTAAGGTACTTATCACAATTACTAAGCCAAATCGTTCAAAGAAATAAAACAATTTATGATTCTGCGGCAAAAAGCAGGTGATCATTCGTCCGCCATCAAGAGGTAAAATTGGCAATAAATTAAAGGCAGCCAAAATCACGTTAATCTGTATAGCTGCATTTGCTACCTCAAGGTTAAAAATTCCTATTTTCCACAGAATACTTGCGGTAAGGGCTAAAAGTATGTTCATTAAGGGGCCTGCAAATGCTACGCAAAACACGCCAAATCGTTGCGGCCTAAGGTTCATAAAATTTACTGGTACAGGTTTTGCCCAACCAATTAAAAACGGGGCGCCTGTGAAAAACAATAAAAAAGGTAAAATTATTGAACCCATGGGGTCAATATGCTTAATTGGATTCAAGCTTAAACGACCTGCATATTGAGCAGTGCGATCACCAAAAATATAGGCCATTAAACCATGGCTAAGCTCGTGAAGCACAATAGCTAACGCTAAACACGTTATTTTTAGTAAAATTTCCATAATTTCTCGTTATTTGGTGTTAAAGATTGACAATGTGTATCATTATTACCATATCAAGTTTGCTTACACATCTTTTTTATGAATTTCAAGACTTGAAATACAACTTTTTTTGCATATTAATAAGAACACCATCTGATATCAGAAATGTACCTCATTCTTAAGCTTTTGCCAAAGAATTGTACTTTTTGCATCATTTTGTGTGTGCATCTTAATATTTAAGCAGTGAGGTTTCAATGAAAATACACCGTCGTTTTACGGTCGCAGGACAGTCCCCATACGAAGGAATTGATTTCCGCTTAACTACTAGCGAAATTAAAAATCCAGACGGTTCTGTTGTATTTCTTCAGGAAAACATTGAAGTGCCTGCACATTGGTCGCAAGTGGCAAGTGATGTCATTGCCCAAAAATATTTTCGTAAAGCTGGTATCCCGGATGATTTAGTAACCGTAAAGGAAGATGACGTTCCCGTTTGGCTTCAACGTAGAAAAGCAAAAGCAGGGAGCTCTGTTCGTAGCGAAAGATCTGCAAAAGAAGTTTTCAGTCGTTTGGCCGGAACTTGGACTTACTGGGGATGGAAAAATGGGTATTTTGACTTAGAAGAAGACGCACGTACATTTTATGATGAAATGCAGTACATGTTATGCATGCAGGTTGCAGCACCAAATTCACCGCAGTGGTTTAACACTGGTGTTTATTGGGCTTATGGTGTTGATGGCCCTGCTCAAGGACATTTCTTCGTTGATGAAAAAACAGGTCAGCTAAAGCAATCAACATCTGCATATGAACGTCCACAACCACATGCGTGTTTCATTCAATCGGTAAAAGATGATTTGGTTAACGACGGCGGCATTATGGACCTTTGGGTTCGCGAAGCACGTCTATTTAAATACGGGTCTGGCACAGGGTCTAACTTTTCAAATTTACGTGGCTTTGGTGAAAAGCTATCTGGTGGTGGTTATTCTTCAGGTTTAATGAGTTTTTTACGTATTGGTGACCGTTCAGCTGGTGCTATTAAATCTGGTGGAACGACAAGACGCGCTGCAAAAATGGTGGTGCTTGATATTGATCACCCAGATGTTATTAATTTCATTGATTGGAAAGTCATTGAAGAACAAAAAGTTGCTGCACTGGTTACTGGTTCAAAGTTAAACCAGCTTCATTTGAATGAAATTATTTCGGCTTGTATTAATAATGATCTTAAAGAAACAGATCGTTTTGATCCAAAAACCAACCCTGCGTTGAAAACAACCATTCGCGCTGCACGCGCTGTATTGGTTCCTGAAAATTACATTAAGCGTGCTATTCACATGGCTCAGCTAGGGTACACTAGCTTCCCATTCCCATCTTATAATACTGATTGGGATAGTGAAGCTTATGGAACAGTTTCAGGTCAAAATTCAAATAACACAGTCCGCGTTACTAATGCCTTTTTAGAAAGTGTTTTAGAAAATAAAGAATGGAGCTTAACTTCACGTACAAATGGTGAAGCAGTTAAAACGCTACCAGCAAAAGAATTATGGGATAAAGTTGGTTTTGCTGCTTGGGCATGTGCAGATCCAGGTATTCAATTTGATACAACCATAAACGAATGGCACACTTGCCCAAATAGTGGACGAATTAATGCATCAAATCCATGTTCTGAATATATGTTTATTGATGATACCGCATGTAACCTTGCTTCAATCAACCTTGTTACATTGTACAAAGATGGCCAGTTTGATATAGCAGCATTTGAACATGCTATTACCCTTTGGACAGTTGTTCTTGAAATTTCTGTGCTTATGGCGCAATTCCCATCTAGGGCTATTGCTCAGCTATCTTATGATTTCCGTACGCTTGGTTTAGGATACGGTAACCTAGGTGGTCTATTAATGGCTATGGGTATTGCTTACGATAGCCCAGAAGGCCGTTGTATTGCTGGAGCACTAGCTGCAATTCTAACCGGTGTAAGCTACAGGACTTCTGCACTTATGGCAAAAGAACTTGGGGCATTCCCAGGCTACGCAAAAAATAAAGATGCGATGATCCGGGTTATGCGTAACCACCGTCGTGCTGCATATGGCGAAACTAAAAATTATGAAGATCTATCAATTCTACCTGTTCCGCTTCGTGCAAGTGATTGTGCTATTCCAGGATTAATTGAAGCGGCTTGCCAAGCTTGGGATGAAGCTGTTTCATATGGTGAACAGTTTGGTTACCGTAACGCTCAAACCACGTGTATTGCCCCAACTGGGACTATTGGATTGGTGATGGATTGTGACACAACAGGTGTTGAGCCAGATTTTGCTTTGGTTAAATTCAAAAAACTTGCTGGTGGTGGGTACTTTAAAATTATTAACCAAATGGTTCCTTCAGCATTGAAAGTTTTGGGTTACACTCCAGAGCAAATGCTGGAAATTTCTAATTATGCCGTGGGCTACGCATCACTTGAAAATGCGCCTGCAATTAATCACACATCTTTAAAAGCAAAGGGATTTAATAATAAAGAGCTAACAGCAATTTCCGCTGTGTTGAAATCAGCCTTTGATATCAAGTTTGTTTTTAATAAATACACTCTGGGTGAAGATTTTTGCAAAGGAACATTAAAGCTAACTGATGATCAATTATGTGATCCATCTTTTGATATGCTGACCCATCTTGGGTTTAGTAAACAAGACATTGAAGATGCTAACACATACTGCTGTGGTACAATGACTCTAGAAGGGGCGCCTCACTTAAAAATAGAACATCTTCCAGTTTTTGATTGTGCAAACCCATGTGGACGTATTGGTAAGCGTTTCTTGTCTTTCGATAGCCATATTGAAATGATGGCAGCGGTTCAGCCATTCATAAGTGGTGCTATTTCTAAAACTGTGAATATGCCGGCTCAAGCAACTGTTGAAGATTGCCAATCAGCTTATATGAAATCATGGCGTCTTTGCCTAAAGGCAAATGCTTTGTATCGTGATGGTTCAAAGCTTTCTCAACCTTTAAGCAGCATAAGCTTTGATGAAGACGAAGCTGAAGAAATTGCACAAATGCCACAAACGCAAAAAGCTCAAGTGGTTGCTGAAAAAATTGTTGAACGTATTATTGAACGTGTTGTTTACGAATCAAAACGTCAAAAATTGCCAAACCGTCGTGGTGGTTATACTCAAAAAGCGGTTGTAGGTGGGCACAAAATTTATATTCGCACTGGTGAATATATTGATGGAAAATTAGGCGAAATTTTCATTGATATGCACAAAGAAGGGGCCTCGTTCCGTTCTCTAATGCATAACTTTGCTATGGCCATTTCTATTGGTTTGCAATATGGCGTTCCACTAGAAGAATATGTAGAAGCCTTTACATTCACTCGTTTTGAACCATCAGGAATGGTTGAAGGAAACGATTGGGTTAAAATTGCAACGTCAATTCTAGACTACATTTTCCGTGATTTGGCTATTAACTACTTAAGTCGTCATGATCTTGCGCATGTGCAACCAAGTGACTTAACGCCAGACACAATTGGTGACAGAAGTGACTACATGGTTAATCGTCAGAATGAAAATGAAGAACCATTATTAGTAGAAACAACGGTGAGTATTTCTGATGAGATCACTTCAATGGATGGATATACAGAGAGCGTTGAAGTTAAAGCCACTGGCACTTATGGTGCTTCAAATGTTGTATCTTATGCATCTTCATCAAAGCGAAAAGCAGAGAAATCTACTCAAGCAAAGCTGCAAGGCTACGAAGGTGATTCATGTGGTGAATGTGGCAACTTCACTATGGTGCGTAATGGTACGTGTTTAAAATGCGTAACATGTGGTTCTACTAGTGGTTGTTCTTAAAATACTTGGGATCTGTCCTGCTATTTACTAGCGGGACAGACGCAACGAAACTAATTAATTCGCGAGATTTACGC
>JAPLON010000029.1:0-2859 GCA_026400695.1 Pseudomonadota bacterium
GGAGCAAGGATCAGGTTTTGCTTTCTTGGCTATCAGAACTTAAGTAGCTTACGAAATTATGCAAAGTAAACAAGAGTAGAATTTAAAGATTTAAGGGCTTCGGCAACCTTACTTTGCATAATCATTTTCTTTGCATAAGGATCTCCTATCTCCCCGCTGTACAGTAATATCTACCTCAACATAATTGACCAAGAATGGCACAGAATGGGATATCCAGAGAAATTGGGGGCAACGTTGCACCGATACTGTGATGACGCAGTTTTGATATGCCGTAAGGGAGCTACCGACGTGCTGAAAACGTTTACGGAGATAGCGAAAAGGATGGATCTGACTGTTAATGAGGAAAAGACGAAGATAACGAAGCTAACGGATGGATTTGACTTCATCGGTTTTCATTTTGTTAAGCGTAAGAGTCTGAAAAGCGGAAAGGATAGCATGTACATTTTTCCATCGAAGCGAACACAACAAGCCATTCGGAACAAATTGAAGTATTTGACATCACGAAGAGCGCCGATAACCCCCCCCCCCCCCCCCCCCAAAGTTCGACCTGTGGTTATGGGATGGGTAAACTACTTCCGCCACACGAATGCGAACGAAGCATTTCGCTTGTTACAGCGCTTTATCAATATCCGATTTCGCAGATACTTAACTCACAGAAGTAAAGGCCGTGGGTTTGGATGGGAAAAGTATCCGAACAGGAAGCTTTACGCCAAGGGAATGATCTACATAGGTAGTGGTCAGATCGAGTATCCAGAAAGGCTTGCGCATGGTTTACGATGAAGACTGTCGGACCGCTGTATTCGGGAAAACTGAACGTAGGGAATGGGTACCCAACCATGGAAGAACTAGTGAGGCACTGCGGTAGAAATAAGCAGAAACAGATAGGTCCTTTCCTAAAGTTGCTAAACCATTTCTTTACTCTAGATGGTGTAGTTCATTGCAGAAATGAGAAAGAAGCGCTGCACATTCGTGACATTCTTGAAAAGCGTTTTAAAGAATGTCAGTTGGAGCTGCACGAAGAGAAAACAAAGATTATCTACTGCAAAGATGACGAGCGTAAAGGGCTATATTCACAAAAGCAATTTGACTTTCTAGGGTATACCTTTAGACCACGGCTAGTAAGGAATACAAAGAGTAACAAACTATTTGTGTGTTTTACTCCAGCCGTGAGTAAAGCGGCTTTAAAAGCAATGCGGGCAAAGACACGCAAACAAGGCTTCCGTAACAGAACAGATTGGGAGCTGAAAGAAATCTCAGCACTGTACAATCCTGTTTTGCGCGGCTGGGCTGAATACTATGGGCGATATTATTCATCAGCTCTTGATGCAGTTTGGGGACACTTTAACAAGACCTTGTTAGCATGGGCAATGCACAAATATAAAAGACTTGAGGGACGTAGAGTACGAACAGGAATATGGCTTCAGAAAATTGCAGACAAAGAACCAAATTTGTTTGTTCATTGGAGAAGAAATAAGGTATTAAGGTTCACCTAATGGGAGCCGTATAAAGCGAGAGTTTTACGTACGGTTCTGCGAGAGGCTGGCTTGAGAATGGTGGCCAGCCTACTCTCCTTTAGCAAAAATCGCAAAATGACACTTGAATATGTTTATGGTTTTATAAAATTACTAATCACAACTTTTAAAGAATTATACCCATTCGCTACTACTTACTTTCTGCCGTCTTGATGGCAAGTTTGTTGCAGAAAAGACTTAAGCCTAGATCTTAAAAAGTTAAATACTTTAGTTTTTCACTTAATTATTGAAATAAAATAATTGAAAATAGAAATTAGGAGGGCTATAAGTCAACCTATCCTGACATCAGAATAAAAGTAATTTAATGAATAGCGTATCTAAAAAATGCTTTGCGTCTTTTCATGCTAATTGTTGGTTTGTCTGGTAGTGGCAGCTGTGTGGTTACTATCTTTAGTGTTTTTAGAGAATAATAAAAAGCATTAACTTGAAGATTACTTGAATACGATCAGCAAGGTTTAACGACAAGTTCATCATAACCAGTTGTTTCATCTTTTTCTCTTTCAAAAGAGACATCTTCAAGAGAAAGAATAGCTATTTCAGCTGTGGTTCTAACTATACAACCATCCATAAGATGGCCACCTAAGACCTTACCGGTATGGTCAGAGATAGACAGATGCAAATGATTCCCAGCTGTAGAAAGAGTTCCGGTTAAGGATAAAATTTCAAAAGCACCTAAAATTTTTAAACAATCTTTTCCTCCGGCCATTCTTAGGTTAATTGCAGAAAGACTACCCACTACAGTAAGCATAACCCCGGCTTTAATGGAGTTGTTTTGTACAAAATTTTTAAGCTCTTTTTTAAGATCTTGGTTGGGTTGTAAACGAAAAACGTAAGTAGCCATAGGTATCCTCATAAGTTAGTGTGCAGATTTTTATTTTTGTTTGGCAAAGAAGCTTTCGAGATACAGAATAAACACAACCAGTACATCACACATTGAAACGTATTATGTTCACTCGCATTATGCGCTGTTGCGTATGTTGAAACAGGGTCAATTTAATAATTTCTTGAACTTTGTACGTCTTTGCCGTATAATGAGAGCATGGAGTTTGTAGAATCACCTTTATTTACTAAATTGGTGCACGATTATGTCACTGACCATGAATATGCAATTTTGCAACAGCATTTGGTGCAGCATCCAGAAAGTGGCGTCCTAATCCCCAAAAGTAATGGGCTTAGAAAAATTAGGATGGCAGCAAAGGGGGCATGGTAAAAGTGGCGGTGCGCGCATCATTTATTATTTCAAAAAAAATCCCAAAGAAATTTGGCTTTTGACCATATATGCAAAAAATGAAATTGAAAACTTACCACTTAAACTACTTAAAGAAAT
>JAPLON010000029.1:2873-8879 GCA_026400695.1 Pseudomonadota bacterium
AAGGAGTTAGAATTATGACAAACAAGCGTGACATTGGTCTGGAGCTTTTAAGTGCCATAAAAGATATTAAAAATAACAAAAGCACAAGAAAAAAAGTGGAACAAGCCCCAAATGTAAACATATTAAGAAGTGATTTGGCCCTAACCCAGTTAGAAATGGCTACAATGCTTGGTGTAAGTATGCGAACATTACAAGAATGGGAACAAGGGCGCCGTAAACCCAGTGGACCAGCGCAAGCCTTGCTTCATGTTATGCAAAGTCACCCAGAAATTTTTGTGCGTTAACCTATTAACAAGACTTGTCCTTATCAATTTTAGCTAGATTTAGATAGTCTTATAGGTTTATATACTTCTCAAAGAACGTAGCTTAGCTAAATCTTATAGCTTTTGTAGAAATTTAGGTAAAATCTTATTTTCATCCTTTTCTAATCCAAAAACATACTGATAAGATCTAGTTTGTACAACTATTTCAGTTTTGTCAGCGTCAGCTATTTTGGCAAAAGTTGACAATGGCACTTCGAACGCATAAGCTTGCTGGCTCCTAAACTTCCAATATACTTGAGTACCCCAGATATCTTTGCTTTTAATTGGAGAGTTTATATTTATTTGCTCTAGCTTACGAAAATATGGTACATGTCTATTCTTTCAACGATAAAAATAGCTGGTACATTATGTGCAAAAAAATATTTTTCATATTTCATTTTTTTACTACGGTAGGAATTCTATGTGCAAGTTATTACCCGAATCTAGTAGAAAAATCGAAAGTTAAAAGTGGATGGTCTGCATATTATCACGTGACAAGGTCTGGCAACATAGATTCGATTCGATCAGGGGGGATTTCCATATCAAAATCCGGAGATAAAGGCGCGAAAGGAATGTCAGTACTGGCTTACGATCGTCATAAAAATGATCATTTTATAAAAGGTTCTGCGGGTCACGTTTACGTTGGAAAAAGCTGGGATGAAGCAAAACGCTACTCGGAACATATGCACATACTACAAGGGGAGTATAATTCATTTGATGATCTTCCAGTTATTTTAAAATGTGATGCTATTAAGCACAGATTTTTAAACGACCCTGATGACGGAATGGCATTGCGTTCCAGAGAAAACATAAAAGCAAGTAAAATTTTTGTTTTAGTTATGCCGTTAGGATTAGAAGATGATGAAAAAGATAGCTTTTGGCTACCACTAAGTGACTGGGACTCTAAAATATACAAACCAGCTTACCCAGAAAACGATACAAAATGTTTCCATTTTGGTACAGGAACAGTTCGTGATTTACTGCAAGAAAGAATTTCTAGTTATTCCCATAATGGGCTCAGCAAAAAAAAGGCAGCAGCAGAATTAAAAGTTGATTATAGAACCATGGACAAGTTCATAATGAACAACACCTCTTTAACAATGACTAGCATAAGAAAGATTGTTAATAATTTTTGCAAAAATTTCTGGAGAATTACTTGTTATGATTTACACTTCTTGCCACAGGGGGCATAGAGGGAAACAAGAGGTTTACAATTTGCAACAGAGTCAAAATCTTGCCCATCCATCGCTACTGAAAGGACAGTGTTCACATCACTTTGGGATTATGGCTTTTTGAGCGTAATCACCAAAAGTCTTTATGGTGTCCGCTGTTGCTTTACTTGCAACCTCAGATGCTGTGCTTGTAGTAGCTTGGGCTCCTGAGGCCCTGTTGTTAATTCTGCCGCAGGTGTACTTAACGCATAAGTAATACCTTGGACCAATCTTGCCGAAAGCATTGATCTGGCAACGTTTTTAATAACATCGCGTTTGCCCAGCTCACGCATAGTTCGACCAATGTCACCATCATTATCAAAAAATAAATGGCAAGATAGAGTTAAATTATTTTTTGTTTTCTCCTAGGAAAATTTGCAATAAGTGTTTACTCATGGCCTGGATGGTTACATTTAAATGGTGGCATATTGGGCTTTTTATCAAGTTTAAAACGGGAACAAAAAGAAGCAATTGGGTTGCTGCAAATTGGTACCTTTCTTGAGTATTTTGATCTCATGCTATATGTGCATATGGCAGTCCTACTTAATGAGTTATTCTTTCCCAAAACTGATCCACATACAGCTGCATTACTTTCTGGATTTGCTTTTTGCACTACTTATATTCTAAGGCCTTTTGGAGCTCTTATTTTTGGGTATATAGGAGATAATATTGGTCGAAAAACAACGGTGATTATTACTACTATGATGATGTCTATATCATGCGTAATCATGGCTAATCTTCCAACTTATGCAGAAATTGGTATCACAGCTGCTTGGGTTGTGACCATTTGTCGTATGGTTCAAGGTATGTCATCTATGGGGGAAATTATGGGAGCTGAAATTTACATTACGGAGATTACGAAGCCTCCAGTTCAATATCCCTCAGTCGCATCTATTGGTGTTGCATCTTGCGTTGGAGCCACAGCAGCTCTTGGAGTAGCCTCACTCGTTACCATCATAGGATTTAACTGGCGTATTGCGTTTTGGATAGGTGCATGTATTGCTGTGATTGGATCCGTTGCTCGCACACGTCTTAGAGAAACTCCTGAATTTGTGGGTGCGAAAAGGAAAATACAGAAAGATATATACGAAAAATCATTAGCTGGTAGCATACCAGAGACAAAAACCAATGCTATAAGTCAATACATTGCCAGGTGTAAACAAGAGAAAATCAACAAAAAAACCTTATCTGCCTGCTTTCTCATTCAGTGTGGATGGCCGCTTTCTTTCTATTTAGCATACATGTATTTTAACCCACTTCTTAAAACGTGGTGTGGTTATTCTGTGAATGATATCATCATACATAACTTCTTTCTTTCAATTGTTATTCTGACGAGTGAGACAATTTGGGCAAAATTGAGTTACAGAATATATCCTCTGAAAATATTAAAAGAAAGATTAAAAGCTTTCTCTTTTTTAATACTATTGCTACCGTTTATACTTTTGTATAATTTAAATCATTATCAAATTTTTGCTCTGCAATCATTTTTGTTGATTGTATGCTTGTATTCAGGCACAGGGGATGCGATTATGATTAAAGCTTTACCTATCTTCAAGCGTTTTACCACAACAAGTTTTATGTATGCCCTGTCACGCGCTTTGGTTTACATAATAACTTCATTAGGTCTTGTGTATATTACAGAAAGTATGGGGCATTACGGAATATGGATTGTTGCATTACCAATTTGTATAGGGTTTCTTTGGGGAGTTAATTACTTTGAAAAATTAGAAAACCAAAAGCAAAATAAGCCCCAAGTATATACCCCACCTTCAACTAACCCCAGCGAACTTAAGCTGGCAGGATGAAATCATGATTGTCAGTTTTACACCAATGCTAGATAGATATTATTAGGATAGAATGGAGTTTGAGTAGATGCGTATCTTTTCCTCTTTAAACCGTGAACAAAAAGAAGCAATTGGGTTGCTGCAGGTTGGTACTTTCCTCGAGTATTTTGATTTGATGCTCTATGTGCATATGGCAGTCCTGCTTAATGAGTTATTCTTTCCCAAAACTGATCCGCATACTGCTGCATTATTAACCGCATTCGCTTTTTGCTGCACTTATGTACTTAGGCCTTTTGGTGCATTATTGTTCGGCTATCTTGGGGACAATATGGGCAGAAAAACAACCGTAATTATCACAACAATGATGATGGCTGTATCTTGTATTGTAATGGCGAATCTACCAACTTATGCTCAGATAGGCATAGGAGCTACATGGATTGTGACCGTATGTCGTATAGTTCAGGGTTTGTCTTCAATGGGCGAAATAATAGGAGCACAAATTTATGTTTCAGAAATTACCAAACCACCATCTGGTTATGTCTCTGTTTCCTTTGTAAGTCTTGCGTCTGCAGTAGGAGGAATGGCTGCTTTGGGTGTTGCAACTCTATCAACTCGTCATGGTTTTGACTGGAGAATAGCTTTCTGGGTTGGTGCTGGGATTGCTATGGTAGGCTCTGTTGCGCGAACGCGATTGAGAGAAACCCCAGAATTTCTTGAAATGAAAAATAAAATAAAGGTTGCTAAGAAAAATCGTGCGCAAGTTCATCACGATAAAATTTATTATCCTACTTTGATAGCATATTTCCTTATTCAATGTGGTTGGCCTCTTTCTTTTTTTCTTGGTTTTTTTTATTTCAACTCGACCTTAAAACAAGTATTTGGTTATTCAGCAGAAGACATTATTTTACATAATTTTTGCTTAACAGACTATATTAAGAATAAAAGGTTACTTGTTTACGGTGTTAATGATTTTTATTGCAGCCCTTATAAATACTTGTACAAGTGCCAATCATATATTTGTATTGCAGGCACTGATTTTGGTCCTTTGTCTTAACGATTTTCCAGCCCAATATATTTTCATCAAACAAATGCCTGTGCACAGACGCTTTACGGCGAGTGGTTTTATTTATGCATCCTCACGTGCATTGACATATATTATTACGTCATTCGGCATTGTGTACTTAACAGAAACTTTTGGTCATTGGGGATTATTATTCATTACAGTTCCATTATGTACAGCGTATTTATTATCTATTAATTACTTCGAAAAACTGGAAAACCAAAAGCACCATCAAGTTCATACTCCACACCCATTTTCAGCTAAACCCGATGAAATCAAACTGGCAGGATGATAATCCTGTAACGTGCCAAATTAAATTGCACTAATTGAGCCATGTTATTTTGCCTTTTCTACCATTTCTTTTCAAACTTCTCGACAATGTGCCACCATTTTCTCCAATAGCTCGAGTCACTTCTAAGCAGGCTTCACGACCGAACCATTCGAAAACACCGTCATATCCTAAAGTCTGATTCTGCTTAGAATTCATAGATTTTTGGTTTTTTCAGAATCGCTTAATCCAGCTGCATATTCGTAGTAATTCCAAAGATGAAAAGTTAGTTTATTAGCTTCATTCACACCCATATGTGCACCATTGTCTAAAAACAGGTTAGGCACAATAACATATTTGTATTGGTTTTGCATTTATAAAGTTATTTCATGGCTATAAACCACCCCTTAAAAACTTCGAAATCAAATCGACTATTTCCTGCTTAACGTTCTCCGCGGCACCGTCAAGTTAGGCATCGTCAAGTTAAGTAGAGCAGCCAAAAGCGGCCCCTGTTATTTCAAAAACTTAGATATAATTTGGGCAAGCATCAACGATGCTATACCAGGCTTGAATTAATTCTATAAATTTGCTTTTAAATTCCTTTGCTGTATTTTTAAAACGTCCAATTTTCATGAGATTCATTACCTGCCCCATGTTTTCCAAAAGCTTTTGAGTCAAGCAAGGATCTTTGAATTTACGCATTTGTCTTTCCTTGTTACGGGTGGGTTGATGCGAATTTTCACAAACATTATTTAAGCCTTTGTGGGCTCTAAATTCAGTATTTGGCAAAATAGCTCGTCGTGCTGAACGAGTGCTTTTCAATTTGTCAGCCACAAGTACACGTGGAGCTATCCCTGTCCTTTTCAAGGCTCTCAATAAAAATCTTTTTGCTGCTTTAGCGTTACGACGCTTTTGTAACAAAATATCAATTTCCAAACCATCGCCATCGACTAAACGCCATAAATAATAGAACTTTCCATTAATTTTTAAGTAAACCTCATCAATATGCCACTTATCGTTGAACCCAGAGCGACGTTTGCGGATACGGCTAGCATAAGTTGACCCCCATCGATATACCCAAGCGCGAATCGTTTCATAAGTTACCTCAATTCCTCGCTCTAAGAGAATTTCCTGGACGTCGCGGTAACTTAGCAATACCGCAAATATAAGCGTACAGCGTAGCCAATCAGTGATTTGGGATGACGATATCTTTTGTAAGATTCAGACACAACTGACAATTTGATGGATAAAACTTAGATCAATATACAGCTTTTTGATTCAGTTCAGGGCCTACGCATGAAAATAAAGTAAGGGACATAAGTTAAGATTTTAGATAAGTTTTGTTTAAACTTATTAAAATATGTAACTTATGAAAGAGACA
>JAPLON010000080.1:0-4105 GCA_026400695.1 Pseudomonadota bacterium
CAAAGTGACTAATTATTAGTAATACAAAAAATCTTGTGAAAAATGTAAAGGTAGACATAACGAATCTTGTTACAAAAACACTAATGCATTAGTTGATTAAAAATAAAAAATTGTCTAGTATTTTTTATAAAAAATTACAAAAAAAATTAATTAGCTAAATATTTTACAACATCAACAATAGGGTTAGAGAAACCCTATTGTCACATATTGATAGATTTAGTGAAAAGTAATCGACTAACCAAAATCATATAATTGATAACCAGGATTATATTGCGGAGATCTCGGTACATACTTTTCTGCCTCAGCTAAAGTAGCCAGTGCTTTTTCAATTTTCTCCAAGTCCGCTTTGCATTTCCCGGCTACTATACCTAATTTACTTTGAAAAACAGCTAAAACTGTACCTGCCCTTAAGTGCTGCAGTGCATCATCAGGACGATCTCTCATCAAACCCACCATATCAAAGACAAACGGCAACCATTTATAATTATTTATTCTTGTTTCAGCACCATCTTTAGACTGGTATCCAATTGGTCCCCATATAAATCCATTGTCTGTAAGCTCATTTCTGGCATATCTATCAAGAGATGCCATATCATCATCAATACTATTTTTAAGAACCCTTTTTTGCCCAGCTACGCGGTTAAAAAATCCAAAAACTTGACTCCATACTTCTGGATTTTCCTCAAAGGACCTTAAACACCCTGAAAGGGTCCTAGACAGTGGTAATGGCAGTGGTGATGGTTTTTCAATAGTAAAAATCATAAAAAATGGTTCTTCACGGCCATCCCCCCCACGTGGAGACATAATTACACCCATTTGAACATCATCTTGTGGAAGCTGGGTTGTAAGTGATGGACCAACCTTACGGGGAACAGGAACTACCACGCCGCCCTCACCATTTTCTCTGTCACTAGGAAAAACCACACAAGAGCTAACTATTATTAATACAAAAAATCTTGTTAAAAACGTAAAATCTGACACAACGCATCCCATTACAAAAATACTAATGCATTTTTTGATCAAAAATAAAAAATTGTCTAGGTTTTTTTATAAAAAATTACAAAAAAATTAATTAACCAAATATTTAACAACATAAACAATGCGAAGCTCTTATTGCTTTAGCAAAGTATACTAAACCCAGCTGCTAGAAGTATTGCGGTACGCATGTGGGGGAGAAGGCAGCGGCTTTGACATACGCTTAAAATCTTCTTCTAATATATAAATTTCTTGTAACAATTTACTACAAAGAGCAAGTTCTTTTTCTAAACTTTCCCTTAGCCCTGCTCGATTTATACCTTTTTTTAGAAATTTATCCTCTAACCTTCCATCGTCCATAAGCGATTTAATTTCCCACGCTAAATTGTAATATACCAAACCATCTTTTATTAGGGTTCGTGCTTTTGCCGGAGAACTCCACGGATATTCAAGATTTGAAGGAGTTATTGACGCCCATTCAAAACTTCCTAGAAGCGCTTCACGAGCAGTATTTTCTATTGTACTTTTTTTCGCTTTTATTTTGTCTTCTTTTTCTTTTTTTAAAGCATATGCTCTGTCAATAAATTCCTTAGCATCTTTTATCGTTTCTTGTTCTTCATGATCCTCACTCGTCAAAAAAGCAAAAATTTGCGATTTAGTTTTAGGAAGAGATTTATGCGAACTACCATAAACAGATACTGACGTCCAATCATCATCTAATTCTATAATATCTATAAATACTTCTACATTAGTAGATATTGTAAGTGGCAGTCGCGTCTGCTGCTCAACAGGAGCTTCAGTACCTGAAAAAATTACTGAATGACTAACTATCATTAATATCAAAAATTTTGCAAAAACCATAAAAACAGACAAACTCATATACAAACAATAGTGCATTTTTTAAACAAAAATAAAAAATTGTCCAGGGGTTTTTTTGAGCCTACTTTTACCTGACCAAATATTTGACAACATCAACCATACGGTTAGCAAACCCCCACTCATTGTCATACCAAGAAAGAACCCGCACTAATCTATTATTTACCACCTGAGTTTGAGTCGCATCAAAACTCGAACTAAAAGCAGAATGATTAAAATCAACTGAAACTAAAGGTTCTATAACATATTCCAAAACACCTTTTAATTCATTTTCAGCAGCAGCTTTCATGAATTCATTGACTAATTCTGGAGTTGTATCACGCCCTACTACAACTTTCAAATCAACTACAGAAACATTGGCACATGGCACACGAATTGCGGTGCCATCCAACTTTCCTTTTAATCCCGGCAAAACTAATCCTAGTGCTTTTGCAGCACCAGTTGAACTTGGAATCATTGAAGTAGCTGCTGCTCTTGCTCTGCGTGGATCACTGTGTAATGTATCAACCAAACGCTGATCACCTGTGTATGCATGAATAGTTGTCATGTAACCGCTTTCAATACCCAATGCCTTATGCAAAACAGAAGCCACTGGCGCTAAGCAGTTAGTTGTACATGATGCGTTTGAAATTACTAAATGAGAATCGTTGATATTAGTATGATTAATTCCATAAACAACGGTAATATCTGCGTTGTCTGCCGGGGCAGAGACAATAACGCGTTTGGCTCCGGCATCTAAATGTTTTGCAGCATCTATTCGCTTGGTAAATCTACCAGAACATTCCAGCACAACATCTATTCCCAAATCTTTCCATGGCAATTTTTCTGGATTTGGTTCAGCTATAATTTGGATTGGCCCTAAACCAACATCTAGATGAGTATCTGTAGTCGTAATTTTGCCAGGAAACCTGCCATGTATTGAGTCATACTTAAACAAATGAGCGTTGTCTTTTAATGAACCTAAATCATTAATAGCTACTATTTGAAAATCACGAATATTATGTTCTGCCATAGCACGTAACACCATCCGCCCGATGCGCCCAAAACCATTAATAGCCACTTTCATAAAACCAACCTCATTGTTTTTTTGTAGAATACAACATTTTGTATTATAGTGACACATGACGCAGCAAAAACAACCTCAAAAAATTAACAGGCTGAACCCGCATTTGATTAACCAAATCGCTGCTGGTGAGGTGATTGAACGACCAGCCGCTATTTTGAAAGAGTTAGTCGAAAATGCGATCGATGCTGGAGCTTTAAAAATTGATATTGAAGTTGAAGATGGTGGTAAAGCGTTTATTGCGGTACATGACAACGGCACCGGAATTGAGCATTCGCAAATACCATTAGCATTTGAACGCCATGCTACATCAAAGCTAGCAGATGAAGATTTGTTCGCAATTAATACTTTTGGGTTTCGTGGGGAAGCACTACCAAGTATTGCATCAATTAGTCGAGTACAATTAATCACTCGCACCTATTTGTGTGAACATGCTTGGAAAATCAATGTGGAAGGCGGAGAATTTTCAGCCATATTGCCACATCAAGCTAATACCGGCACAACTATTGAAATACGTGATATTTTTTACGCAACACCAGCAAGATTAAAATTTTTAAAAAATTCTTTAACTGAGCTTAACCACTGCAAGGAAATACTTAGCAGGTTAGCAATGGCAAACCAAAATGTTCATTTTACTTTTAAATCAGATGGCAAATTGGTTTACGATTGGAAAGCTGGATTGCTGACAGACCGAATGGCCCAAGTTATGGGAAGTTCTTTTGTCGAAAATACGGTACCGGTACTTTTAGAACGCAATGGCTACCGAGTTGAAGGTTTGGTGAGTCTGCCAACTTATTCTAGATCACAAGCAAATGACCAATATATTTATGTTAATAATCGCTGGGTAAAAGATCGTAATGTTGCTGGAATTTTACGAGTTGCGTACCAAGATGTACTAATGAACGGTCGACACCCTATGGCTGCATTGTTTCTTACATTAGACAAACGTGAAGTAGATGTTAACGTACACCCGGCTAAAACTGAGGTACGGTTTCGCGATAGCCAATTCATAAGAAGCTTTTTAATTCAAGCTGTTAAGCAGTCATTGCAGGGCGCACAACACGCATCATCACCGGAAATGAGTCTTGCTATCGTCAACTCATTTAAAACATCTAGCAGGCCTGCACAGCATTCTTCTGCTGCCAGCAGTTCCTACTACCATAAACCAATTTTGAAGGATACTTATCCTTC
>JAPLON010000080.1:4143-7577 GCA_026400695.1 Pseudomonadota bacterium
CAGCCAGGCCAACGCCAGTAGCAGCCTTTGTTGAGCCCGCATACGTTGCTTCCTTAAACTTGTCCGATCAAAAAATGGAAGCAAGTTACCCAATGGGCCTTGCTAAAGCCCAAATATTTGAAACATTTATTATTGCCCAAACTAGCGATGCACTATTACTAGTAGACCAGCATGCCGCCCATGAACGCATTGTTTATGAAGAACTAAAGACACAATACCAAGAAAAAGGTAAATTGCCGTCACAGTCTTTAATGCATCCAGAATTTATTGAGCTTAACGAAATAGATTGTGAGATCTTTAAAAACAATCAGGAAGTTTTTAAAGATATAGGTTTTATAATTGAAGTTTATTCCACTAAAACTCTAGTTATACATTCAACCCCACTTACTTGTCACAATCTCAATCTAAAAAGTTTTATTCAAGATGTTTTAGAAGACCTTAAAAGTCTTGGAGAAAGCTTAAGCGCTACAGAAATTATTTGGGAAAAATTAGCAAGCAAAGCGTGCAACAATAGCATTCGTGCTGGCAGAACATTGAGCACTGCAGAAATGAATGCCTTATTGCGCCAAATGGAATCAACCCCAAAGTCAGCCCAATGCAATCATGGACGTCCAACATTTGTGAAGTTAGACAAAAAATCCTTAGAAAAATTGTTCGAGCGCAGCTAAATTTTTTGCAAACGATTAGCTTTTAGCATTAGCAACACAGAAATAAAACTACAGATAATCATTATCACAGCTAGCGGATAAACAGAAACAGCACCGAAAAGATCAATTATACATATACAAACTGCTCCCGCCATAAGCTCAGAAGCACCAATAAAGGCAGCAGCACTTCCAGAACGTTTTTTCTCTTGCTCCATAGCTAAGGCCCCCGCATTACCGAAAACCACCCCTAAACCTATGCTAGATGGGAATCTAAGTAAAACAAAAAGCCATGGCGATAATGCACCGTACCATTGGACTAAACAAAGTAATCCAGCCGATAGGAAAAAAGTTCCTAAACCAAACACAACCAATTTTTCTAAACTAAAGCGATGTACCAAATACTGGTTAATACAGGTTCCAATAAAATAGGCAATCATTAAAACGCCTAGATACATGCCAAAAGAACTAGCATCAACACCATAATGACAAACAAACAACTGCGGCAAAAACCCTAATTCAGACCAAAACCATCCTAATGTTGCAATCTGAACACCGGCAAAACATAAAAATAGTGGTCGTTTAAAAAAATAAAAATATTCGTCTTTAAGACTTACATCTTGCTTCTTACTGCGCTTATTTTTTGGCAAAGTCTCAACCCCAAAAATCACAGTAACAATCAACAAAACCGTAGCGATTACAAATAGTATGTAGAAAATAATTTCCCAGCCAAATATGTAACCAATAAAACCACCAATAGTTGGGGCCAAAGCAGGAGACAAAACTATAACGCTTTGCATGCGAGAAAACATTTCAGCTGCTTTGGTACCTGTGTATAAATCGCGGACTACAGCAACACCAACAGAAAATGCTACTCCACCACCAATTCCTTGAAAAAACCTGGCAACTAATAAATGCACAATATTCGTGGAAAAACCGCAAGCAAAACTGGCTATTGTAAAGATAATTAACCCCCAAATAATAACCGGACGACGTCCAATGCGATCTGACAACTTACCGTAATATAGCCCCGATAACCCAAGGCTGACCAAGTTGATGCTAATAGTCGCACCCACCCAAGACTCACTGACCTTAAAAGCAGCACCAATGGCAGGCAACATTGGCACATACAAATCCGAAGCCATGTCAACAAGACCAACCAAAAAAGCGATCAAGCAGAACATAAGAGATTTATTTGCGGTTTTTTTTACTTTTAAGGGCAAGATTAACTGAAGCAAAAGTATCCTTTGTAACTACGTATAATAACTCCCGGACTATTTTGCAAGCCTTCTACTAAAAATTTAATATAAATATAATTTTTTAATAGTTACACTTATTTATTTTTTTGTTTTATAGTGATGGGAAGATCTTTTCAGTATTTTAGCAAAATGCTAGCGTTGCCCTTAAGAGATATAGCTCTTATCCTAGTCGTCACTTTGTGTTGGGCTTTCAATCTGGTAGTTATTAAATTTACTATTCAGTCTATTTCTCCACTAACTTTAGGAGCTATACGCTTTCTATTTGTTGCGTTTCCACTCATTTTCTTTATCAAACGCCCTAAAGTAGCTTTTAATAAATTACTACTCATGGGTCTAATACTTGGTGTAGCCAAGTTTTCCTTATTGTTTCTAGGGATTCAAAAAGGAATTAGCGTTGGTATGTGTGCCTTAACTCTGCAAACCCAAGTGATTTTTACTGCAATTATTTCATGCATATTTTTTGGAACCAGACTATCAAAACGCGAAATTTTTGGAATATTTTTGGCGCTTTGCGGGGTTGCCATGCTGGGGATTCAAGCTATTAGCGTTTCAACGACTACTGGGTTCGTACTTGTACTACTAAGTGCACTAAGTTGGGGAATATCTAATAATATATCTCGTACTTTTAAAGGTGTTAACATTTTGCAACTGACTGTATGGATGAGCTTGATTCCACCAATACCATACTTTTTACTTTCTCAAATATTAGAGGGCCCAAACGTATTTTTTGAATCACTACACAATTTTGGTTTAATGGAGATCCTTGCTACTGCATATATTATCATAGCCGCAACACTATTTGGCTTAACCGGATGGACTTGGCTAATGCGTCAACATAATCCTGCAAAAGTTTCTATTTACGGTCTTTTAATACCAGTTTTTTCATTATTTTTTGGCTGGTTATGCTTAGGGGAACGCTTAAGCAATTTGGATATTTTAGCGTGCACAGTAGTATTTTTAGGGCTAGTTATTAATCAGTGGCCAAGATCAATCCACGCACAAAAAAAATCAATCGAAGAAAATGTGCAAAAAGTAGCATAAAAGCAGATATTTAAAAATTGTGAAAATCAGCTATTTTTAAAATAATTCCTTGAAATTGTTCTGGTGCAATTTGAGGATTCAACACCCACTCATGGATCTGTGCATCAGTTCGTTCAAGTAAATCTGCATAAATATTTTGCTCAACATCTGAACATTTAATAAGCGCAAACTTAGCAAATGACGATAATAAAAAATCACCTTCTTTAGTGCCTCGATAATGGCTTTTATAGATTAGTTTTTTTAACATGAAATGTATTGCTGCCTCCATTGTTGAAACATTAATAAACACCATAATTTATATTGGTAATTGTGTGATCCGTTTTGATGCTTATTCCAAATAGAATCAATGATTTGCTTATCTATGCCAAATTCATCTAATGGTTGAGAATACAATAAATCATTTGCCCAGTCCTTTAAATCAGTACGTAGCCACGTATCAATTGGCACCCCAAACCCCATTTTGGGACGATCAAACAATTCAGTAGGAACA
>JAPLON010000009.1 GCA_026400695.1 Pseudomonadota bacterium
AAGTTCTGAAAATAAAGTAGGTTTGTACATGAGGCCTATCTTGGTAAGAATTGAAGTTTTGGTATACATCAACTCTAGCAAATAAAGGCCTCTCCTCCCATACAGAACTTCGCGCATTTTTATTCCGGACAGTAGTGCGCACAGGCGGGAATCTAAAAAATGTAATATTTTTAAAGTTGTTTAGCTATAGCTATTTTCTCCTAAGTTCTGGGTAAACTAGCGGGAGTGTTAAACCTGAACTCAGGTTAATAAAAAAAACGACCGGAACAAAACCGATCGTTTTATTTAAAAAGAAAAAAATCTACTTAAAGTAAACGGCATAGGCAGAAACTGTATTAGGGGTTGAAGCTCCTGCAGCATCCGTAGTTGCAACAGTTCCATCGCTTACGCTAGTACTACCAGTAATATATTCTTCAGGAAAATAACAAAAACCACCATCAGACCAATTTTGACCCCATGAATTAAGAACCCTAAAGTAATTTTTACCAGAAGCAGCAGGATTATAATTACCATATCCTACAATTACCATAGCGTGACCTCCAGCAGATGTTTGAGCAGTGCCATTAAACAGTTCAGTTGGCAGAGGCACAAAAAGAGGTTTTGGATTTTCACCTTTAGCTGGGTCATAATCATTTGCATCACTCGTAAAAGCAGAGTAAATTTTGGCCCCCCAAAAAATAGGATAACCACTTGTTAACGCAGCTTTGAATTTTACAGCATCATTCTCCAAATAATCATATCTAATTTTTTGCGAAACAAAAGCATAAGGGTTTGCAGTTCCACTGCTTAAACCACTATAATTTGCGTCAAAAGCTAAACGATAAGTTTCCAGTGTCGGTTTAACAGCAACAACCTGATCTAAAGTAAGATCAGTTCCATCCACCACCTTAGGATCAGAAGGAGCAAAAGGATTATCCACAGGATAAGATAGCGAAAGAAGGAAATCTTTTTTCTTTACAGGATACCCAAGACCAACTTTAACTTCTTGAGTTAATTCTTTAATTGTGGATTTAATAGTGGTTTGTATTGTCATTATATCTTCAGGACACGTACCATACTTATCAATAGCTAATATAGCATGCTCAGCGCTTACCCCAACATTTCCACATTTACCTGTTATCAATCGGGAATTACAGTAGTGATAAAGGCGTGAAGGATTTAAAAGATCAGGATTTGTTTTTGAAAAATTAGTTGGTTGCTTGCCATTCTTGACTGACCAATATCTAATAATAAATCCAATGGCATTAGCTGTACATGAGTTAATATCACCTTGGGCATAAACCATACTAGAATCAAATTTCATTTTAGATAATATATCGATTTTTGAAACACCAATGGGAGCCTTACCACTAGATGGTTTTTTAGCAGATAGATCATCATCTTCAGTATTGCTTACTACAACCTGTGCAACAGGCGAAATTTCTCCATCACCAAAAAGATAAAAGTACCCCCTTTTAAAAATGCGAAAGAAATAGCGTGACCATGAAAGATTCCTATGCTCAATATCATAATCACGGCGCTGTCTTTCACCAATTAAACTTTTCATATGATCAACTATTACATCGTCCGAATCATCAAGACCTAATCCTTTATTGTAACGCTTTCTTTTCCCGTCTTTTTGTATCCCTAAAGTTTCAGAGTGTTCTTCAGTAGATACTGTTGCTACACCGCTAGGCTTAGGAATACCTAACATTTCCTCTGCTAACGCATCAGAATTTGAAGCACAATTCAATTGCAAAGCTGTCGTTAATGACAAAAAAAGTAATAGTTTTTTAGACATAATATATTCATCTCAATAATAAATTTTAATAATTAAAGTATACATGATCATTATTAAGATATTATTAATTTTATAAAAAAAATTAAGGGGCTGTACCAGATAACACGATAAAGTGTTATAAGGTGAATGATGAGAAAGAGCCGATTAAGTAAAGTTAAACAAGAACGCTTACTAGAGTATTTTG
>JAPLON010000031.1 GCA_026400695.1 Pseudomonadota bacterium
TATGGGATCACCTAGAGAGCTCCTTAAGGACCTTAAGTTGGTCCTTAAAGAATATTATTAGGTGTCAGCCCCTAAATTATTAGAACTATCTAAAAATGGAGTAGGACTACATATTCAAACACTAAGCACTACGAAATTAATCTGCATGTTTATTGATAAAGGAGAATTTGATCCGTTAAAAAATATGTTATTACTTGCTTTGAGTATTTACCCCATAATTTTAGAGTTAGAAATCATTGAATCAGAATCAGGTGAAATTTTGAATATTGACCGTCCATATTTAGAGTTAAGAACCAGTAACTCAAAATTAAAAAAGTCACTAAAACAACTCTCTAACTTCAGTAATTATAGTGAATTACCATACTGCAAAAAAATGCTAAAATGCCTGCAAACCTGTTACCCACTAAACATTCATAACGCAATGAAAGCTATGTTTACATACGTAGGTTTAACAACGCGTTTCGACCCTAATATAGAAAATAAAATAACAGGACTCGCGAAAAGAATTATTCACCTTCAGGAACAAAGCAAAAAGAAACGTTTATTAGAAGCAGACTGTAATGGTTATGTCGACGATTATCTAGAAATGCAACGTAAATTTTCTTCCTACTCGCAAACTATAGAAGAGTTTAACAAAACTAAAACAGTTGAATGGCAAAATTTTCCTTCCCTATTGTATTTTTTCAACACAGTTTTCTGGCCTTGTATGGAGTTTGAAATATCTTTTCAAGAACTACAAAGTAAAATGGCAGAAACTGAGCAAACACTTGAAGAAACACCGAAGCCAAAAATAGCTAAACCTAAAATAGTGTCCACTGGAGAAGATGGTGCAGCTGCCGGAGGAGATAGCGCGGATGCTAGTTCTGCAACCTGTGAAGATATGTTTAGTGGTCGTGGTGCCGAGGCGGCTGGAGGAGTTGGGTCTACCGCTGGTACCACAACTTGTAAGGCTAAGTTTAGTGGTAGTGGCGCCGAGGCGGCTAGAGGAGATGGTGCAGCTGCTGGTTCTACAACCCGTGAGGCTAAGTTTAGTGCAGCTGCGATTGCAGAATTCATGTCGAATTTAAAAATAGATAGACAAGTGGATTTTGATGAAACATTAAAAAGATTTCAAAGGTATTTAGAAGCAGGGATTGAGCGATCCAAATCATCAATTGAAATTACTTTTCGTGACCCCAATCAAAAACTTAGAAAAATATATTGCGACCCTCCCCATGGGTCACAGCTAAGAAAAGCTTGGCCCGCCTGGCGCCATCATATGATTAGAGGGTTAGAAGCAGCTGGTTTTGAGTTTTAACCAGCTACCCAACCGAAAATAACTCTTTGCCATGTTGCTTTAGCCATTTTCGAAGCTGCAAGTAATTTGGGCATAAACTTTCCACATGTGCCCAAAAAGCCTTGCTGTGGTTCATCTCTCTTAAATGGGCAACTTCGTGGGCACATAAGTAAGCCAACACTGGTTCTGGGCTAAATACGATACGCCAACAGTAGTTTAGGTTACCTGCGGATGTACAGCTTCCAAAGCGCGTTGCCATTTCTTTAACTGTAATTTTGGCAATGGTTACCCCAAGTTTTTTTGCATACAAATTACTGTATTCGCTAAGTTTTTCATAAGCTAAATCTTTTAGATATTTCATTACCTGCTGTTCAAATTTTGAACGAATCCCATAGACCTCAAGCGCATTGCCATTCAAAATAACTTTTGCTTGGCAATTTGGGATGAACTCAAGGGTAACTTGGCAACCCAATAACTGAATTGTTTGCCCTGGAACAATCTCTTTTTTAGGAACAACAACATCGAATTGTTTACTAATAATCTTTGCAAACCATGCTTTAGAACTATCAATAAATTTCATAATTTCTATAAGGGGAAAACGCACTGGTGCTGAAACCGTGAAAGCTTTATTCTTTAATGAAAATCGCATCGATAAACGCTTTAGACCTTTTTTCCTTTGCACCAGAACACTTTGTCCCCAAGCTGTCGTGTACAATGAATCTTTCTTTTTGTACTGCATAAAATAATGTGGTTAGTAAGGTTCTGATCGATATAAGAATATAACCCTGATTTTAAAATAACTCGAGCACTATTAGTAGCATTCATAAATTCTTAAGAGTTTGAATCTAACCTCTCAGATAAGACCCCATAAATTTTTATGAAAATGGCTAAAAAGTTATCTCCTTCATTATCAGAACTAAATGGAGGTATTCAAGTTGCATCAGGAAAACAACAACCAGACATATTAATTAAAAATGTTACCTGGCTAGATATCTTAAATGGCATAAGTGAAGTTACCAATGTGGCGGTGCATGGCAGATTTATTGCGGGCATCGGGAAAGACTACACAACAGCAACTAAAATTATTGACGCAACCAATTTATATATTGTGCCTGGATTTATCGATACACACGTACACATTGAATCTTCCATGATGACCCCATTTGAATTTGAACGAAAAACTTTATCAAAAGGAACAACAACTGCTATTTGTGATCCACATGAAATTACTAATGTTTTAAATTCAACAGGATTTGAATGGATTTTGCGTTGCTCTGAAAAAATGCACCAAAACTTATTTGTTCAAGTATCATCTTGCGTACCAGCTGCTGAAAATTTTGAAACAAATGGTGGCGTTTTTTCCAAAGAACATATGGTTGGTTATAAAAATCATCCAAACGTATTGGGAATGGCAGAAATGATGAATATGCCAGGTGTGATCAATGGTGACGAAAAAGTCTTAGAAAAAATTATGGCATTTTCAGACACGATTATTGATGGTCATGCCCCTACCCTACGTGGCCAAGATTTAAATGCCTACCGTTTTGCCGGCATCGCTAACTGCCATGAATCTATAACCCTTGAAGAAGCGAAGGAAAAGTTAGCTTATGGAATGGGTATCATGCTGCGAGAAGGCTCTGCGGCAAAAAACCTAAGTGATCTAATTGGTATATTAAGAGAATTTAATGCTCATAATTGCATGCTATGTTCAGATGATCGCAATCCTTTAGATATATCTGAAGAAGGTCATATTGATTATATGCTAAGAAAGCTTATCAATAAGCATCAAGTACCTCCACACACAGCTTATGCTATGGCTTCATATAGTGCTGCTCGCCATTTTGGACTTGATCGTTTAGGGCTAGTAGCCCCGGGTTATCAAGCTGATTTTCTTTTAATTTCAGACTTGAAAACTGTTAAGATCGAAAAGATTTTTTGCAAAGGCATAGAACATAAAGAAACAGAATTTAACGCTACTTTAGCGCAGGAACAATTATCCCAAACTCAAGCACCACTTTTTAATACCATCAACATACCTGACTTAACCGTTAATGATTTGGAATATAATCTAACCGAAGCTCAATATAGGGTAATCAAAATCATTCCCAACCAAATTATTACTGAAGAAATTATTACCACTTTTAAAAACGATAAATTCGATCAGAACGATATATTACCTATTCAAGTTATCGAACGTTATGGTCATAAAAAACCGCCATCAAAAGGACTTGTGCATGGTTTTGGGTTAAAAGAAGGCGCTATTGCCACCAGTGTGGCGCACGATAGCCATAATATCATTGTTGTAGGAGAAAAATCCCAAGACCGTTTACACGCCATTTTAACATTACAAAAAATGGGTGGTGGGATTGTAATAGTAAAAGATGGAGAGGTTCTTGCATCTTTGGCCCTGCCTATTGCAGGACTAATGAGCTACGATTCCGCTGAAAACATAACTAAAAATTTGAAACATCTTCGCAACATAGCAAAAACTATTGGTTGCGCTATTAAAGAACCTTTCTTACAACTTTCATTTTTAGCACTGCCTGTAATTCCTACCCTTAAAATTACAGACTGTGGACTTGTCTATTCTTCAGGTACTTCCCTTGAAGTAGTCAGCTTAAAAGTATAAAAGAACTTAAAATTGAATAAATGCTTTAACTAATTATTAAACTTATTTACATATCATAATAATAGACAGATATCTTTAGTGATGTGTCTATGGGTATACAAAAAACTATATTTATTATATTAACAACCTTTTTTCATACATGTCTTTTTGGTTGTAATAATGAGCTAGTTAACGAAATTCTTGGAACCAATAACAATACCTCACTAAAGCAAAGACTAAAAATCACAACAAATGAGTTTGGTTTATCAAAACACCGAAAGATGAATTACAAGCTTTCCATAATTTCACTCCATGGAATAGTACAAATGTGTAGTAAAGAATGCCCTATATACTATGAGAAAAAATCCAACGACGAAATTAACTGCGAACATATCGTTCCGCAAAGTTTTTTTAATCATGTCAAAGTAATGAAGTCAGATTTGCACCACATTTATCCCGCGTACAAATCTATAAACTTAGCTAGAGGTGTTTGTAAATTTGCAGAAATCCCGGATGAAGGGGCGGAATTCATTTATTTAACAGAAAATAGTTCGCCATCTTTGGAAACTACATTTTGCAAGAGTACTTGTAAAATTTCTAAACTTCTTGGCACGTTTGAACCTAGCAATGAATCTAAAGGCAGGGTCGCCAGAGCATGTGCTTATTTTTTCACAAAATATGCAGTATTTTTAACGAAAATGTGGCAAGTGATTGATATTAATACAATGGTTGAGTGGCATGAAAAATATCCACCAGACGGTTCTGAAAAAAAACGCGAAAAAGCAGTATTTTATGTGCAGAAAAACCACAACCCATACATTACCCAACCAGTAAGATATATGCGTGAAGTTTGGTTAGGCAGTTAGTAAGAAGAACTTTCTGTATATCCATTTCAAAAGTATGAACAATGAACAATAAGCAATAGTCACCTTCAATACGATAGTATTAAAATACAGTAATAAAACATACGTTGTTTACTAATTATTAACCTAAAGAATGCACAATAAAAATGTAATTATATTTCTGTTAAAGGTTTATGTCATGTTAAGAATTGCAATTTTTTACTTTTTTTGGGCATTTTTTTCCTATTTTTCAAACGCTTCTGCTAGTATGTCAACTTGCGCAAGTGACACAGTAAATGAATTACTTAATGACACCAAGGTAGAACATTTTAACACAAAGTCTCTTTATAAATTAGGAAGAAGGTTAGGGCATGTAAGTGCAAAATTTAAATTAGATCATCACACTAGATTCAGTCATCCAGAAGCACTACAGTTACTTGGTGGCGTGCAAAAAGTAAGTGGAGAGCACACCATATATACTGGTGGTAGCGCAAAGAATGCAACTGATTTTATCCATGTTGTACCTCAAAGTTTTTTTTCACCATATACAAGTCAAAAAGTGATAAATTCAGATCTTCATAACATTTACGCAAGCCAATCAATTAATTTTGATAGCTCTAATAGTGTATATAAATTTGCTGCGGTACCAGATTCTAAAGCTGATATTATTTATAATGGCAGCGTTAAAGGTGTTAATGACGCAGATGTAGCCAAAAATATCAGTAAGTATGGTTGTAAAGTTTCCACTAAAGATAAAAAATTTGAACCAAATGACGAAGCCAAGGGTATGGCAGCAAGGGCATGCGCTTATATCCTTACAAGGTATCAATGGCTTTTACCAAGAATGAATGAATTAATCGATATTAAGACAATGGTTGAATGGCATGAAAAATATCCTCCTAGTGAGCCTGAAAAGAAAAGGGAAGCAGAAATATTTAAAGTGCAAAAAAATCACAATCCGTATATCACTCAATCAGCAAGCTATATGCGAGAAGTTTGGTTAGGTTAAATCTTTAAGTAATTAAACAGCTTTAATAAATATTATGGGCTGCTTTTTCCTGTTAACAGGTTAACTAAATGCTCAACATTTAACCTAAGCATTTCTAGGGTTTGTTGGTTAACCTCCAATTCTTTGTCTTCACTTTTTTCGTAAGTTAAACCTACGGATAAATGCCTTGATCCTGGATAAATAGAACATTTTGGACAATTGCCATCATCAGTATTAATAGCTGGTCCAAATAGGAAATAATCCACTTCAGGCTGAGGGGTAAGGTAAAGCGTTTGGCCGCGAATATTTTTTAAGTTGGGATCATTGAACAAGTTTCCCCCACCTGTACAATTAAAAATTATTTTTTCATTTAGTGTTTTTAAATCAGATGGGACACTAAATTTTTTATTAATAAACTTTATTCCTTTTTTACTTAAATTTTCATATAGGTAATGAATCAATAAATTACCATCCATATGGATGGTCTCAAAAGACCAGGCAGGTATATAATTTTTCCCATCAGCTGATAGCTTTATTTTTTCACTCTTAATTAACCCAGCAACTAAAGGATGCTTAGCTAAAGGATCATCTGGAAATAAAGAATAAGCGTTTCTAATTTTTAGACCCGGTAAGCTATGATCAGCGATTTTGCTATGGTAGTAATTCCAGGAATCTTTTTGTAATTGTTCAAACAGGCATATATCACCTGCATCCACACCAAATGGCATCCAATAGCCACCCCCCACTAATGAAGTTATGCATGGATGATTTTCTTTAAAAACATAATTTTTTTCAGGCATTTGTGCTGCATATACAGTTACTTTATAGCCCCTTTCGTTTAAGAACTGAGCTGTAAATAGGCCAGCATAACCTGATCCTATTACGGCTACTTCTTTGCAAACCCCTTCTGTTTTACTGAAAAGTTCTACTATATATTTTGCACAGCCTGGGGCTAAACTTGCCCCAGCTCCACCATGTCCATAATTATGATAAACAGATTGGTCATCATTTATTTTTTCCAGCTCTAAACGTATTCCACCACTACGGTAAGGGCGCATACCTACATTGCATCCAATTACACTTTGCGCATGACATTGCGGCGGATAAATATCAACTTTAGGGAATTCTTCTTCCATATTTAAGGTCTCAATGAAGATAAGTCCATTAAATGTATCCCAGCATACTAAGCAGCATTAGTATACGTAGCAAATGCCCATTCATACCCGTCAGGATCACGCAACTGACAAAAGCGATCTCCCCATGGAGAATCTAGCGGTTCAGCTAATGATTGCGCCCCAGAGGCCATAGCGTTAACGTAAAGTTCATCAACATTTGGACAATATGCATAAACACTACTGCCGTAGCGAATGCCAGTTTGTATTGGTGTTTTCGCCTCACCTCCAGCGTTTGCCAAAGGCCGCATATAAAATGAATTTAGAACAGACAACAAAAAGGAAACATCGCCAAGTTTTAGAGCTGCTCCTATTAAGACTCCTTCTCGTTCGTTTGTTTCTAAAACTTCAAAACCAAAAGCTTTGGTATAAAAATCGATAGATTTTTTTATATCGGCAACCATTAAGCATGAGCTAAGTCGTGAAAGGTTTGGATGTTGAAATTTTGTCATAAAGGACCTCTATTGAATTATGTTACAGTTTTCAATCTAACTTTTTCATGGCCTTTTGTAAAGCTGTTAATCTCTTATTAAAATGTGCTAAAAGTAGTAAAAAATGGGTTAAAATACTTGATAAAAATATTAAGTTTCTTAGCCATATTGCATCATTGCTACAACTTTTTTCCCTGGAAAAACACTCCCGAACAGCGATAAGATTCATATTTTGCAACAAAAAAATTTCTTGTCACGAAGCCGTGAGATGCCCCTGAAATAGCTAAATGTAATTAAGCATACTAAATGGATTTTCAATATATCCCTTCAAAGCCTTTAAAAATGAAGCCCCAACTGCACCATCAAGAGCACGGTGGTCAATAGAAAGGGTGCAAGTTACTATATTAGCAATCTCAACTTTATTAGCCATCACAACAGGTCGTTGTTCACCCGCACCAATTGCCAAAATGCAAGCTTGAGGTGGGTTAATGATTGCATCAAAATGCTTAATTCCAAACATACCTAGGTTAGAAATTGTAAAGCTACCACCTTGATAAGCTTCTGGTGCCAACTTACCAGCCTTAGCCTTTTGGGCCAAATCTTTTACTTCCAAACTAATTTGAGTTAAAGATTTTAGGTTTGCAGCCTTCACAACTGGAGTTACCAAACCACCATCAATAGCTACTGCAACACAAACATCTGCCTGGGCGTAACGACGCACGTAATCCCCATGGAAAGTAACATTTGCATTTGGCTCATCCATAAGTGCTAAAGCCACAGCTTTAACAAAGAAGTCATTAACAGATAATTTAGTTTTAGCATTTGGCATGGCATTAATTTTGGTGCGTAAACTTAGTAGTTCATCAATCGCGCAGTCTACCGTTAGATAAAAATGTGGAATAGTTTGCTTAGCTTCGGTTAAGCGTTTAGCAATAGTTTTGCGCATGCCATTTAGCTTAATATCTTCAAAAGCACTAACGTTTGCAATTATACCTGGTGCAGTGGCGCTTGAAAAATTCTCTATATCGTTTTTAACAATACGCCCATGGGGACCTGAACCTTGAATGTTATGCAGATTAACTCCTTTTTCAGTTGCCAACCTTTTTGCTAATGGGCTTGCAAACACACGCTCTGTTTGTGCTGAATGCACAACTATCTCTGATTTTGAAGAATTAGATGGAAGCGTTATTGGCAACTCTACAGCTTTAGGTGCCGCTTGTGGTACTGCTGCAATATTAATCGCGGAAGCATCTTCGCCAGCTTCCAAAATTACAGCAATAAGCTGGTTAACCTGCACTCCGTCAGTTCCAGCTGGAACAACTATTTTACCCAATATTCCTTCATCTACCGCCTCAACTTCCATTGTGGCTTTGTCGGTTTCAATTTCAGCAATGGTCTCACCTGCTTTAATTTTATCACCCTCATTTTTTAACCACTTTACAAGGTTACCCTCAGTCATAGTTGGGCTTAAGGCTGGCATCAGAATTTGAATTGGCATTGGTTAGTCCTTATAACAAACAGTTTTTACAGCTTTAATTAGCTTTTCAACATTAGGTAGAGCAAGCTTTTCTAAGTTAGCCGCATATGGCAATGGCACATCTTCAGCACATACCCTAATTGGCTGAGCATCTAAATAGTCAAATGCTTGCTCACAAACTAGTGCAGAAATTTCAGAACCAATGCCTGAAAATGGCCAACCTTCTT
This sequence comes from Pseudomonadota bacterium, assembly GCA_026400695.1. GTDB lineage: Bacteria > Pseudomonadota > Alphaproteobacteria > Paracaedibacterales > CAITNM01 > CAITNM01. Next base: position 9,022 of record JAPLON010000031.1, read on the forward strand.
CTATAGTAACCAAACGGTTAGTTTTTCGAACCGAGTTTAAAATAGTTTCTGTATCAAGGGGACGAATTGATCGCAGATCAATAACCTCAGCGCTTATTCCCATTTCTGCTAAAGCAGCTGCCGCTTCCAAAGCATGACGCACACAAAGGGAAAAAGCTACTATAGTTACGTCTGTTCCCTCACGCACAACCGCTGCCTTTCCAATTGGCACCAAATAGTTATCGTCATCAGGTACATCAAATGAAGAACCATAAAGCAGTTCATTTTCTAAAAAAATCACCGGATTAGGATCACGAATCGCAGATTTTAATAAGCCCTTTGCATCTGCGGCACTGTATGGCGCCACCACTTTTAATCCAGGAATGTGGGCATACCAGCTAGCAAAGCATTGGGAATGCTGTGCCCCAACCCGAGACGCTGACCCATTCGGGCCACGAAAGACAATCGGGCAACCCATTTGACCTCCAGACATGTATAAAGTCTTAGCGGCAGAGTTAATGATATGGTCTATTGCCTGCATAGAAAAGTTAAAGGTCATAAACTCAACAACCGGACGTAACCCCAGAAAGGCCGCCCCTACTCCAAGACCGGCAAAGCCATGCTCAGTAATTGGTGTATCAATAACCCGCTTATCACCAAATTCTTGTAGTAGACCTTGAGTTACCTTATAAGCCCCTTGGTATTCTGCGACTTCTTCACCCATAACAAAAACATTGCCATCAATGCGCATTTCTTCTGCCATAGCATCGCGTAAAGCTTCACGAACAGTTATTGTTGCCATTTATGCCTCCACTAAAACGTCTGTATAAAGT
>JAPLON010000005.1 GCA_026400695.1 Pseudomonadota bacterium
CTTTTTCAGCGGCACTTGAAAGACCTTCATCCATAGTAAAGCGTGAGCGATCCCAATCAGCAGAAATACGTAAACGCCTTTGTTGAGTAACGATTGCATTACCGGAGTATTCCTTCCACTGCCAAACCTTCTTTAAAAAATCCTCACGCCCAAGATCATGACGTGACTGCCCCTGTTCGGCTAATTGTCTTTCCACAACCATTTGAGTGGCAATACCTGCATGGTCAGTTCCTGGTTGCCAGAGCGCATCAAAACCTGTGGCCCTCTTAAAACGAATTAAAATATCTTGCAGGGTATAGGTAAGGGCATGTCCCAAATGTAGCGAGCCTGTGACATTTGGAGGAGGCATCATGATTGTATAAGGAGATGCTGAATTTTTTAAATTGGCCTTAAAAAATTGTTCCGATTCGCCGTATAGCTGATCTTCAAATGATTGTGGATTAAATTTATCTAACATCTTCTTATACTGCTTTATTTTCCTGGCATTATAGCGAATTAAAAAATGACTGTCATACGAAGATTGTCAAAGCAAAAAAGCTACCCCAACTCAGGTCATAAATTTTATTATTTTTATTCAATAGACATCATCAGTAAATATCTTGTTTTTTGTATAAAGCACAATTATATTTACAGGCACTCATGCATACTAACAACACATTCCACTAATAAGGAAATTCAAAAATGATTATAAAAACATTAAACATAGCCATATCAGTATTATTTTTAAGCGGGCATATATTTTCTGCAGCTAGCCCCAAAGTTGACGAAAATAATGATAGGCGACAAAGAAAAGGTATTTTAAGTGCTGTTACAGGAACTATACATCAAATAGGAATGGTTTATACAGCAACCGCCTTTATAACTGATTTAGAAGTCAATGAAGCTGACAAAAGAAAGATTGCTTCAGCTTTTGTAGGTATTCCAGGTCAAACAATTGTCGATACGGCTCTTGAAAGAGCTATTGATAGACAAAGAAAACTAGCCCCAGTAATGGAAAAATTAAGGCTTTTTGCACTACAAAGATCAACCACGCTTAATCACCTTGCTGATATATATGAAAGTATTATTTATAACGAAATAAAGGACTCTCTATCCCTTCGCTGCTTTCGCCCACAGTCAATTATTGGTGATAGAGTTGTAACAGGATTTCCTGCTGGCCTAACAGCACTTGAACAAACAGCAGAAATAAGAACTAGGTATGGGTTCCTTATAGGATTATATGCAGCGCAAAACGCATTAAATTTGTCTGACGTTCTACACGTCACGACTGATCTCTCTGATCTATATGATAGTGATTGCATCCCAGGACACATTGAAACCGTTTGCGGTCAAAGATTATTCCGTAACATGGAAGAACTTGTCCTTATGACAAATTATTGGTATGACGATCAAGGCGCTGTAGCCGCTCAAAACTATCTCGAAAATAATTACAAAACAATAAAAGCTTCTCATAGATACCTTCAAGGAATAACCTTGCGTGCAAACAATGAAGATGTGTGGGAATACCGTTATACGTGCTGCTCCAGATTTATTGAGACAATTGCAGGATTGTTAAGAAAATTGCACATAGATTAGATACTTTCCTGAACTAAGTGTGTACAAATTTGGATATTTAAAATGTTCAAATTTGTGCACATGCTACTGTAACGCCAGAGTTATTTACCCCACATATTTAATTTAATTTCATTATTACTTCATAAATATCTTGTTTTTTTGGAAAACCAAACTATATTTATGAGCATTCAATCATGTTACTAGCACACAAGAAATATAAAAATGGGCACAAAAGCAACAAGCATTACCCTGGCATTATTGTCATGCAGCCAACTCGTAGCAGGTGAAGTTGATGACAGCCCATACACCAGACATGCCCTTTCCACTTGCCACAAAACTACGTTAGGTAACACTGCAACTTTTGAAGAAAAAGTAAAAGCTGCCGCCAGAAAATTAGAGGCTGCCGGCAACCCCGCTTTCATGAAGTTATACGAAGTGATAAAAGATCCTGAAACATCAGAAGATAAAATCAGAAAAATTGTCTCAAAAAACAAAAACAATCCATATTGGGACGTACTAAATGAATCTGCTGAAGAATTTATCAAAGAACAAAAAAAACGAGGAAAAATAAAAGATGTCCACGATTTTACTCAAGATAAACTGGCAGGCGTAGAGCATCTTCTAAACCTTTACGATAGAATCAGAAAGGAAGACACAGCATTATCTATCCATTGCCTACGTCCCGAATATATGTTGCGTACAGGAACCCTGACTATGACAGATCATGATACAGGTAAGGAAATAAAACCAACTAGAGATAGTTTTAAGGTTTCCATAGGATCCCACACAGGAATATCTACGGAAACCATAAAAACTGAACTAAATGCAAGATACGCTTTTCTTATTAAGCGACATGCGGAAAGAAACCAACAAGATTTGGCATCTGTTAGTAAATTGACTATAAATCTTTCAGATTTGCATAGGGCAGACTATATACCGTGGCACATTGAAGCCATATGTGAACAAAATTTATTTCCTAACCTAAAACGAATTGCACTTATAACTGACTGTTTGTTTGATCATCAAGGTGAACGGGCAGCAAAAGAATATCTTCGTAAAAAAAAGTTTGGAGGAATCTCGCCTACACTTACAAATCGCTTTTCCTGTTCTAACCTGCTCATTGAAGCTGTAAGCTGGTGTGTGAGAAAATCTGTTGACCGACATCTAAGTGCAATCCGAAAAAGACTGCCGTTTTAAATTTTACGTTCTCAAATGCACATCACGACAGTCTGCTCTGATTAAGCAGCCTGTTCAAGCTTGGCTTTTAAATTTGAAGTATTATTAGAAAATTCAAGTTTTTCGAAATAGCGCACTCCCCAAGAAAAACCAAATATTACGGGAATAATAATAAACCACAACCCAAAATGACCTAATTGATTTGTTAAATAAATTAACAAAAACGATGTGGTCGTATACATAATGGCTCTAGATAATGCAAATATAAATACGGTGTACGTAAATCTCTTCAAAATAGGGAAATATTTATAGTAAATGGCTGAAGCTGGCAAATCAGTCAAAGAGAAAAGCATACAAAATAATTGCACTAAAAGTAATGACTTTGGAGAACTTAGAGAATTCAAAATAAATGGTAACAACAAGACAAAAGGTAGCACGATATAAACTTTAGCTTTTAATATTTTCATAGGGTGAGTTTTACAACTTATAAAAACACATATTAAAAACCCAGCCAATTCCATAGCTGCAACACTTAGATTATTATGAATTACTTGCTCTGGACTGTATCCAAATTGGTTTTTTAAAATATCTCCACAATAGATGTAAGCAAAGAAAAACGAGATTGGAAAACCACTTTGAATTAAAAAACAGGCAATAATTGTTTTGATGTTAACATTTCCTTTGTAATTCTCGGTTACACTTTCATGTTTATTACGACCAAGAGTTTTTAAGTGTTTCTTCGCATTTATAAACTCAGATGTTTCCCGAAGGCGTGTTCTGGCAATTGATCCTACCACAGCAATACATGCCCCAATCCAAAAAGCAGTACGCCAATTAAATCCAGATGATGTGGTTAAAGATGCTATAAACAACGCAAACAATGATCCTACAGCAGCTGCACATCCAATTAACCCTACAACTGGGTATCTAGCTGGAGTTTCAATCGTTTCTGTCAAATAAATTTCCGCACCTATAATTTCCCCCATAGAGGACAAACCTTGAATGATACGGCAAAAAGTAACCACCCACGCCGCAGATATCCCTATTTGCGCATAAGTAGGTACATTAGCCATAATCACACAAGATACAGACATCATTATGGTTGTAAGTATTACTGTGGCCTTTCTTCCTATATTATCGCCAATCCAACCAAATAAGATTGCCCCAAGAGGTCTTAACAGATAAGTTGAGCAAAACGCAAATGCAGATATGAGCGCTGCTATATGGCGATCAGTTTTTGGGAAAAATAACTCATTCAAGAGTACCGCCATATGCACATAAAGCATTAGATCAAAATACTCAAGGAAAGTACCTATCTGCAGTAACCCAATAGACTCTCTCTGATTTCTTGATAAGGATGACAAGAGCTTCATAACTAATATGTCTCTTTCAAAGACTCATACCGTATTTCTAAGCAATTTGATTAACTATATCTAGCGTATCTTTTTGTTTATGTTTCACGCAAATGGAGACCTAAGTCCCGAGCCC
>JAPLON010000166.1:0-860 GCA_026400695.1 Pseudomonadota bacterium
CCCATAGAGTTGGTAAAACGCTTAAGTAGTGCAGACGGAAGACCTCGGGAGTATGCTAAAGCGCAAGTCGTAAAAATTCTTGGCGCTGGTGCAGGACTTCTTGAATTTGTAGGAAAAGTAGCCATCCTTGCTGCGTCCCCCGTGCTCGCTATCGGCGCAGTTATTGGTGGCGCAATCAATGCCGCAATCGATAAATGGACAACAGGGAAATCTAACTTTACTGGCAACGTGAGCGATGCATTTAAAACTCTATTTAAAACGCCCTGGAAAGCCTTAGAAAAACCTGCAGATAAAGTGAAAGATTACGTTGTGATATTTGAAAAAACAGATCCTTATACTATTCGAAAAAAAGCTGAAGAAGAAACAGCATTAGAAATTGCTCAACAAGCTGAAACTTCAACTAAAATCAAAGTGGCTAAATCCAGCATTGAGGCTGCAATAAGGAGAATAATAAACAGCGAAGATAAAAGTGCCACTGACTTCATAATTCTGATCTTTACCAAAGACAATACATCATTGAATGATCTTACCAAAGACAATGCATTATTGAATGATCTTACCCCAGAAAATAAAAGTAAAATTGTGGCGCTATTAACTTTAAAAGATAACGTCAATAAAAGAGATATTACTGCCATAAGCGAAGCACTTAATCTAATAGTTGCGGCAACTGAAGAACCCAAAAAAACAAACTGGTTTATCAGCCTTAAAAATAAAATAGGCGATGCACTTGCAAGTGTGCGCGAGAAAACAAGGGGTAATTTGGAAAGTGATTTACAGGTGGTAGCGCATAAGGCTGAAATAGAAAGAATGGAGCCTATCAAACTTGAAGCATTTGAGGTTGCAAAAAATGAAGCAAAACG
>JAPLON010000166.1:931-1297 GCA_026400695.1 Pseudomonadota bacterium
TTCAAGAAGCCGCAAAAAAAGTCAAAAATGGAGTTGAAATCGCGAATAAAATCTTGCTAGACAAAGATGCGACAGAAACAGACAAGTTAACAGCAACAAACAAAATAAGCGATGGAAAGCAAAAATTAGACGTCGCTAAAATCGCGACAGAAAATGCCATTAGAAAAGGAGCTGAAACACGTACTGCAGACTGGCGAAGTTATGCAAGGTCGCAAGGCTATAGCAATAATACGCACGCTCTATTTCAACCTAAAAAAGAAAAAGCAGGGCCCATGACAGCTGCTCAAGAAAAAGATACTAACTCCGGTGAAAAGCCCACTGCTCCATAGCGCTATTGCCAAAACACGGTATTGCTGAATTTTAAGA
>JAPLON010000166.1:1314-2052 GCA_026400695.1 Pseudomonadota bacterium
ATATGCTATGTTATAGTATGTTATAGCTGGGGTAAGTCATGAATATCAATATTTATATCGAGAACGACTTGGGACAACAACTACAAGAGATGTCTACAACCTTAGGTAGAACACGCAACGCCCTTATTCGCGAAGCGATTTCGGAATGGCTGGAAGGTCACAAAACCCATGAATGGCCGTCGTGTATTCAAAACTTCAAAGGAATGGAAGATGCACCCCGATTTGAATCCTATCGTTCAGAACTAAAGAAAGAAAAAGGGGACCCCTTTAAATGAAATACTTATTGGATACCTGCTGCATCATCGATTTTGTGAAAGGTGATGCAAACACAGCACAACACTTAAAACATACAGCCCCTTCTGACATTGCAATTTCTAGCATCACCGTGATGGAACTCGAGTACGGCTTATTATATGACCCGCAACGTACAAAAAAATTAAAACCCATTATTCAAGCAATTATCTCCAACGTCACTGTTTTGCCATATACCGAAACTGATGCAAAAATGTCAGCGCTTTTACGCGCACAAATGCGAAAATCAGGAACGCCTATCGGCAGTTATGATGCTTTAATTGCAGGTACTGCATTAAATCATAAGCTGATTTTAGTTACCTCAAATGAAAAAGAATTTAGGAGGATGTCGGAACTATCAATAGAGAATTGGCGGGGCTAATATCTGGAGATACGATAACTACAGATAAAGATATAGACGCCATAAATGGGCGTCTCTACAACAAG
>JAPLON010000096.1:0-6624 GCA_026400695.1 Pseudomonadota bacterium
CTATCAGACTAGCAGCACATCTCGCAGTTACTCCTGCTACAAAATACTCTAGTAAGCGTTCTTGTTTAACTTTACTTAATCGGCTCTTTCTCATCATTCACCTTATAACACTTTATCGTGTTATCTGGTACAGCCCCAAACTTTTTATGCTGCTGCGCTATCGCTAGTAACAATTTCTATAACTATGACTAATGGAATAGCGGCCGATTTACTAAATGTGCCATCAAGAGAAAAAGAGCATATTTCTCCCCGAAACCAAAATTATTATGATGACGTTAGCAGTAACGGCTACCCAATCCATGCTCCCATATCCCCATCTTCTGAAAACGAAAAGTGTAGCCTGTATGAAGCACTAGAAAAAGTATTTATAGATGAAAATACTGCCTTAAGTGCATTGATTACTGATCATAGAACTCCTACATCAAGCAACAAAATGGATGAGCTCCTAGCTCAGTTCAAGAAGCTTACTGTAACAGCAGATGAAAGCCAATTAAAATCAATTTTTAGTGAAGTATACATTTTTTTAAATGCATTTTGTTCTGGTTATCGAAATGTTCTTGGGTTATTCAAGGAGCAGGTAGAACGACACAGAGCGATATTGAATACACAGGACCGCATGGCTTTATATTCGACTACGACATTCTCATCTGATCAGCAAACACAGTCTAGGGTTGATTTAGTTCTTGCGATCTCACTGGATCTTGATGGAAAGCAGAGGTTGTCACATCCAACCCTAGAAGCGTTGAAAATGGTCACTAAACACCCCACCATCAAAACATGGTTCAACAATATTTTAGATTCACGCCCACTAAAACAAAAGAATTGTAGAGCTGTTAAAGCTCAAGCTACGATTGAAGGGATGCATGCTGCTGTCAATGAGCTATCTAACCCGTATTTATTTTCTGCTCATTCACAAGATGATGAAGCCTGGAGTTGGTATGCGCAACTATTTTCCATAAGAATCAGCAGTCTCGAGGTACTTCGACCATTTCTGGAAAAAGTAATGGAGGAATCAAAACGCAAAATCCCAATTCCTGTTACAAAGACAGTAACTGTAACAAGAACACTTTACTCTAAAAAATCCGGGAGGTGCTGTCTGTTTCAATTAATTTGTTGTGGACGTGCCCAATAGTAAGCCAAGTCCTCTACAAGTGCCGATACTGATAGCCTACATATTATGTGGGCTACCTTATGTTACTTATGCGTGTCTTAAGGTGAGGTTTTAAATATTTTCCGGTGTAACTCTTTAGGACATCAGCTACTTCTTCTGGAGTTCCTGTTGCCACGATTTCACCGCCTTTATCTCCACCTTCTGGACCCATATCAATTATCCAGTCAGCCGTTTTAATAACTTCTAGGTTGTGCTCAATTACCAATACGGTGTTACCTTGTTCAACTAAATGATGCAACACCTCTAGCAGTTTGCGTATGTCTTCAAAGTGTAGTCCGGTGGTTGGTTCATCTAAAATATACAAGGTTTTTCCAGTGGCTCGGCGTGACAATTCTTTGGCAAGTTTTATGCGTTGTGCCTCTCCACCAGATAATGTAGTTGCTTGTTGACCAATCTTAATATAACCGAGGCCTACTTGTTTTAGAGCTCTTAGCTTATCAATTATAGCCGTGTTATTTTCAAAGAAATCTGCTCCTTCTTCAACAGTCATATCTAATATGTCAGCAATATTTTTGTGCTTGTATGTAATTTCCAGAGTTTCACGATTGTAGCGTTTTCCGTGACATTGATCACATTCAACATAGACATCAGGTAAAAAGTGCATTTCAATTTTAACAACACCGTCACCTTGGCAAGATTCGCAACGACCACCTTTTACGTTGAATGAAAAACGCCCGGGGGAGTATCCTCTGGATTTAGCCTCTGGCATTGCTGCGAACCATTCGCGAATAGGTGTAAAACATCCTACATAGGTAGCTGGATTTGAACGAGGTGTACGCCCAATTGGTGATTGATCAATATCAATTACCTTATCGATATGCTCAATTCCTTCTAGTGATTGGTGAATTCCTGGTAGGTCACGCCCATAATTAAATTGACGATTAAGCGCTTTGTATAAAGTTTCAATAATTAGGGTGGATTTACCTCCGCCGGAAACTCCTGTTACGCACGTAAACGTACCTAAAGGAAGCGTTACATCAACATTTTTTAAGTTGTTCGATTTGGCACCTTTTAAGTGCAAAAATTTGTCTTTGTGGCCAGAGCGTCGTTGAGTAGGTAGTGGAATAGATTTTGTTCCTTTAAGGTACTGTCCTGTTAAGCTCCTAGTGCATGCAATTATGTCTTTGGGAGTACCTTGTGAAATAACTTCTCCCCCATGAATACCTGCAGCTGGACCCATATCAATTACCCAATCTGCCGTTAGGATGGCGTCTTCATCGTGTTCAACCACTACCACTGTATTTCCTAAATCACGCAGGTTACGTAAAGAATCTAGTAGGCGATCATTATCGCGTTGGTGTAGTCCGATTGATGGCTCATCTAGTACATAAAGCACACCTGTAAGTCCTGAGCCAACTTGAGATGCTAAGCGAATTCTTTGGCTTTCTCCACCGGAAAGAGTTCCAGCATTTCGTGCTAAAGTTAAATACCCCAGACCTACATCTACTAAAAATTTTAGTCGGTTGCGAATTTCTTTTAAAACTTTGTCAGCAATTTCTTGATGTTTTTTAGAAAGTTCAATAGTTTCAAACCAGCTCAAGGCATTGTTTATGGAAAACATGCCAACTTCTCCAATATGCAGTTTGGCAATTTTTACGCACAAAGCTTCGTCTTTCAGGCGGTGTCCATTACAGCTGTGACATGGGTTTTCGTTTTGGAATCTCCGTAAAAATTCTCGTGTCCAATCACTCTCTGTTTCTAGCCAGCGGCGCCTTAAGTTGGGAATGACCCCTTCAAAGGGTTTTTTAGAAATATATTTACGAGTTCCGTCGTTGTAAACAATTGGTACGATTTTATCGCCAGAGCCATATAGTAGTGTCTTGCGCAGATCTGCAGAAAGCTCACTAAATGGCACTGTTGTGCTTTCACTATAGTAGCTAGCTACCCCTTCTAAAACTTGAGCATAATATTCGTAAGTTAGTTGACCACGTTTACTTGTGGCTAGGTCCTCTTGAGCTGACCAAGGTGCAATTGCACCATCTCTTAGGCTTAGGTTATGATTAGGTACAACTACTTGTTCATCAAAAATAATTTCTATGCCTAAGCCATCACAGGTGGTGCAAGCACCTTGCGGGCTGTTAAACGAGAATAATCTTGGTTCAATTTCTTCTAAGGCAAAGCCAGAAACAGGACAAGCAAATTTTGATGAGTAGGTTATAATTTCTTGTGAAGTAGAGTCTTGTACCCAGAGTAAGCCGTTACTCAACTGTAATGAGGTTTCAATTGAATCAGCTAAACGAGTTTTTAATTCTTCTGGATTGCCAATTACTAACCTATCTACCACTACTGCAATAGTGTGTTTAACTTTTTTGTTAAGAGCTGGGGTTTCTTCAATGGTGTAGACTTTACCGTCGATAAAAACTCTTTGAAATCCTTTTTTTTGTAGATCTAATAATTCTTTTTTATATTCACCCTTACGGTCTCGGACGATCGGAGCCATTAGTAAAATTTTACTTTTTTCAGGCATTGCTAAAATTCGGTCAACCATTTGGCTGACTGTTTGGGCATCAATAGGTAAACCTGTGGCTGGCGAATGTGGTACACCAATACGCGCAAACAGAAGTCGCATATAATCATAAAGTTCTGTTACCGTGCCAACTGTTGAGCGTGGATTTTTTGAAGTGGTTTTTTGTTCAATTGCAATTGCTGGGCTTAGGCCTTCTATTGAATCAACATCTGGCTTTTGCATAAGTTGCAAAAATTGCCTTGCGTATGTTGATAGGCTTTCCACGTAACGGCGCTGTCCTTCCGCGTATAGTGTATCAAAGGCTAGGGATGATTTTCCTGAACCGCTAAGTCCGGTAATTACCACTAGTTTATTACGTGGAATATCTATGTGAACATTTTTTAGGTTGTGTTCACGGGCACCTCGAATTCGAATATTATCTTGCATGGCTAAACCTGCTTTTGTAAAAGATGTAATTTCTGATTTTATTGCTTATTATAATCGCAAAGCATTCGATAGATTATTACACTATATTTTGGCAAGTCGCAAACTATTGTAAATAATTTATACGAAATTTAGGTGTTCAAACTTTTATGAAAGATACCTAATGATGATTTTTATTAAACATTGATCTTAATTTTTAAATTTGCAAGTTCAGAATAAAAAAGGCGAGCTCGTGAAAGCTCGCCCAATTTTTGTAGTTCGCAATTAACGAGCCAAAATTGCCAAAAGCAATAATGCCACGATGTTAATAATCTTAATCATTGGGTTAATTGCAGGTCCTGCTGTATCTTTGTAAGGATCACCCACAGTATCACCGGTAATAGCGGCTTTATGTGCGTCAGATCCTTTACCACCATGGTGACCATCTTCAATGTATTTCTTTGCGTTATCCCATGCGCCGCCACCAGAGGTCATAGAAATAGCCACAAATAATCCAGTTACGATTGTCCCCATTAGCATAGCGCCTAATGCAGCAAAAGCTTCAGTTTGTCCAACTATGAAATTAATGCAGAAATACATAGCCACTGGTGCAAGTACTGGCAACATTGATGGCAGGATCATTTCTGTGATAGCTGATTTTGTAAGCATATCAACAGCTGCACTGTAATCTGGTTTAGCTGTGCCTTCCATGATTCCAGGTATTTCCTTAAATTGGCGGCGTACTTCCACAACAACTGCGCTACCTGCGCGACCAACTGCTTTCATACCCATTGAAGCAAACAAGAAGGGTAACATACCACCAATCAACAATCCGATTAATACGTACGGATCTTCCAAACTAAATTGTACGGAAAGCGATGGGAAATAGTGTTTAAGGTCTTGTGTATAGGCTGTAAACAACACTAACGCCGCAAGGCCAGCTGAACCAATGGCATAACCTTTAGTTACTGCTTTGGTTGTGTTACCAACTGCGTCTAAGGCATCTGTCACCTTACGTACTGATTTTGGTAAATCTGCCATTTCAGCAATACCACCAGCGTTATCTGTTACAGGGCCATAAGCATCAAGAGCTACAATCATACCTGCTAAAGCTAACATTGAAGTTGCTGCAACAGTTATGCCCAATATACCAGCTTGTAAATGCGCTACTAAAATACCCAAGCAAATAATAATTACCGGTATAGCTGTTGCTTCTAATGAAACAGCCAGTCCCTGAATAATGTTAGTTGCATGTCCAGTTGTAGATGATTGCGCAATGCTGCGTACTGGATTATACGAAGTAGATGTATAATATTCTGTCACCCAGACTAACAAACCTGTTACTGCTAACCCTGTTAAGCCACAAATATGCAAAGAGGTTATGCTAAAAGTTTGGTCATTAATTACCATAGCTTCTGTGACACTTCCAAATATGTAATTTGTTACCCAATAGATTAGTCCAGCAGAGATTACCGTTGCTGCTATCAAACCTTTGTAAAGAGCTTTCATAATGTTGTCATCAGAACTTAAGCGTACAAAAAATGTTCCAGCAACGCTTCCAACTATACAAACTGCGCCTAAAGCCAGAGGATAAGTCATTAACTTATTTTGTAGATCACCAGTAAAATAAATAGCTGCTAACAGCATTGATGCTACGATAGTTACTACATAGGTTTCAAAAAGGTCAGCTGCCATACCAGCGCAGTCACCAACGTTATCACCAACGTGATCGGCAATAACTGCTGGGTTACGTGGGTCGTCTTCAGGAATTCCTGCTTCAATTTTACCAACCAAGTCAGCTCCAACATCTGCGCCTTTAGTGAAAATACCACCACCTAGTCGTGCGAAAATTGAAATTAAAGATGCACCAAAACTTAAGGCAATTAAAGCTTCAAGTAGTTGACGTTGTTCAACCCCTGTATTAACTAAATAGAAATAATATAAGGCTATGCCGAGCAAACCAAGTCCAACGACTAATAGTCCGGTAACTGCCCCAGCCTTAAAAGCAATATTAAGAGCAGGAGTTAAACCTTTGCGAGCAGCTTCTGCGGTGCGTACGTTAGCGCGTACAGAAACATTCATTCCCACATAACCTGCGCATCCTGATAATAAGGCGCCAAGTACGAAGCCAATGGCTACAAGTTTTGACATAAAAAAGCCAAGAAATATAGCAATGAAAATGCCAACTACGCTAATGGTGATATATTGGCGATTAAGATAAGCTTTCGCTCCCTCTTGAATAGCTTGTGCAATTTCTTGCATACGTTCGGTTCCCGCAGAGCACGCAAAAACGCTGCTGGATGCGAATATAGCATAAACAATTGCTAAGGCTCCGCAGCCGATAATAATTAATGATAAACAGTCCATATCTCATCAAGTTAAAAGTTATATACAACTCTTATACTAAAAATTTACAAAATCGTCCAATTAGCAAAATACTTTGTGCGAAATTACATAAAATAATAGAGTTGCAACCTCTATTTTCTTGATTTTTAAAAATCAGTCTCTTTTTGATATTTTATTTGTAAATTAAGAAATTTGATGCCATATAAGATTTGTGATTAATGTAACTTGCTATACACAA
>JAPLON010000096.1:6657-17296 GCA_026400695.1 Pseudomonadota bacterium
TATACGTGCTTTTTTGAAACAAAATCGCTTACAAATGTATTATTGTCATCACGCTTATACAGCGATGATGTTGCAAATATTGATCCTTTCCTTAAAAATATACAATCAATCCCTAATCTTCATAAGTTTTCAGCACATTGATTTAGATGCTTGGTAGTATGGTTTAATACCAATTCCAGAATTAATTATCTTTCACTATGGATACACCATCAAGTTATCTATAGCACATTTGAATCTTACAATCTCCGCCTACGCGGAGATGACAGAAACAGCGGTAATTATGTCATCCCCTCGAAGGAGGGGATCCATTCTTGCTTAATGGTATTCGTTATAGCAATCAAAAACTAGCACAACTAATTTAATTAAAATTTAAAAATGGAGAATAAAAATGTCTAAATTTAAAAACTTTTACTTGTCGCTTTTTGTTTCTGTAGCAATATTGAACATAGGAAATGTTTATGCGTCTGCAGCAGCGGATTATGAACATTTAGCACCTGCTGCTTCATCAAATGCCTCATCTTCATCCTCTCCTTCAATGCGTGTTGTTTTTGATATGAAGGACATTAACGAATTTGTCACAAGAATTTTGGGTGAACCAAGTCATTGTAGCGTTGTATTAAAAAGAGAACCTCAACGAAATAGTGAGATAAGCGAAGCACTGGGTGAAATTTTTCAAGAACTCCATGATCATAAAGTTCTTGAACAACAAACTCCTAATGTACTTGGTCAAATCATAGCTGAATATGAAAACCAATCACGACTTTACTGTTTAACTGGCTCACAAATATTTATTTTAAAAAAAGAAGGTGATGATTGGATAAGAAAAAGTAAAACCTGTTTAGATGATATTTCTTATTGGGCAACTTTTGTACGAGACCGGTATTTGTACATCATATCAAAAGGTTGGGACGATTTGACGGTGTTTGATAGGGTTACTAATCAACTTAAACACATAGAAGTAGACGGTGGCCCAAGATCAGCAATTCTTGTTGGTAATCGGTATTTATATGTTATAAATTCTGGTTCAAATGACATTGCCGTAATCGATACGACAAATGATAATATAGTTTCCAGAATTAAAGTTGGTGAAAAGCCACAATCTGCAAACCCTGTTGGTAATCTATTATATGTGCTGAATACCACGTCAAATGATGTTTCAGTAATCGATATAGAAAATAATAAAGTGGTGGCTACAATTAAAGTTGGGGAGAATCCTAATTTTGCAACCCTTATTGGTAACCTGTTGTGTGTTTTGCATGATAAGTCAAATGAAGTTTCAATAATCGATACAGAAGGTAATAAAGTGGTGGCTACAGTTAAGGTTGGTGAAAATCCCCAATCTGTAACACCTGTTGGTGCTCTGTTGTATGTGTTGAATGCTAAGTCAAATGACGTTTCTGTAATCGATACAGCAAACGGCAACAAGGTAGTTGCTAAAGTTAAAGTTGGGGGAAATCCACAATCTGCAACTCTTGTTGGCACTCTGTTGTATGCGTTGAATGCTGAGTCAAACAACGTTTCAGTAATCAATACAGCAGATAATAAAGTAGTTGCTACCATTGAAGTTGGGAAAAAGCCAAAGTCAGCCACTTTAATTGATGGCGATTTAGCGGTTAATTGTGATGATGGTGTTTATTTAGTCTATTTGGATCGAGTAAAAAAAAACCTTCGTGACGCAACAACAACATCAACTACAACAAGTAGTGCGGCTGCTTCATCCTCATCATCCTCATCTTAACTTTTGTGAATGCTAAAGTTGCTAGGTGGGAAAGATTTAAGCAAAAGCGATGTGAGTTAAGAAGTTCTTTCACCGTTTTACGGAGGGGCTCGTGGAGAATTTCCATGGGTTTACTCGTCTGATTTCCGTTAACCTTACTACCCCTACCCATCCATAACAAAAAAACGTTTAAAAACCTCTCATTACTCATATATTTTTAAAATAATAGTATTTTCTGTATTGTAAATTAAGAAATTTTGTACAAAAATTTAATTAATGTAATTTGCTATACACAATAACATGTGTGCTTTTTTAAAACAAAATAGTTTATCTAGCTGGGGCTGCCAGCATCATGCTTATACAGCGGTAATGATGCAATCATTGATCCTTTTCTTAAAAATATACAATCAATCCCTAATCTTCATCAGTTTTCAGCACATTGACTTAGACGCCTGGTAGTAGGTTCTAAGTTTTTCTCAAAAGCTTTTTCAAATAAAAAACTCATTGCATCCAGCGTGATTGCTAGCAAGTTTATCTTGTTCTGCAATCTAGTTGAGCCTTCGAGCGATTTATGGGAAATGGCATAACAATTAGACAACCAATATTTGTGCAAAGAATTTAAATTTATAAATGGAGACTACAAAATGTCACAATTTAAAATATCAAAGTTTTACCTGACGATTTTTATTGCTGCGGCTATACTTAATTTCCATATGGATGCCCATGCGTCAGCAGCATCGGATGATGGGCTTGGAGCGCCTGCTGCATTATCATCTTCTTCATCAGCTTCAGATGTTGCTACACATAAAATATTTTATAAGATTAGTTCTTTAGACGAACTTCCTACTCTTTTAGATAGAACTATAGCATGCGATGGCACTGAACTTACGCGAGTTGTTTTTCTTGATTTTGATGATTGTATGGCTCAGCGTAGACATACACTGAATATTCTAGATGCAACTTTTCAGTTTGATTGGATAAGTTCTCCTGAGCGCATTCGTCAAATTAAAGATAATGTTGCCAAAGATTTAGGTGCAAGTGATACATGGGATGTTGTGAGTAAAATCCCAACTATAGGATCTATGCAAATTGCTTATCAACCCGTTGGTAATCTAGCAGCAATTATTGCCGCATTAAAAGCACGAAAATTTGTTGTAAAGGTTTGCTCTGGCTTACAAATAGATAACTTAAGACTTACTGTATTAACGCAAAATGGACTATCAGAAGAAGATTATCTTTATGCAAACAGAGGCAAAGCAGCAGCTATGCTAAAATGTATTTTGAATATGCGTAAAAAATCAGAAGGTAAAAAAAATGATTATCTTGCTATGCTTGTTGATAATTACTTTCCATATGAAGAGCAAGAAACTGGCAGCAGCCCAAGCGAACTTGTTCAAAAATTATCTGAAGAAATAGCAAAAATAAATGGTGGAAGCGGCGGTTGTGAAACCGGAAGTGACGAAAGCGGCAGTGATGATGAAAACGAAGAACCTACACCACTAAAAATAACGAGCCGGTTTGTCCATGATAGGCGCTTTGAAAGTGCGTTAGAGGCAGCCAAGCCACAAATCAGAGCAGAAATTGAGCAATCATTACAAGCTCACCTTGCGTTACTTAACGCACAAAAAACAACAAAGGAACAGTCAATTGCAGACGTAAATCGTCAATTTGTAAAAAGAGAAAAGTCTAAAGTTAAAAAGCTGCGTCACAATCGAGCGAAAATACGTTCAATAAAAGATAGAGAATTAAAAAAAGCTAAGCAGGAGGCTATTGTGAGAAAAATGTCTGAAGTAAAATCAGAAAGAAAATCTTATGAACTCGATGTTGCAAAGTCTCAAAAATCTATAACTGAATTTGATCAAAAAATAGAAGAATTTACAAGCTTATTGACTGCCTGGCAACAATCTACTGGAACTGTATCCCAGTTGCTAGGCCAATAACTTCATAAAATAAGAAAGTCTTTTGCTGTTGTTGGTTTTGTGGGTATGTGTGTTAAAGCGTTAGCTTTATCCATATATCCGCAAACTTTATTTCCTAAAATTCCTTGCAAGTCTTTGCCGCAAATTACACTAACTAAACGTTTGTTTTGATGAGGATGTTCTTGGTTAAAACTCTTTTAATTAGCGATCGTCTAATAAAACCGTAAGCCAATAACCACTAGCTAATGTAACCAACGGTGGTATCCATGCAGCTGCCAATATAGGTATTTTGTGTGCTACTCCATAGGCATGGACAATGTGTTCGAAAAAATGCATTAAAAATGCAAAGATTATACTAATGCCAATAATCATGCTAAATGATTTGTGACGAGTGGAAAGTAGGCAAAAGCTAGCTGCTAGCAAAACGAAACCAATCATCATTCCAATTTTTGCAATTTGAGTGTGCCATAGCATGGAGTAAGAACTTGCGTCTAATCCTGAACTTTCTAGCATTTGAATAAATTCTGGCATTTGTAAAAATGAAATTGTTTCAGGCGGTGCTGTTGATTGCTGAATCTGTTCCATAGTTATGGTAGTTGGCTCAGTGTGGTTCTTTAGATTTTTTTGTCCACCATTATCAACAATGTTAACCTTGTGCATTTCCCAAGTTTTGTCATTTAGTACAGCAGTTTCAGCATCTACACGGCGTAGAAATTCTCCAGTTTTACTAAATTGGAAAATTATTACGTTACTAAAGTTTTTTTTCGAAATGTTAAAATTCTTTGCGTGAATAATGTTTTGAGAGTCGTTAAATTTTTCGCGTAGCCATAATCCATTATCATTGAAGGAAATGCTGTAAGCTTTTTTGTGAAAAATTTTTTCCTCTAAAACTACTATTCTGCCACAAAGAGCTGCTTTTACAGGATCTAGTACTAAAATATTTACTATGCCTAAAGCTACTACTACTAAGGATATACCGCTTAAAAATTGTAAGCGTGATATTCCAAAGCTAAGTATAACTACAAAATTTTGTGATTGAGATAATCGTAAAAAACAACCAAGAGCTGCAAAAAAGGTGATAGATGGTAATAATTCATCAAGAATTTTTGGTAGTTTTAAAAATGCTAATTGTAATAATGCGGGTAGTGGTACGTCATGCTGCATGGTTCTTCTGGTAAGCTCGATCATTTCAAATAAGCTAATTATCAAAGCTACGGTCAAAAATATTATGCAAAACCAACACAGAAAGTTTCGGCTTACGTAACGATTAATTGTTGAAATTAAATACCACATTTATCAAGCAATCTTTGTAATGGGTGATGAGTGGATCCTTTTCGCAAAACTACGATACCAGCTGTAATAATGGACGTAACCAGAATATATGCAAAAGGTATGGCGAATTTGAATTTTAATTGAAGTTGGAGCAAATTCAAAATCAACCATTGAAACAAAATACCACTTAATATTAGGTAAATTATTCTGCGTCGTCGCATCCTTCTTGATGGGCGATTAACTACCATTACTAATGCTACCAATAAAATATTTAACAGACATAAAAATGGAAGTAGAATACGCTGATGTCCTTCTGCTTCTAGGCGATTCTGCAGTTTGGGGTCTTCAACTTTTTCGTTAGATGATTGAAACAATTCCTTTAAGTCTTTTTCATAGGGCTTCATACTTCGAGAATTTACAATTGTTGTAAATTTATTGAGGTTGTAGACTAGCTCTTCAAACTTAAATAGTTGAATGGTGTTATTTTTATCTTTTTCCTGTCTTACGCCGTTATAAAGTACTAAAACGTATTGATCATCAATCTTTTTTAAAGTGCCTTCTTTTGCTAATAAAATGTATGGCTTTTTTTGCTTTTGATTGTGTTCGCCAATGTCATAAATAAATACACCCTCAAATTCTCTGGCGGTTTTACGCTTTTCTACAAAAATGGTTAAACCCTTAACTACATTAAATGCTCCTTCTCTAACTATTGATGAAGAAAATTGGTTGCGTAGCTGAAACTCTTGCTGTCGAAAAGCTCTAAAGGAATTTGGAATAACAAATACATTTAGTAAAATTAATCCAACAGTTAATGAAGCCGATAATATCATTCCAGGTTTTAGAATTTGCCACGGACTTTTACCAAGGGCTTGCATTACCTGTAGTTCGTTATCAATTGTGAGCTTGCTAAAGGCAAGAATTCCACCAATTAAAGTACAAACTGGAGCTACCTTAACAAATAAGTCAGGTAGCAAAAAAATAATCAACGAAAGGTAACCGTGTAGGGAAACATTATGGTGAACTATGACCTCAATGAACTTTAATGATTGAGTTAACCATAGCAAAACCACCAAAATTGCGGCCAAACCCCCAATTGATGTGTAAAGTCGTTTTAAAATATATGCAGACGTGATAAACATGTATATATTAGTACAATTATTTTTTGGCTTTTCCTAGACATGTTCGTATTTATAATTTTTATTTCTTTGTTAAATGTATCGTTAAATTCAGCTACTAAGGTTGCAATTGCTGATAAAGCCCGCATTGCTGCGGTAGTTAATCAACATGCAATAACAGAGCATGAACTAAATTGTCGCTTAGATTTTGCGATTGCAACACTCAATATGCCTAAGACAAAAGAATCAAGAGATTCAATGAGGCATTCCGTTTTGCAAAATTTGATAGTTGAAAAACTTCAAGCAACTTCAGCAATTGAGGCTGGAATAAAAATTTCAGATGAAGATGTTAAAGGGTCTTTGGAAAATTTGGCCCAAGATAATGGTATGACGTTAGACCAGTTGATGAATAAATTTAAAGAGATGGGAATTAAAATTGATACACTAAAGGATCGTTTGCGTGCTCAGGTGCTTTGGGGGCGTTTCATTCGAGCAATGTACGGAAGGCAAGTTAAGATAGCTGATGCTGATATTGAAAAGGAATATGGAAAAATGCAGAAAAGCATTGATTCTGATCAATATGAATTGATCGAAATTATATTGCCTATTGATAGTAAAAACCCTGCAAAAACTAAACAAGACGCTGATCGCTTATATCAACAAGTTAGTAGACCAATGACTAATTTCCGTATGGTAGCTCAGCAGTTTGGCGCTCAAAGTGGTTATGCTGGTTGGAAAAATATAAAACAAATGGATGAAGAAGTTGCGAATGCAGTTCAGAAACTACCTGTTGGTGAGGTTACTAGGCCAATTGAAGTTCAAAATAGTTACCGTATCATAAAATTAGTGGATAAAAAACTTGCAGGCCAAGGTTCATTCCGCAGCAGAAAAATTTCACTTGCTAGAGTTGGTATTAAATTGCCTGAAGAAATGACGGAAGAAAATGTGGCAATTCTAGAAAATATTGCCCAGCATATTAAGAGTGCCAAAAATTGCAATGAATTCCAGAAATTAGGGAAAGATGCCAATGGACACGTAGAAGTTTCTGCAGAGCAACCAATGACTAATTTCCCTGAACCATTGCAGGTTATTCTTGATAAAGTTGCCCCAAATCAAGTTGCTGGACCAGTTCAAGATGGTTCAGAAGTAAGCTTTTTCATGGTATGTACAGTAAAAAATCCTGAAAAGGAAATATTGCCTAGCAAAAAAGAGATAAAGCTAATGTTGGAACAGAAAGAATTTTCAAGGCGTGCAAGTAGTTTACTTAACAAATTTATGGCAGTGGCACGTATCGCTGTGACCGATGAATCAGCGCCTGCGAAAAATGCTAATGTAAAAAGTGCTAAGAGAGTTGAGTCTGCTGAATCTGAGCAAGCTCAGTAATTCGCTGTCTAATGCTTAGATTACTAGTTTTGTTGATCAATGAGTCGTTGCTTAGACAGTTATTCATGCAGTCTTGTACTGACCAAACATCTAGGCTTTGAATCATATTTTCCATAGATTCGATTGAGCTTGGATTAATTGAGAAATGTCTTAATCCAATTCCAAGCAGTGCCATTGCTTCAATTGGCCTGCTTGCCATTTCTCCGCATAAGCTAACAGGAACACCCTTTGATTTTGCTTGATCAACAATAGTTTTTAGCATTTGCATAAATGAGCTTGATAACATGTCGTAGCGCCGTGACATAACAGCATCTGCTCTATCAATTGCAAAGAAAAATTGAAATAGGTCATTGCTACCAATAGAAATAAAATCGACTAAATCGAGGAATTTGTTAAGCTGAAAAATAATTGATGGTACTTCGACCATGGCACCTATTTTTACCTCTTTTGGGATGGGGTGCCCTAAATTTTTTTCTCTATCTAATTCTTTTTTCATTAATGATCGTACAAAATGCATTTCTTGGGTTTCTGTGATCATCGGAAACATTACATGCAGAGGTAAATCTGGGTAATCGCAGTGTACTCTGGCTCGAATCATGGCACGTAATTGTAGGCGAATTAATGAAGGGCGCTGCATAGTAAATCTTGAATTGCGCCAACCACTTTGAGTCTCTCGGAAATTTTTATGAATTGATTGGAATGTTTTATCTCCTCCTACATCTAAGGCTCTGAAGATCACAAATTTTTCTTTGGCTTTATTCATTACTTGCAAATAAAGCCTGGTTTGAGTGTCAACATCAGGCCAGCGTTCACTCATCATAAAGGGAATTTCGGTTCTATATAGGCCAACACCTTTAATTATTGGTCGCTCAAGGCAATTTAGATCTTCACTTATATTTGCATTAATAAATAAATCAACGGCAATTCCATCACGCGAAATTACTGCTATTTTTTCAGAAGAGTTAGCGTCCTTAATACTAGAATTTGTAGGTGCGGCTTTTTTTGTATTGTCATAGTTAGCAATTACAGCCTTTTGTGGGCGTACATAAATACGGCCAAGGTCTCCATCAATTAATAACTGATCATTATTATTGATAAACTTTTTTAGTTCTATTACCCCACCTACAACTGGAATTTTTCTTGAGCGCGCAATAATCATTCCATGTGATATGAAGCTACTATCTTCAACAACTAAGCCCACCAAATTTGCTTGGTCAAACTGCATCATTTCAATCGGAGATATGGTTTTTGCACATAACACAATTGGTTTTACTTTATCAAAACTTACTTCCTTGTTAGTTAAACACTGACGCACTAGCTGGGTGATTCCTTTTACTTCTTGAAAACGCGCTTGCCAAAAACTTTCTCTACCAAAAGCAATATCTAAGTCATTCAAAACGAGAGTTAGGGCTTCTATTATATTCGCTCCTAAATTTATTTTTTCGATAATTCTTTGCTGCCAAGTAGCATCTTGAAGCAATGCTTTTTGTACAAGTATTAGTTCATGGTTTTTTTCTTGCCAATAACGTAAATTGCTACTGCATATCTCTACCGCTTTTTGGACAGCATCTAGAAAAATTTTTTCTTTTTGCTTGGTTGTTAATGATCTATCTTCAATATTTTCTGGATCATACATATACGCTTGCCCATGAGCGATACCCAGGTTTAGGCTAATACCTTCAATAATTATTTGTGGTTGTGTAAATTGGATCATGCGACCTGGTGCTGCTTTATGAGGTATTTAGTACAAGATTCACTACAAAGCTATCACTTCGGTTTACTACTTTGCAACTTGAAAACTAGTTATTCTCTCACAGTTCTAGTTTTTTCATAAGAATTAACGAATAATTAATCTTTTGATGGTATACGGTTCCATTCCCCACCCCCGCCCAAATAAAGGGTGGCCACCAGCATTAAGATATTAAGATTAATTCTTTAATTATTGTGAACTTCTACTCCAAAAGCAACTGGCTGCTGAAATTCTTTCATAACTACTTGACCACGAATGCTTACGTATAGGCGTTGATTTTGGCCATCGAAATGATCAATAGAGACTTTTACACTTTTTAGGCGAGGCTCAAAGTAGCTGATTGCGCTTTCAAAAAGATTAGCAGTGCGCCACCACTGTGACTTGTCTGCTGGATCCATTGACGTGAAGTCAGGAATTCCGTACATCCAAGGTAGCCCTAAGCCATAATCTTGCTCACGATAGCGGCTATAAATTTTTGCCGTGGCGCTTAAACGCGTGTTTAATAATTTAGCAACTTCTGTAACTATGGAATCAATAACTTGGGCGCGGTTTAGGAAAACTCTTTTAGGATGTTCATTTTTATTTTCAGGTGAGGTGTCAACTAGTCGATCAAATAAAGGGGGTTTACTTCCTCGTTTTGGTTTAGGTTCAGGCTTTAAAAGTGGGCTGGAACTTTCTGCTTTATCTTGTTTTCCCATGAACTGCAAAAAATAAATTCGGTATCTCATTATGGAACAACCTTTGTGACAAAGGCAATTCCATAATGATGCATTGGATTATTTGCTGGTGTTATCTACGAAATTAATGGAGTTTACAATGTTACCTGTGGATTTTCCAGTTTTATCATAGTTTGTTCTTTTTAATTCTACATTTCTAGCCTTGAACCTAAAAGTGTCAGATCCTATGTTTCCACCTTGTAATATATTAAGTAAGTTGACAAATTGTCCATCAGTATAAGTAATCTCCAAAACTGAAACGTTATGGTCATTTATATTTGCTGTTCTCATGAAAGTTATGTTAGCTTTTTTCCCTTTCGCAATTGCTTGAAGTACAGTGTTGCTAACTTCACTATAAGGCATACAAAATTCAACCTCCCTCATTCCCAAATGTGCTGAGGAATTGACTGCTTTGTTAGATACATCACCTGTTTCCTTGCGCCAAATTTCAGATATCACGGTAGTAATTATTGACCATTTCTCATAGCCTTTAACTTCACTACTAGTAACTTCTTTGCCTTCATAAACAATCTTAACAAATGTGTCTGCTGACGTTGAATGAGAACCATCTCTTCCATCAGTTACACTGATAAGTCGAGCTTCTCCTCCTTGTTGTATAGTAAAAATTGGCACACCGCCGTTTTGATCAGACATGATTTATCTCCTTATGCAGATGGTGCTGGTAGTTTTGCAACCAGTCGAATTGATACTGCCAAATCTTCAAGTTGAAAGTGTGGCCTAATATAGGCAATAGAGGTATATGAACC
>JAPLON010000096.1:17326-17663 GCA_026400695.1 Pseudomonadota bacterium
CGAGCTTCACGTAGAGGATACTTGGCTTTTACTTCTTGTGATGCGCCATCGTTCAGCAATACGTACTGAGCAATCCATGTATTTAGATAATGGGAAACATTATCCTTTGTCATGAAGCTACCTATTTTGTCACGCATTAGTACTTTAATGTAGTGGGCAAACCTAGATGCCGCTAAAATATATGGCAATCGTGCAGAAAGATTAGCGTTGGCTGTGGCATCATCGAGATTATATTTTTTTGGTTTTTGAGAAGTTTGTCCGCCAAAAAATGCTGCATAATCTGTGCCTTTACAATGGCATAGTGCGATGAAGCCATTATCACTTAATTCTTTCTCTC
>JAPLON010000096.1:17716-46112 GCA_026400695.1 Pseudomonadota bacterium
CAGTTGGGCACTTTAATGCAATGTCTCCATCAGGTGTTTTGAAAGTGTATGGAGGCAATCCTTCAACAATACCACCACCTTCAACGCCTCTAATTGCTGCTGTCCAACGATATAGGCTGAATGCATTACACATGCGTTCAGCTAGAACAAACGCTGCATTGCCCCAGCAAAATAGATTACTATCAGCAATACCCACCTCTTCTTTAAAGTCTAGGCCTTCAACTGGATTTGTGTCTGGACCATAAGGAAGGCGCATTAACACCCTTGGCAGTACAAGACTTACATATCTTGAATCAGGAGCACTTCTGAAACTATGCCATTTTACTAGCTCTAAGCTATCCATTATTTTATTAATGTCCCTAGGCACACCTAAGTGTTCAAAACTATCAAGATCAAAAAGTTTTGGATGCGCTGCGCTAATAAATGGTGCATGAGCTGCTGCAGCAACACCTGAGATTTTTTCTAAAAGATCCATATCCATAGGTGACCTGTCGAATTCAAAATCACCGACCAAACAAGAATAAGGGTGACCACCAAAGGTTCCATATTCTTCTTCATAGATTTTTTTAAATAATTGGCTTTGGTCAAATTCAACGGCCTTGTCCAAATCATTTTGTAATTCTTGCCGTGATAAGTTCATCAACCTTAATTTAAGACTTTCACCGGTTTCTGCCCTGTAAACCAGGTATGACAATCCGCGCCATGAACCTTCAAGTTTCATGAAATCAGGATGATGGATTATTTCATTGGTTTGCGAAGTCAAAAGACCATCGATCCGCTCAATGTGGTATGCCAAATAGTGTCCAGGTACTTTAGGATCGTTCTCATCTGGAGTAGCAAGTTGTGTTAGGAATTCAGTTAAAATATTTAGAACAACAGGCTTTTGAGAATCATCACGAACCATTTTACCTTCAGTAAAAAGTTTTTCTAAATCATCGCCTGAACCTGCGGTAATTTGGTCTGACAATGCTTTTTGTTTTGCAGCATCAGCCATAACGTCAGTTAGCATTTCTGAAAGTTTATCATTACCATCAAGCTTGTTCACCAGGTCTTTTAGGTGGCAGCGAGTGTTATACAAATTAGTTAGGTCATCCACCCTTTTGATAATATTTAAGGGTTCAAAATCCTCCATGGCTGTAAAAAATAGCTCAAGAGATGTTTCAGTTTTATCTCCGCCTAATTTGTAAGGTACGGTGATGGTTAACCTCGGCTTGATCGCCTCAAGTATATCAGGGAAACTATCCCGATCAATTTCTACAAACTTACGTTCCTTAAGGGGAGGTAAGGGATCGCTTAGGTGGCCTGATAAATCTGCGAGAATACCAACCACAAAAGGTAGTTCCTTCATTTCAATTGCATTACCTATTTCTACATCGTAGGTAATTTGAACGCGTGGCGGGCGTACCCGGTCGAGTTTATGCTGTATACTTTCGACCATAATTTATTTCCTCATTTACATTTTCTTTGGATGCATGCACCCAACTGTCCTTACATTCTATTAAATCTAAGCTTTGTTAAAATTTCGTTAAAATTTATGTTTTTATTTCTTATTATTAAGATTATTTAATGGTATGGACTATGGCTATGTTTGGCTCTATGCTTGGAATCTGCTGATTTATCTAAAAATAAATTAAAAAATATGAAAAAAAATATTATTAATTGGGTTTGCGTTGATGCTCAAAAAATAGGCACTTGGAAGCAAGTGGAGGCTCTAGCGGAAAGTTGGCTTGGTGGAAATTTTCATAAAAAACCAATAAATTTATCTGCGTGGTGTAGATGGATGCCGCCAAAATTATTTTCCATTTTGCCGAAATTTTTGCAAATGGTTGCTGTAAAAGATCTTAAACAACCCTTACCAGATTTGGTAATTGCTGCTGGTCGCCAAGCAGTACTTGTTGCTATTGCCTTGCGCCATAAGGCGAAAACAGTTGTATTAATGAATCCTGGTGTACCTTCTCATTATTTTGATGTAGTTATTGCGCCAGTGCATGATCAGCTTGTTGGAAAAAACGTTATAGCTACTCAGGGATCTCTTCATGGCATTGATCCATCTCATTTGGTGTTTCCTGAGCATTTGCGAAATTATCATGGCTATAAGATAGGCGTGCTCTTAGGTGGTAATAGTATGCATGGTACATATGAAAATTCTCTGGCGGTTGATTTGGCTAACGATTTAAAAAAATTTTGCACAAACTCTGGAAGCCTGATTATTACACCATCAAGACGTACCCCTGTTGATTGGTTAGAGGTGTTTGAAAAAAATCTTAATGGTACCGCGTATTGGATTTGGGACCAAAAGACTGAAAATCCGTACCCGGGTCTTTTAAGTGGTGTTGATGCAATTGTTGTTTGCGAAGATTCAATTAGTATGGCCAGTGAAGCTTGTGTAATGGGTAAGCCTGTATTTATTTATCAGACAGGGATTAAAAAAGCAAAATTCAAATATTTTTATAAACAATTATTTGATAAAGGTTATGCTAAACCCTTTTCATTAGATGCGATCTTATACGAAAATAAAGGTTTTAAAATTTTAAAAGAAGTTGACAGAGTCGTTGAACAAATAAGTAAAATGATCGATATAAAATAATACACCACTAACATTGTATATTAATTTGCTCATATTAATATAATATTAATATTTTCAGTTGCATAATTGCTTTAGAGTGTTAAAAAACTAAAGTGTTATGTGTGGAAAAGTAAACATATTTTTGGCATGCACGCTAGCAATATTTCTTTCTTATACGTATGGTGCTGATATACTTGGTGCAGATGATTCTTTTAAAGAATATGTAATTAAAAAAGACGTTGCTTCTTTTAAGACTCGGCTATTTCTTGACCTAGGGATGTTAAAATCTCCATCTTTAAATTCTCCAGTGCGTGATATCGACAGAATTGTCTATGTGAAATACCAAAAAAATCCCCACACTGTGCAGGCAACGTCTCTTGAAATTAAGGATGTATTGCCTCCTACATTCTCAATAACTTCCAATAATTCAGGAACTATTAAGTCTTTAGCTGATCTTGATGCAAATGATGTTAGGTCGTTTCTTTTGCAGCTTGATATATTACCCTATGATACTAGTCTTAGAGAATTTCATATAGAGAAATCTAAAACTGCAAAGGGTTATTATACCTCAGCAGTGTACAATGTGTATGCTCTATTAAAGGCAGGTGACCAAGCAATATTAAAACGTAAACACATGTATGTTGTAAAATTTTATAATCCTTCACGGACTACTGTTCATGCTCTTTGGAATCAGTATGGGGTAAAAATTAAAGATCTTCCAAGACTATCTTTTGAAGAAGTGTCAGCAAAAGTACAATTACAAGATTCTTCATATTACTTTTCTGTTTTGCATGCAGCTCAAGGTCAATCAGCTTTGAATATTTATAGAAGGTTCAACGAAGCAGATGCTGCAGAACAAATTAAACAGAGGCCTCAAATTCTTTGTTCTCTTTCTCAAATTGGTAAATCCCTAGGAACATTCCATTGCTACCATGCTCTTAAAAATCCGGATTTACGAAAAGATTGTATTCAATACATTTTAAAAATTGGTAATCTCAATAATTTTTTAACAGTAACCCACAATGACCTGCACCCAGGAAATATTTTTGTAGATTTAGAATGTAAAGATCATTCAGCAGTTGCACTAATTGACCTAGAATCCATGTATTTATCAGCTATAAGCCCAACATCTAATTGTATTGACGTTATGTGGTTTACGGAAAAATTAAAAAAAATATTAAAGAATCATGAAACCGACCAGTTTATAGAACACTTTAAAACAGCTTATGAAAAAGGCCTAAAAGATACCTTAAAATACTTTATTGACTCAAATTTGTTAAAGGATTTTGTTATAGCTCTACGCTCTCAGTCTTCACCAAAAGCCAAGCCGGCCCTGTTTCAGCAAGATTCTTCTGAAATGTCCAGCGATCGATCATTCTA
Source organism: Pseudomonadota bacterium (assembly GCA_026400695.1). Lineage (GTDB taxonomy): Bacteria > Pseudomonadota > Alphaproteobacteria > Paracaedibacterales > CAITNM01 > CAITNM01. Next base: position 21,663 of record JAPLON010000096.1, read on the forward strand.
TTAGTTAACTGGTTGGTATTGTCAATTATTTCACCCTCTTTACTTAAGGTCGTAACTATCTGATCACTGGTAAAATGTACCAAAATTTCAGCTATTGATTTATCGACATGCATTTCTTCAATTTCGGCTTCAACGCTTTTTATATCAATATTCAGAGTTTCCTTTTGTTTCGTCCTCGCTTTAACGGCTTGCTGAAATTCTTTTGCAATTTTAGGACTAACTAATTGTTCTAAACGTTTGTTATCGCCTGCGGCAAATGCGGTAAGCACCGCACGAAATGCGTTGCATGCTCCAACTTGAAATTTGTCGATAGAAAAATCTTTAATCGATTTTTTAATCATCTTAATTTGTTCTACAAATGGTTGTGGAGACTCAACAATAATTTCTGTCTGTGTTTGTGCTACATTTTTTTGTGGCAAGATAATCACGTTTGTGTCTGTATTTTCTGGGCGTGGCCATTGGCGCTGCTTTTCTTGGCCAGTGCGGGTGCCAAGAACACTCCATAAACGGTAAAATAAATAAACCGACAAAACTGCAAACAGAAGTATCTCTACCATATTTTTTTCCTATGCTAAGCTACGACATTATGCCTTAGCTTTGTGAGCCTGTACATATGGAACATACCACACGTGATAACGACTATTCTGATTTTGGGTTTAAAACAGTTAAAACTAAGTTAAAAACGGGATTGGTGCATGAACTTTTTTCTAGTGTGTCAAAAAACTACGACTTAATGAATGATGTTATGAGCTTCGGGTTGCACCGTTGCTGGAAGAGGTCATTTGTTGGTGCGCTTGATTTAAGGCCGAATATGTCAATTTTGGATGTCGCAGGTGGTACAGGGGATATTGCATTACGTATTGCCGCTGATAAAGCTTACCTGGCCCCCAAAATTACTGTATGCGACCTTACCTATGACATGTTGTGCGAGGGCAGAAAAAAAGCGCTTAATGCGGGGCAATTGAATATTAATTGGCACACTGGTAATGCTGAAAAATTACCATATGCGGATGCTAGTTTTGATAGGGTTACCATAGCTTTTGGTTTAAGAAATATTACTAATAAACCCCAGGCATTGTCAGAAATGTCTAGGGTACTAAAGCCAGGAGGTAAGTTGTTTTGCTTGGAATTTTCACCACCCCAAGGATTTATAAAGGGTGCTTATGATGCCTATTCTTTTCATCTTATCCCATGGATCGGTGAGCATTTAGCCAAGGACCGGGATGCCTATCAATATTTAGTTGAAAGTATTCGTCAATTTCCTACACAAGAAATTTTAAAAGATACAATTTTAGAAAATGGTTTTAGTTCATGTACTTTTGAAAAATGGTCTAGCGGCATAGTTTCATTACATAAGGCCGTTAAGTAAAGGGAGTTATAATCATATATTTTTGATAAAATGCAACAGTTTCATAAATTAATTCGTGTAATTAGTTTGGAAACACTTAAAAGAGTTGATTTTTATGGTACTTATAAGCTAACTATAATTATTATTTTTAAACATTATTGTATGGCAAAAGAAGATCTGATTGAATTTACCGGGGTTGTTACTGAATTACTTCCTAACGCTACGTTTCGTGTTAAGTTGGACAACGAGCACATAATTTTGGCGCACACTTCTGGTAAGATGCGCAAAAATCGTATTCGCGTATTACTTGGTGATAAGGTTACAGTAGAAATGACACCTTATGACCTTAGTAAAGGGCGGATTACCTTTAGACAAAAATAACGGTTTAATAAAAGCTGTTTTAAAATGTTAAGCTGATTTTCGTTGTATTAGTTGGTTTATTTGCGTCGTATCAAATGGATTGGTAATTAGCACTGCATTGCTTACTTGGTTCTTAAACCAGGTGATTTGTCTTTTGGCGTATTGGCGTGTTGCAAGTTGTAGTAATGAAATTAGTTCATCGCGGGTAATTTCTTCTTCTAGATACTTCCAAATTTCTTTAACCCCTATTGCTTTGCAAACAGGTGCATCTAAGTTTACTGAGCTTCTTAAAGCTTGTACTTCTTGGATTGCGCCTTGTTCCAACATTCTTACAGTTCTTTCATTAATTAATTTATGTAATAGTTCTTTTTCGGGAAGTACTACGGTAAAAAGATAAGGTTTGTCTAACTGTGGTTTAGACTTTCCTTGAAAATAGAGAATCGATTTGCCGGTTTGTAAGATTACTTCTAAAGCACGACTTAGTCTTTGGCCATCATTGGGGTGTAAGTGATCCTTAATGCTTGGGTCATGGCTAATGACATACTCATAAAAATCATGGCGTGTTAAGTTGTCTTTGGTTTCGCGAACTGCTTTTTTTATTTCATTTGAAATTTCTGGTATGGGAGATAGGCCATTAATTAGTGAGTTTAAGTACATTCCAGTCCCTCCTACAACTATAGGAGTTTTATGGCGTTTAATTACGTCTTCAATGGTGATTTGGGCAAGTTCAGCCCAAGCTTTGGCTGTTGAGACTTGGTCATTATGATAAATTCCAAATAGGTGATGGCGAGTTTCAGAAATTTCCTTTGCATCTGGTGCTGCGCTTAAAACTGGAATGTTTTTGTATAATTGCAGACTGTCAGCATTAATGATTTCACCATCAACACGCTGGGCTAACCATAGAGCTAATTTTGATTTTCCACTGGCTGTGGGGCCTCCGATGATATAGTACATTTAGCTAACCTTTTCAATGCGTAACATGTTTGTGCGTCCGGTTTGTCCAAATGGTACTCCAGCTGTAATAACTATGTGGTCAACAGCAGGAATAAAGTTCTCATGTTTTGCTAAATTGCATGCTGCTTCTACCATTTGAGATATAGAAAAAATATTGTCAGTCAAAACTGGGTGGGTTCCCCAAACCAAAGTAAGTTGTCTGGATGTCTTCAAATTGGGTGTTAAAGCCAAAATGTCGCAGTGTGGGCGTTCTCTGGCGGCATGAAAAGTTGTTGATCCTGTTTCGGTAAAGTTAACCATGAGAGCGTTACCAACAATTTTTACTGCAGAGCTTGCTGCCGTGGTAATGGCATCAGCTATAGTAGTTGCTGGTGGGGTGTAGCTATCATCAATCATTTTTTGGTATAAAGGGTCTTTTTCTATACGTTGAATAATTCGATCCATAATTGTAACTGCTTCTATGGGGTAATCTCCTGAAGCGGATTCTGCCGAAAGCATGACAGCATCTACGCCGTCATAAATAGCCGTGGCAACGTCTGATGCTTCGGCGCGAGTAGGGGTTGGTGCGTGTATCATTGATTCCAGCATTTGTGTGGCAATGATTACTGGTTTTCCAAGGTTGCGACAAGTTCGAATGATTTGACGTTGCATTACCGGTACATCTTCAGCCGTCATTTCTACGCCAAGGTCACCACGGGCCACCATTACTGCATCAGATAGCGCTACAATTTCGTTCAGAGATTCAATGGCCTTAGGTTTTTCAATTTTTGCTATTAGCTTAATTTTATCTCCTGTAATTTCTCGTGCCATCGTTAAATCACTTGGTTTTTGCACGAATGACAATGCCACCCAATCAACCCCTAGTTCTAGTCCAAATTTTAAATCGACAATGTCTTTTTGGGTAAGTGCGCTAATTGGTAAAACTACATCGGGTACATTAACTCCTTTGCGGTTAGAAAGTTCATTACCAGAAATAACTATTGTTTCTGCAAAATCTTGTCCGCATTTTGTAATTTTTAGGTGCACCTTACCGTCGTCTAAAAGTAAGTTAATTTCAGGTCTAAGTGCTTGAAAAATTTCTGGGTGAGGCATGCAAACTCTTTGATTGTTTCCAGGAGTAGCATCTAGATCTAAGCGAAAAATTTGCCCTATTTTTAAAGTTATTTTCGAATTAGAAAAAGTGCCTATGCGTAATTTTGGCCCCTGTAGGTCAAGTAAAATACCAATAGGTCTACTAAGCTCTTGCTCTATTTTTCGAATAATGTGGTAACGTTCTGCATGGTCTTTATGTTCCCCATGAGAAAAATTAAGCCTAAAAACATCTGCGCCTGCTAAAAACAAATTCTTAATGTTATCATAGTCGGAAGAGGCTGGGCCTAATGTGGCAATAATCTTAGCTTTTCTTTGCCTTCGCATCTGGGGATTTTTTATAAATTTACTATTCCATTATTTCATCTATGTAATAAAAAACAAGGGTTTCTAAAGATTTAAGTTATATTGACCTGTAATCCAGGAATGCGGGTGGTTTTTTTGATGACGCAAGGGAGATTGTTTGTAAAATAAATTCGTAGTTGCTACCTGATAATCTTAAAGAAAAACAAACTCATATAAATGTGTGCAGTATAATTATATAAAATTGATATTAATATTTACTATTTATTAATATTATTCCATCATAATGATCATTAAGAACAGTTTGTTAAATAATTGTACTTAATGGAGCCAGATATGCGTTACCTTACACTTTGTTTGCTATTTTTGGGAATCTCTACAGAAATTTTTGCTTCTTTTACTGATTCCGAGGATGCGCCATTAGGCTGTGATACATTAAAAAATAAAAATTCAAGACATCATGAAAATGAAAGCAAATTAACATTTAGTGACTATAGGAGTATGAGCAAAGAAGCACTCGAAAATTTTGAGGGAGCCTCTTTTTCATTTGCAGGAGGCGGATATCTTCCACTTACCTATAATCTTGGTATTTATAAATGGTTACAGGAGAAAGGACCTGAACACGGAATTAACTTAAAAGGAGCAGCATTTACAGGAGATTCTGCTGGAGCTATCATCTCTCTTGGTGCAGCTCTTAATATTCCTGTTAACTATATAATAGGTGGAACAGTAAATTCCTTTATTGAAGAAATACTTTCTAAACCTGATGTAAATAAAAAAGACATTCTTGTTAAACAGCTCCATTCTATGATCAAGCGCTACGGTAACGGTAAGTCTAAAAATCTAAATAATGAATTCACAGAAATAAAAAACCACCCTATTTTTATATCTGTAGTGCGCTGCGACTGGGAAAATAAAACTATCAAAATTCCACTACTACCACTTTCGTTCAAAGTACCTTGGCTTTCTTTTAAAAGTGAATTAGTGGGGGCTTGGGAAAACAATCAAGATTTAGTTGAGTCAGTAGCATCTTCTGCCTATGTTCCATGGGTTATGGGAAATACCTTTTCAACTCCTTGGCGTGATGGATACTATATCGACGGAGGCTTCTTAAATCATTGTCCAAGGCTTAATCAGAATACATGCCGTATTTACCCATCTCTGTGGCATAATTTTCTTTTTTGGTGGAAGAATGGAGTTTTTTCTGCACCAACAAAAGAAGACATCGCTAGGATTGTGCAAATTGGTTACAATGATGCTGAAAAACATGCAGGTTACTTTACGGGAAAATTCAAAGATTTTGATGATCCCAAACATGACCCTTACGACCTATACGTAAAATTGAATGTGCTTATGACGGTCATTCCCCTTTTTAGCCATTGGGGTTGGGAAGCAGTCAAAAAAAGAACAACTAAAATATTTTCTTGGCTGTGGTAAAAATTTTACCTCATGACTATGCTACATTACGCACTTGAATGAGCTAACTCTGGATTTTGAACACCTTATATATTGTCCATTCAGGTGAAGTGAGATGGCATTACATTTTACTTGTAATGTAATCCTGGCATAACTTCGAATAATTTTGGAACAATTTCAAAAAACCTTGAAACCTTTGCTGTGAGTGGTGGGCCCTGAAGGATTCGAACCTTCGACCCCCTGATTAAAAGTTCTGAGTCCTTGTCTTTTTTGTTGATCAATTCTTAATAAATTTTTACGAAACAACGATCTCAACCTACTATTAACTTATATAAGGGTTACACAAAAATATGCTGAATTTTACTTACTCTGTAACTCCAGCGTAACTCTAAATGAACTTTATCAGCTAGAGTATATATATGCCAGAGAACAAAATCAATTTGACCAAAGCAACTTTGAAACATTTAAATAGGGTAATTACCAAACTAAATCTCACACACTTACTACTGCTGAAAAGTATCTAGCAGAAGTTGCTTGGGTTTATTTTCAAAACAACTATCAAGAAGAATCCGGTTTAGTAAATGCCGTGGATGGTTATCCCTCAACAACATTCTGGGATACAGCTTCTTACATAGCAGGTTTGGTTTCAGCGCGCGAACTTGGGATTATTCAATACAGCTCTTTTTTTAAATACCAACGGGATTATCTTAGAAGCTTTGTACGTTAAACGTTTTGGTCCATTATTTTCATCAGCATATCAAAACCAGCACCCTTGCGTTATAAAGTGAATTCAGCTGTTTTAATTTCTTAAAAAAATTTACAAACTGAGAATCCAGCGCGTATCACTATTTGTTCATATTTGCTAGAGTTACATGCGGGTAGTTTTTTTTAAGTAATGTGCGGATTTTTCTAGTCTACATTTTGGTAATTTTCAGTGCATTGGCAATAACAGTGAAAGCTGAATCAGTTGTTCATGCGCCATCTCAATCAGGCATTAGTTATAAAATTGAATGGCCAGTTAATTTAACTGCTGAAATGAAAGAACGCATGGAAAGTGTATCTACATTGGTAGAGCATATTGTTCGATTACCTGGCTCTATAGGTGGTGTAATTAAGAGGATTGAGCGTGACAAAATTCTTTTAGAAAAAGTTTTACATTCATTTGGGTACTATGGTTGCAAAGTAGATGTCATAATAAATTTAAACGAATCACCTGTTGTAATTACATTTACTTGTGAACTTGGCCCAGTTTACACTATCGACCATATAAGATTGGAAAGCCGAGATAATACTGATATACCAAGCATGGATGTTAACCTAGATAATCTGATTGGTATAAGTAAAGGAGATGATTTAATTGCCGAACATGCAGAAAAAGGCAGAGAAATTTTAAAAAAGTATTTTTCACAAAATGGTTATCCGTTTGTTGATGTAAATGAGCCAGAAGGTTTAATAGATCACGAAAACCGCAACGTTGTGTTAATTTTTCCAGTACTCTTGGGTGGTAAAGCAACAATTTATGATTCAATAATTGAACCAACTAAAAACCTTGATCAAAGCTTCATTGCGAATAGATTGTATTGGAAAAAAGGTGATACTTATGATAACCGGGTGGTTGAACGTACTAGGAGGTTATTAAGTCAAACAGGTTTGTTCGATAACATCGTAGTGACCCCTAAGCCGGTTGATGGTACTCCAGATAATGCCAAAGAAAAACCAATTGTTATGCATGTTAAAACTACAGAAGCAGCACCTAGGGCACTAACAGCTGGTTTGCATTATGCAACAACTCAAGGCGGTGAAGCTCGATTTTCATGGGACCATTATAACTTGCGAGGTCACGGGGAAAATTTAGGAGCAAATTTACGCGTTGCAAAAATTAGAACAAAAGCAAGAATTTATTACAATATTCCTGATTTTGTGTCAGCCAATCAAAGCTTAAAAAATGAAACCTACGTTCTTAGTGAAAAGACCAGGGCTTATGACGGGCAAACAGTTGCTGCTTCAAGTAAAGTTGAACGACAACTAAATGACAAGCTATCTTGTGCAATAGGTTTATCCTTAGAAAATGGTAGTATTAAACCAAAAACTACCAACATAAAAAGTCCTATTCGCTTAATCGGAGTGCCAGTTGAACTTAGTATTGATGGCTCAAATGATTTACTAAATCCAACAAGAGGGTTGCGCATTAATGCTAGTATTACACCCTATACTGGACATTTAGGATCCAGTAAAAGTATGATGATTGCTCAAGGTGGCGCGAGTATATATATTCCTTTTCAGACAAATAGCTTAGATGAGGATATGGGTACAATTGCTGCGTTTGCAAAGGCAGGATTAATGAAGATTCGCAATTTTAATGACCTTCCTCCAAACAAAAGGTTTTATGGGGGAGGTAACGGTTCTGTACGTGGTTATGGCTACCAATTAATTAGTCCTATTGATGTTAATAAAGTTCCACTTGGTGGTGAATCGTTATTAGAGTTTGGTAGTGAAATTCGGTACCGTTTTACAGATACTTTTGGAGGAGTAGCCTTCATCGAAGGTGGTAATGTTTCACAAAGAAATTTGCCTAATTTTAGCAAGGACATGTTGTGGGGTGCTGGCTTTGGAGTGCGCTATTATACGGAATATGCACCTGTGCGCTTAGATATTGCCTTTCCATTAAAAAGACGTAAATTAGAAGGAAGTAATAAACCATTTGATGCCGCATATCAATTCTATGTTAGCGTAGGTCAGGCATTTTGATATATAGCCTTATAAAACGTATTTTACTAAGCTTTGCGGCAATAGGTTTGCTTTATGCAATTTTGCAGATGCAAACTATACAAATTGTTATATTAAATAATTTAGTTAAGTTACTTACTCCTTATGAAATAACGTCAATTCAACTAAAAAATACTGCTAAATTTCCGTTTAAAGTTAACTTAAATGAATTGGTAATTAGTAAGCGCGGCCAAGTTGTTGCGACATTTAAAGGGGTGTCTTGGAAAATACCGGACTTTAATTTTTCTAAAATCATTTTGGAAGTAAATGAAGCATCGATTACAAAATCTGAAAGCGATGAAAAGTTTGATTTTGGAAAAATTTCTCCTAGCGGGATTGCTTATGCTGTACACAGTTTTACAAATTATTTGCAATGGTTTGAAAATATTTCCATTACGAAGCTTGCTATAAATAAAGATCTTTTAAATGCAAAATTAAAACGATTTGAAAAAGAATCAATTATAACTATTAGCAATAATGGTCAGGATCTTAATATTAATTTAGCATCATCCGATGATCACGCTGCGTTGCAAATATCTGGTTTTTGGCTTGGTCATAAATTAAATGTAGATGCAAAGATTTATGAAAATTCAATCAATTTCACATCAAATAGTGATATTACGACATTCGTTAGTGAGCCTGTTGCTAAGTTTTTGGGAAATGAAGTTGTTATAACAGGAAGTCTTGTAAAGGATAATGATTGGCAACTGAGACCTTTAAAAATTATTACGGAAAATGGACATGTTCTCGAGGGTGAATGTTATATTAAAGACCCCAACAATGTTAAGTTAAATGCCAAATTAAGGGCAGATGAAAAAAATACAGCAAGCATTGATGTATCAATCAGTTTATTACCTTTTGAAATTAATGGTTCAAGTGACATTGTCATTGAAGATTTGCAAAAATTTTTAAAACCATTCCTACCAGATGCTAAGGGTAATCTAAATCTACATGCTCAGTTTACTAAATTTAAAGGGTTTGAAAGCGGTGGTATGAAGCTGCAAGGTGAAGGGCTGATACAAAGTCATGATTTTTATTTACCCATTAACACAGATGTTGATTTGAATGATGGTTTAGGGCACGGAACTTTATCTGTTTCAAATAAATTAGTTAAAGGACATTATCAAAATCATCCTATAGAGGCGGTTATTAATTTTAATAGTAACCAAAAAGAACTCCAGGTTGAGAAGTTAAAATTGCACGTTCATGACCTACAAATAGCCCTTTTAAAGCCATCTACCTATGATTGGCAAAAAGGTATGAGCTTTGCTCAAATGCAATTTTGTGAAGGCATGGTGGAAGTGAGAGACCTTAAGTTCTCAGAATCTAATGCGGAAAGTAGTTGCACAGTTAGTTTGCGCAATATTCAAATTGGTGCCTTAAAAATTTTATTTGGGCAGGAAACAGTTAAGGGGTTACTGAACGGTCAACTAAAAAAGTTACCGAATATGCCGCTTGTTATAAAAATGGATTTGACAAATGGTTCTTGGCAAAAACTTCAGGGTAGAGAAATTTACAAAGTATTGAATAATTTATCTGCTAATTTAGAAGGCAATTTAGATAATTCAAAATTTACCTGGAAGATAAGCATACATGATCAAGATAAAATTAATTTGCAGAGCTCTGGTCATGCTGATCTTACAAGTGCTACAGGTGATGGCAATTTAAAGGGATTGGTAAAGCTAAAATTACTTACAGACTGGCTTGGAACTGGTGACAGAATTTTTGGTGATATTGATATTAATTTGCATGGTAAGGGATCTTTAGAAAATCTTGTTTTTGATGGTTCAGTTAATGCTCACAATGGTCTTTATGAACACAATGAAGTTGGTACATTTTACCAAGATATTACTATTCGAACTAAAGCTCAGGGAAGAAAGTTAATTATCACTAAGTTTGATGGCAAAGATATTACCAATAGTAACGATCCTAATTATGGCCAGTTACGTGGAGAAGGTTGGGTTGATTTTAGTAATATTTTATCTCCAGTTTTTCACGTGCCATTGTACCTGAATCATTTGAGAATTTCACAAAATGATAGTTTTACTAGTGACGCTAGTGGCAGCTTATTAATTGCTGGAATTGGTGCTGATGTTAATTGTAAGGGTGAAGTAACATTAGAAAATGCAGTATATTTCATTAGTGAAAATTCAGAAAAAAATATTCCTGGAATTATTGATCAAAAAATTAATAAAGATAGTGTCCAGGAAAAAAATTCTGGCACAGCCTTTCCTTTAGATATTTTGGTACATGCACCACTAGGTTCATTTAAAGTCATGGGTGGTGGTGCTGATGCTGCTATGTTTGGGGATATTTATGTAAAAAAATCAATAGTTAACCCATTTTTAGTGGGTAGCGTTGAGATATATGAAGGTACTTTAGATGTTCTAGGTAAGGTTTTAAAAATAACCCGTGGGATCATAACCTTTGTTGATGATGATCGCAATAATCCGCGTCTAGACATTAAGGCTGTTAAGGATTTAGGGGATAGCTTAATTGTTGCAATTGAAATTAAAGGTACGGGGCAAGACACAATCCTAGAGTTCACTTCAGCCCCAGCTATGGCAAAAGAAGAAGTTTTAGCGCTTTTACTGTTCGGTAAGAAGCTTGGAGAGGTTTCTGTTTTACAAAGTATTCAGTTAGCAGAACTTACTAAGTCAAAACATAGTAATAAAGCTGGTTTTTTTGAAAAGTTACGTTCTGGTCTTGGTTTTGACCAATTTGAATTTAAAACCACAACTAGTGGTGGGGCCGCTGAAAATGATAAGGACGCTACTCCAGCAGAGCGTGCTGCAGGAAAAACTTCCCAAGCTGTTCGTATAGGTAAAGAATTTGGAAAAATACAGGTTGGTATTGAGCAAGGCGCCGGCAGCGAAACAAGCAAGTTAATAGTATCAACCCCCCTTGGTAAACATTTAGCTTTGCAGGGAGATGTTGGTGGAGCTCAAAATTCTGGAGTTGGTATCAGTTGGATTAAAAGGTACTAACATTGCTTATGCAATTTTTGTATATCTAACTGTAAAAACATATAAAATAACAAATTCATCTTGATAAATACGATTAAGCAACATATATAACAACTATAATTATTATTTAATTTATTTAGGAGGATCTATTATGAAAAATATAACGACTGCCCTACTTTTCTTTTGCGCATTTAATTTAACTAATGCAACAGCTGCATCTGCACCAGGTGGAGTACCTTTAGATGACCTTCTTGGTACTGGCGCTGCTGCTCGTGGTGCGTACTTCCCAGACCATGATTATCTAAAATATACACCAAAAGAAATGCTGCCAGAGATAGCAAAAGAGCTACATGGCGCTTTAACTAAAGGTTCTCAGCAATTAGGTGGCCTTAACATAGGAGAGCTTGAATGGGCGGTAGATTCATATTCAACTGCTGCTAACACAATTAATTGCTTGTTAGGTCCTGATATTGGTTTTGATAAAAAATGTGAATCAATTTTTAAAAAATTGCTATTACTTAAAGAACGTATGGTTGCATTGCAAGCAGACCCTGAGAAAGCACAAAAACTTCAACCTGCAGTAAAAGAATTGCAACTAGAAATAGAAGAAGCTGCTAGTTTAGTAAGTCGGATAGCTTTTCCTGCTGAACTTGATGGTAAAAGCAAAAAGTAATTAGCAAATGTAAGGTTTCACTTAATTGGTGAAACCTTATTTTCTAATCATCTGAATCATCGCCAATTTTTTGGGCAAGACTTGCTTCCAAGAATGCGTCAATATCACCATCTAATACGCCACTAGCATTACCTTTTTCAACGCCAGTACGGTTATCTTTCACCATTTGGTATGGTTGTAGTACGTACGAGCGGATTTGGTGCCCCCAGCCAATTTCAGTTTTAGAGCTTGCCGTAGCGCTTGCTTTTGCTTCACGTTCTCTAAGTTCAAGTTCATACAATCTTGCCCTTAACATATCATATGCTTGCGCCCGGTTCCTGTGTTGCGAACGATCACTCTGGCATTGTACTGCAATGTTAGTAGGTAAATGGGTTATACGAATAGCACTTTCCGTTTTATTTACATGCTGTCCTCCAGCGCCTGATGCCCGATAGGTATCAATTCGCAAATCTTTTTCTTCTATTTCAATATTGATATTTTCATCTATTTCAGGGTAAATCCAAACTGATGCAAAACTCGTATGTCGCCTGGCATTAGAATCGTATGGAGAAATACGTACCAGCCTGTGCACTCCGCTTTCGGTTTTTAACCATCCATAAGCCTGGTGACCATTTACTTTAATTGTAATTGATTTAAGCCCTGCTTCTTCGCCTGCATTTTCATCTAAAATTTCAAGCTTGTATCCTTTGCTATCTGCCCAACGCATATACATGCGCGAAAGCATTTCCGCCCAGTCTTGCGCTTCTGTACCACCAGCACCTGCGTTTATTTCAATAAATGCATTGTTGGAATCAGCTTCGCCTGAAAGCAAAGTTTCTAGCTGTAGCTTTAGTGACTTTTGGCATAAGATGTCTAGTTCTTTTTCTGCTTCAAGTTCAGTGGTGGCATCTTGTTCAATTTCAGCTAACTCTAGTAAAGTTACAGCATCGTCCAATTCTTGGCGCAACTTGCTAAATTTTTGTAAAGAAGCTTTTAGATTTTCTCGTTCTTTTAAAAGTTTTTGTGCTTGTGCTGCGTTATCCCATAACGTTGGTGATTCTGCCTGAAGATCAAGTTCCTTTAGTTTTTCTATAGACGCATCCCAGTCAAAGATGCCTCCTTAACAATGTAAGTGCTTGCTCTACTTGATTGATCTTGTGTAAATTCTCTGCTTTCATGGCCTGATTATGTATAGTTAAAGTTTTTTAAAGATTGTAGCACACGAGGCATGCAAACGTCATGGTTGTGTTGGATAATTTTTAGATAACGAATTTAATTTATCTATAATTTGTTGATGTGACTTAACAAGATCTTCAAAATGATACATTTGAGTAGAGACCATATCTTCCATGTAATTGTTAATGTGGTGAATCTCTAACGCAGCCCTTAGGTTTACCTTATAGTCTTTTTCAGCTTGTAATCGGTCTTTTGCCTCTTGGCGATTTTGACTCATCATGATAATGGGGGCTTGAATAGCAGCTACACATGAAAGAATTAGATTTAAAAATATATAAGGATAAACATCAAATGGTTTGAATAAAATAATCCATGAATTTAGGGCAATCCAAGCCATCATTAATATTAAAAAAGCAATTATGAAAGTCCAGCTACCACCAAAAGCGGCTACTTTATCTGCACTGCGTTCACCGAATGTGCGTTTACTAAGGTCATTTTTTTCTAGGTGAATTGTTGCTAACTTGCGATTTTTAAAGTGCTTTAAAACGTCTTGTTCAGCTTGAGAAATAACTGGGTTTTCGTTGGTATAATTTTCATGTATGGATGCTAGTCTACATTCTTTGATATCTTTTGAGCATATAAAATCTTCACTTGTGCATTCTGGATATTTTTTTTGGACTGATTTCAAAAAAGAATCTTGAAATAAACTGATTGGCAAAAGGGCTTGATCCGTAAAAGATTTTTGGCAAACCACACAAGAATGTTGATTTTTAAGCATTTTAAACTTCCTGTGTTTCAGTAATATATTCTAACCATTTTTTTGAAATTTTTTCCAGTAAACCATTTTGTTTACTTCTATTTAAAAGTTCAGAGAAGGGTATTTCTTCTAGTTGCCATTCTTGTTGCTTGCAACAAAAGGTTAATTCATTTTTGTTATTGATCAGGCATTGTCCACAAATACCTTGCATCATACATTGCATGGGGACATTTGCATTTGCAATCATTTTTGATGAAGATTTTATGGATTGTTTGTGTGTTTGTAGATAAGTATGTATTGCTTGCTGCATAGGTGTTGACCCCATCACAAAGAACCAATCAATAGTTTGCAGGATTCCTTTATCGTTTAAATGAGTTAGACCATCTAAAACGTTTCCTTTATTAAAAGCATCGTTGCAAAACAACCATAAGTGATCTGAAGCACTTTCTATTTCGTTTATGAAAGTTCTATCACTACTTAGGGTATAAGCGGCTATCCAAAATACGGTGTTTCCGTTATCTTTTAAACTTTTTGCTAAATGTAGGAGGGCAAGATTAAAATGCCCGCCACCAATTAGTAAAACATTTTGATTTTTAGGAAGCTCAGTTGGTGTTCCTGTTGGCCCCATTAAACTAACTATTTCTTTTGGTTTTAAGTATTGGGTGATTAAGGATGTGCTGCCAATTCCAACAATTACAAAGGTAATTATTCCTTCATCCTTATCGACTTTTACAGGTGTTAAAGCTAATGCTTCCATAGTTAGTTTAGTGTTGCGTAAAACAGGTGCGTAAGACTCAAAATTTTGTAAGCGATAAAATTGCCCAGGTTGAAAGTTGCTTGCCGCAAATGGTGCTTTGATTTCTATCTTTATTAATGTTGGTGCAATTTTTTCAACTGAGCTAACTTCTGCTTTAAAAGAGATATCTGTTTTAGAAACGGGATGGGTGCATTGTAATTGTTGGCTAATTTCTTTATAGCCGTACTTAGCGCTAGCAATAGCTTTGACAACGCTGCCAGCATAGTTTGGATTAGCATCACCAAAACGTGGGAACGTACAATTTTCTTGATCGTGAGTTGTGCCAACAGCCATGATAATTGTTTCAGCTTCAATGAACTCTTCAGTTGCCTCATTAAAACGTTTAACCCAAAGTCCTTTGGCACAACCAAAATCATTGGCCTCAATACGTAACGGAATAGTTTGGTCTTCGAAGATTATTCCTTCTTCCAAGGCTTTTTCAATTTCTTCATGGTTTAATTTATAGCTGGGTGAGTTTGTAATTTCAGATCGGTAGATTAATCTGACATCTACTTCATCACAGGTTAGCAATTTTTCTGCAACCAGGTGGTCGTATGGTGTCCAGTATTTTTTAAACTCATCACCGTAAGCTTTTGTTAACTGTTTGTAACGGTGGCGAAATTTTTTTATTTGAGTTTTGTAGTAGGCTTTTGCTTCAGTGGCTGTATCAATTGCCGTTAAGCCGCCGCCAATTACAATGATTGGTCCCAGTATTTGCAAGTTTGTAAGAGAATCGTCTTTAAAAGCTCCATTTAATTGAAGAGTCATAAGAAAGTCGCTAGCGAGACGTACTCCAGGTAATGATGCTCCTTTAATTTCAGAAATCTTTGGTGCACCAGCTCCAGTACAAATTGCTACAGTATCAAATCCTAGTGATTTGTAGTTTTCTTCAGTAATTTGGCTGCCATAGCGGATAGATCCTTCAAACTTTAAATTAGTTCTGCGTTCTAATACCAACCTTAATATTTTTAAATAGTTTTTATTCCATCTAACTGTAATGCCATATTCGCAAACTCCCCCGAAACCACTTGAAATACGTTTATCTAATTTTTTGTATAGGGAATTTGTGTCTTTAATTAGATTTTGCTGTAACAATTCTTCTGGTAATGGTTCAAGCTTTGCGCCATCAATTCCCAATACTTTGTGGCCATCGCGGCTAAGGTAATGCGCTAAGCTAAACCCAGCTGGTCCAAGACCAACGACCAGCACTTTGTAGCCACTGGTATCTTTAGGTAAAGGTTGAGAAAAATCCAAAGGGTTCCACCTGGTTAGTAAACTGTAAATTTCAAAACCGTATGGCAGGTTAAGAACAGAATTTAAAATATTTGTTTCAACGCTTGGAGTATTAACTGGGTCTTGTTTTTGAAAAATACATGACTTTTCGCAATCGTTACAAATTCTGTGTCCGGTAGCTGCTACCATTGGATTATCAATCATTATCACAGCAAGGGCAGCCAAATTTAATTCTTCTCTTTTTAAGGCGTGCATTTGTGAAATTTTTTGGTCCAGGGGGCAACCAGTTTTTTTAATTATGGGTAAGCCTTTACGACAACTGTCTTTACCTTGGTTGTGGCATAAAATACAGTAGTGAGATTGATCGCAAGCTTTGGCATTTTTAAAACCAGAGTCAGTTAAGTCAAAACCATCGCGATGCCTTGGCTGAGTTGTTATGTAACCGTTGCCATTTTTTTTAACATTCTTTAACCAAAAATTAGCATCAATTTTTTGCGGTAATTTAAATAATTCAAAATTTTGTTTGCTGTAAACTGCCCATGCTGCGTATTTGGCCAAATTTTTTAAATTGGAGGTTTGGTGTTCTAAAGCCTCTATAGCTTCTTTTGCGAATTCCGCTTCTGATTTGAATTTGTATAATTTTTCCCAGCTAGGGTCACTTTCTTGAAATTGCTTTAAAGCGTAGCGCTGTACAAATTGGCGTTTCGTGTATGCAATTAAGCTAAAGGTTGATGCTTGCACGTAGGTTTTATTAAGGAATAGTTCTAATGCAAATTTTTGGCTTAAAAAAGATTCTAACAATTTAGCAAGTTGCACAAGCAATGCGTCATAAACAGATGGTTCTAAAGAGCTTCCATTAAGGGCAGAAGTATATAAATCATGCAATACAGGGTCTTCTTCTTTTACAAATTGTAAAAAAAGTGAATTGATTTTGGCTAGGCCATCTTTCGAATATAGGTCTTCGTATTTCAATTTCATATAACAAACAAGGGGGCGCTTTTGGCACCCCCTTCAATATAAGCTAAATCAAAACTTATTTATAGTTTATCGTCAGCTAGTTTTCTTTTTGCTGTAGCAGCGGTTACTTTAACTGAAAGTGCTTTAACTGCATATAGCCAAGCTACTGCAATTACAGCAAACACTGCAAAGGTAATTGGAGCAATTGCCATAACATCTTTTGTAGCAAAGCCAATTAACAACCAGTTTTGTACAGCAGCACCACCGGCTTTACCAGCACGACCACCAATTACATCAACAGCTGCTTTACCTTTAGTTTTTAGTTCTTCATCCAATGGAATGTAAGCCATTTCCTTGGTTGGATCAAATAAAATGTATTTAACTGATTTTGAGATCACAACGATACCCAAACCAATAAACATTGCAGCAGCAACGCTGTGAGTGTTAAAGAACTGCAAGAATGGTTCCATTAAGCCTTCTGCTAGAATGAAACAGAAGAATGCGCTACCACCAATTAAAATTGCTATTGGTGTAATTGATGCCGCTTTAGCCCAACTTACTTTTCTTAAAATGTTTGCTCCAAATATTAAACCAAAAAGAATTGTGAAAACGCCGGTTGCTGTAGACAAACTACCCATGTAATAGTTAAATAAACCTTTGTCACCTGAACAAAATAGGCTCAATTGGTTTTTCCATTGTACTTCAACCAAGTTAATAGTTACTCCATATGCCATAATCAATAGGGCGATTAGGCCCAATTCTGGAGACTTAGCGATGATCTTACAGCTTTCCCAAAGGCCTGGCTTTTCTTTTTTCTTCTTAGGAACACCAGATTCAGCTGGGTCAAAGTAAAGTTTATCGTTCAATACATTGTTGTGCATCCAGCGATATGCGTACATAGCAACAAGGCCAAGGACAACTACGCTTGACATTAGCAAATAAAGTGTTACTTGCCATGGGTCAGTTCCAGGAGAAACCATGTGCTTAATATTTTCAGAACAGAACATAACCGTTGGGCCTGAAACAACCAAAGCAGCATTTCCTAATACCGCAAACAAACCATAGAAACGCTTTGATTCACGCAAACGCACTACATGGTTGGCAAATTGCCAAAACATTAGAGCGATCATTGCACTTCCCCAAATTTCTGCTAACACATAAAACAAAGAAAATGCCCAATAAGCGTAAATATCAAAAAAGCCACTTAAATATGGATAAGCAGCTTGTAAGGCTTGAATTGATTCAATGGATGGGTGTAGTAAGTGTAGATTTGGATAAATGATAAATCCAAAGGCTGCAAAAAACACAAGAAATGGTGTAACTACAGCATAAAATACATTTTCCCGTGATAATGCGTTAGTTAATTTTGCGTACAATATAACAAACAAAACTGCTGCTGGAGTAACACAATAAAGTTTCAAGAAAGTAATTGCGCCCGCACCTGCTGAGTTCACAACCAAAGCGTCTTTCGTGTCACGAAGTACAGTGTAGTTGAACAATAGGCAAAACATGATAATGCCAAGTGGAATAAACTTTTTTAATTCATAATTGTGGATTGGCCAGAGTCTAGCTCGTAAGCCTGTAAACTCTGGCGCTTTAATGTCTGTAGTACTCATTTTCTCTTACCTTAAGTTTGTTAGAATGGCAGTGCTATCGGATGTTTTCAGTTCAAATCTCTTTGATTTTAGATCTTACCAAGCGACAGTGACTCCATTATGTTCTAAATGTTAATCATTCAAAACAGTTTTTGGTTGACAAATAAGAATACTAAAATTTTTTTCCTTGGTCAACGTTAGTAAAAGTTTATTACAAAAGCAGGCTTTACAATTACCTTTATTTTCAGCTAAAAACTTAACATGAGAGTTCTTTACCATTATCCATTATGTCCATTTTCACGCAAGGTGCGTATGTGCCTTGCTGAGAAAAAATTGGACTTTACCCAAGAAATGACGAATTTTTGGGAAAAAAGACCAGAATTTACCAGCTTGAATCCTCTTGGGTATGTGCCGGTGTTAGTTGATTTAAACGGGTCAATATTGTCAGATAGTTCGGCTATTATCGAATATCTGGAAGAGGCGTACCCAGATCGTAAATTGTATCCTGATGATTTATTAGGGAGGGCCGAATCACGTCGTTTAATGTTTTGGTTTGATAGCAAATTTGCTCAGGAAGTAAGTATGGTGATTTTGTGGGAAAAAGTTATTAAACGTATGATTGCCAAAACCACAGGAAATGCTGGGACGGGACCTGATTCTAACCTAATACGCCACACTAAAAATACTTTAGCGCATCATTTAGATTATATTGCATGGCTGGTTGATCGGCGTAACTGGTTGGCAGGCGACCATTTTAGTGTTGCTGATATTACTGCTGCTGCTCATATTTNTAGGGGGTTTTTAAGTGATAGAGTCCCTTCTATGGCGCCAGCGCCTCATTATGCGGAATTAGATTTTTAGTTTGATTTTTTAAGTTTTAAAATGGCTAAAATGTAACACTTGCTAGGTGTTACACTTGTTTGATTTTTAAAAATTGTAGCTTGCGCCGAATTGTAAGCGATGGCCAAGACCTAAGTAACCAAGCGTAGATTTACGTTCTAGTACAAAGTATTCCAAACCAAATTTCAGATTTTCTTCTGGCATGTACATTGTGTTGATCAAAAACTTGTTGTAGGTGCGATCTAATCCAGGCTCAAACCATTGGGTTACTTTGCGTGCATTAGATAAGTCTTGAGTACCCAAATTTATTCTGGCTAAGCCAATGTTTGTTTGCCATTGTGGACACCAAGAGTGGCAATAACCCGCCCAGAACATATTCATTTCTATAGGCTTATAGCGTTCACCTTCTGTGGCAGCTGCTGGGTTAAACAGTGCCGATCTTCCATTAGCATCTGCAATGTACCAACCTATGCCCTTGCCTGTGATAATACCACCGGTAAAGTAGCTGCTACCAAAGGTCATAATTTTTGCAGCCAAATTTACGCCCCAAGCATTTAAAATATAGGTCCTGCCGTCAACTGTTGACTGCGCATTGTTACCAATAACTGAATTGTTTTTGATTCGTAAATCGCGGTTAACCACACCTAAACCAACTGCGCTGCCGTTATCAAAATTGTATTTCAGTCTTAGAATTAAGTCAGGCCTTTCTTGTTTTGATAAGCTTCCCAAAGAATCTTGTGGATTGTAGGCGTAATTTGGATTTGTTGCTGCAGGAGTTTGTGTATATGTAATATAATCTGCTCGACAATGCTCTGCAGCAGTGCTTACAGAGAAATTACCAAATTTGTGGGTATACCTAATCAGCGCGTGCCTGTTGTAACCACCAGTGATACCGTTTAAATCAACAGAAGGCAGCAACGCTTCATCTAAATGAAAGGTAGTTGCGGTGTGGCCAGCTTCTAATCCGCCGTATGCAAGTATGGCATGCCTTAATCTGAATGTGTAAGTGGTAGAGTTTTGGGTATTACCACCAGGGCCATTTACAAACATATCACCCCATTGAGTGGCTCCAAAGAAATCACCTTCTACAAATGCCTTAATATCTGATCCAGCTTTGTTTTTCGTGATTATATTAAATCCTAATCGGCTCTGTTTTGCGTGTAGGTAATAGTGGTCTTTCCAAGAAATAGGTGTATTTGGCAAATTTGGATTGCGCATTTGTAGGGCATACGGCAGCCGGCCAACGCTGGTTTGTTCGCTGGTGTGGGCTCTAGAATCGCGAATCATATCTAACTTTATCATACCGCTAATTTTTATAGCACTTGTTGTTCCTGGTACAGCAATGTAACCTTTGTCAAATTGGGGTGAATCTTCTTTTTTTGGAGGAGGAATATCACTAGCTACAATTGGTGTTGCTGTGTGTTGTTCTTTAACCACTTTGTGTTCAGTTTTTTGTGTAGCCTTAACTTTAGCTTCATTCATTTGTTTGACAACTGCGGCTAACTGTTTTTGTAAGTCTGCTATCTGTTTTTGCATAGCTGCAATTTCACTTGCTGAAATTGCAGGTGGATTTGATGCATCATTTTCAGCCATTAAAGTAGTCAAAGATACACCTAACATCAGTAGGATTTTTGTTTTAGTCATGTTTTTCCAAAGTTCACTAACTAATACAATTGTCATGATGAAAAATAAAAAAGTAAATAGATTTACCTAAAATTTTATCAATACATTCCGCCATTAATGTGCAATGTAGTTCCATTAATATAACTTGCTTTATCACTAATAAGGTATGCGACACTGTCGGCAATTTCCTCAGGGGTTGCTAAGCGTTTAGCTGGAATCGTTTCAATGATTTTAGAAAGTACTGCTTCATCAATTGCTGACACCATATCGGTGCTAGTATAACCTGGGGCGATTGCGTTAACCGTAATTCCCTTGGCAGCATTTTCCAAAGCTAGGGCTTTTACAAAACCAATTAAGCCGGCCTTGGCAGCACAGTAATTAGTTTGTCCAACTTGCCCTTTTAGCGCATTAACAGAGGTAATATAAATTAACCTGCCGAAATTACGTTCGCGCATCCCTTCAATTATTGGCCTAGTTACTTGAAAGCATGAAAGCAGATTAGTTTGTATAACCTCTTGCCAGCGATCAAGTGTCATTTTATGAAAAAAACCATCGCGAGTTATGCCGGCATTATGTACCAAGCAATCAATTGGTCCGTGGTTTTTTAAAATTTCGCCTATTTTGGATTCTGTTGCCAATGGATCGCTTAAATCAAAACTATAGACTGGAATTTTGTGTTCTTTTGAAAAGTTAGCTGCCTGTTCGTGATTTGAGTTATATGATGCAATTACATCATACCCTAGATTTTTTAATGTTACTGAAATTGCAGCACCAATACCACGGTTACCACCTGTTACCAAAACTCTACGCATGCAACAAACTTTATCTAAAATTTTATGGTTCATTATAGTGAATATAAGAAAAATCGCAAAGAATCCGTAGAAAACTCATAGGCAATATCGAAAAAACTTGCCAATATGTAGAAAAATATGGACATGCGTTTATTTGTTTTTAAAAATTTTGATTGTTATATGCGCTACGGTGGTCGGTTTTTGTTCTATGCCGGAACAGCCTTTGCATGTTAATGCCGATGAAGTTACGTGGAATGCCAAAACGAATGAATTGTGGCTAAAAGGTAACGTAGTAGTTTATCAAGTTTTTGATGATGGTACCAAGCGACAACTCAAGTGTGGTTCATTGTACTACAACCGTTTAGCAGATAAAATTACAGCTTATGGCAATGTTGAGTTGATTGAAGCTGATGGCAACATTTATATGGCAGATCGCCTAACATTAGATTCAAAATTTGACACCGGAATCTTAGAAGGTATGCGAATTTTAACAACTGATGCCTCGCGAACTAATGCCAAAATAGCTAAACGAAAAGATGGCAACGACACAATTTTAGAAGATGTTGATTATTCACCGTGTAAGCTTTGTAAAAATGGCAATGTTACCTGGAGATTAGAGGCTGCTACCGTCGAGCATGATCAAGAAGAAAGGCTGCTTAAGTATCGACAAGTATTTTTGGTTTTTAAAGGGGTAAAGATTTTTTATATGCCCTATTTTTCTCATCCTGATCCAAAAGTAAAACAAAAATCAGGGTTTTTAATGCCTTCTTTAGGTTATAGCAAAGATTTGGGTTTTGCGATTTCTACACCATATTTACTTGCTGCAAAAAACCAGGATTTGACTATTACCCCCATGATCATGTCGAAAAAAAATCCATTGCTTGCAACTGAATATCGCATGAGATTTTATGATGGAGAAATTTCTTTTGGCGGTAGTTACACGAGGAATCATTCTACAAAAAAACAATTTGATAAAATTCCTAGCAAGGACAGGTGGCATGTTTTTGGGACAATGCAGTACCACATGACGGATCGTAATCGTTTAAGTGTTGATTTAAATAGGGCTAGTGATACAACGTATATTTCAAAATTTAAGTTAAACAAACAACACAGTACATTTAGCCGTCAGAAAAATTTAACATCGACTGTGAATTTTGAGCACTTTGGTGATAAAGCCTATGCCACAATTAAAACCCAATCATTCCAAACTGATACACCACAAACTACACCGCTTGTTTTGCCTTATGCTCGTTATCGTTTTCAAACATCACCATTTTCTAACGGTAGTCACTTGGTTTGGGACTCTAGCGTTTTAAGTATTTTCAGGAAGGCGCCAGTTTTAACGCAAACGGGAAAGCAAGTGTTTAGGCTTTCAAGTGGTGCATCCTGGATTATGCCTTACACAACTTCAAATGGACATATTTTAAAGACTACTTTATCTAGCCGTGGTGATGCTTACATGTCTCAACACTACAATCCAGATAGTCAGAGTTTGTCTGATTCTTCTAAGCAAAAGAAATATGATCGCAGGGTTGAAAGCCGATTTTTTCCACAGGCATCCGTTGACTGGCGCTATCCTTTATTGGCAAATTTTCAACAATTGAATTGGGTGGTAGAACCACGTGGTTTGGTTGCTGTTGCGCCTCCTAATCTTAATAGGCGTCGTATGCCTAATGAAGATTCTAAAATATTTTCACTAGATGATACTTCGATCTTTTTGCCGAATCGTTTTGATGGCATAGATATGGTAGACGAAGGGCAGCGTGGCGTTCTTGGTGTTGATAACCATATGCGTTGGGGGCACCAACAACGTGTTTCATTATTTTTGGGACAAAGCTACCGTTTTGATAAAAAATCTGTAGTTGGTTCAGAACAAGGTGAAGGGCGCGTGACTTCTGATTACATTACTAGGTTGTTGTATCAAATAAATGATTGGTGGGCTGTATTTAATCGTAGTGCATTAACAAGAAACACACTGAGGCTTCGCTTTAACGAATGGGGAGGCTCTATTGGGAAACCCTTATTGAGGCTTGATGCATCATGCGTTTATGCTAAAAAAGGTTTAAATAATTCAAACACAGATGTTTCTCAAGCTAATTACCAGCTGAGTTCTGCCTTTTATGAAAATTGGAAGGTGTCAGTGGCGCAAATACGCAACTTGGATGATTTTCAAAAGAAAGATGCTTTGGCTTCATTTGTAGGGGTGTCATATGAAGATGACTGCTTTTCTGCAAAATTCAGCGTTTATAAAAGTAATTATAGTGACCGTGATATTAAACCAGATACAGGCTTCTTATTACAATTTAGCCTTAAAAACCTTGGTAGCTTCACGCCAATTTCAGCGCCAACCTACCCAGGTTCTTTGTTAACTAATTTGAGATAGTTGGTTTTCTAATTTTTGTAGATATTTGATCAAGTACGCTGTGAATAAAGCTAATGTCTTTTTTATCTAAAAACCCCTTTGAAACTTCAATGTATTCATTAATTACCACTAATGTTGGCACAGCCGGTTCGTGATAGAGTTCGTAAATAGCGCAGCGTAATACAGAGCGGCTAAGACTTGGAAGCCGTTCAATTTTCCATTGTTCTTTCAGATGTTCAGAAATTAAGCCATCAAAAATGCTTAAGTTATCTGCCAAAAATTGTGTAATTGCCGTAAAAAATTTGAGGTCTGGTTCAATTGTGCCCTTAACATCTTCAATAAATCTTGATTGTAAGAATTGTCGGACAACGTCTTGACGGTCATCTGGATTTTGTTCCATTTGATAAACTGCTTGCACTGCTGCGTTGCGTGATAGGTGGCGTGCGCTACCACGAATTTTTCCAAT
>JAPLON010000131.1:0-8611 GCA_026400695.1 Pseudomonadota bacterium
TGCTATTTTTAAAAAATTTACCCAAGCTTTATAGGTTGGTAGGTTAATTGTACTAGTTTTGCCCACACAAGGGTACAAAATTAGGCAATGCTGTCAAACAACTTAAACAAATCTTAAATTTTGGAGGAAAAATGTTTTATAAATTACTACTGGGCATATTCATATTTCAGGGAACTTTTTTAAACGCAAGTGATGGTAGTGGTAGTGTTACTGATGTTAATCTTCAGATAGAGGGCTCTACGGCAAGAAAAGCAGTTGCCAGTAGCAGCTCAGATTGTGGTGAAAATTGTGCCAAAGGTAGTGGTTGCATGGCAATGTTTGGAGCTGCAACCATGCATAGTCTAGCAGCTTGGTATGCTTGGCAAGAAATTCAAAAAAGCGAAAATAGATCAGTACAAAAAGCACTTATAGCAAGCATTGTTGGTAACAGCATCGCCGCTGCAGGTGATGCTATTGCTGGTTGTGTTTCTTTAGTTTCTGGCAAAGGTGCTGCTAGTTGTATAGGGGTGACCTATGGACTTGCATTTGGCCTGGCTAACATCCCAACTTGGGTGGCAATTGGATTTGAGGATAATACAGATGGGGTACAGGAAAGCCTTACAAAATCTGCTGTTTTAAGCAGCTTAGCTGTTATACCATCTCTATTTGGTATATGTTGTTCTGCTGTAGGAGATAAAGACTAAGTCAGATGTGCAGCTTTTAAAGTATTACTTAGAAGTTTTGTAATGGTCATTGGCCCCACTCCACCGGGAACTGGGGTCAACCATCCTGCTACTTGTTTGACCGATTCATGTACATCGCCAACTAAGACACCATCCATCCTAGTTATGCCAACATCAATTACCACGGCACCAGGCTTGATGTAACTTGCTGTAACAAACCCTGGCTTGCCAATCGCCGCAATCACAATATCAGCCTGCTTTGAAATTTCAGCCACATCTTTGGACTGTGAATGCACTACGGTAACCGTTGCACCAGCTTGCTCTAACAAAATTGCCATAGGCCTACCAACTAAAATAGAGCGACCAAAAACAATGGCATTTTTTCCACTGATATCAGGCATGACGCTGGTAATTAAATCCATACATCCAAGGGGGGTACATGGCACAAAATTTTGATTTTTGCTCATTAACCTGCCTAAGTTGTAATAAGTTAAACCGTCGACATCCTTTTTAGGATCTAATATTTCCAACAAAGCATTAGCGTTAAAACCACTTGGTAATGGTAGCTGAATTAAAATACCATCTACAGCTTGATCATTATTCAACTTTAAAAGTGCATCGGTAATTTCACTTTGGCTTGAGGTTTGTGAAAAACGTAAAACCCTAGAGATTATACCAACTTTCTCACAAGCCTTTTGTTTTGCGGCAACATATACGGCACTTGAAGGATTATTGCCCACCAACATAACAGCAAGGCAAGGGGCACGATTTCCCTTGGCTAGATGTGCTTGAACATTTTTAGAAATCTGTAATTGCTGTTGCTCCGCAAGGGAGCGACCACACAAGACTTTTGCAAAATTATTTAATTGATCACTGAAAGCTTCCACCAAACTTATTTAGAATTAGTACGTACTGGCTTTAAGCTAATCTTAGGCATTCCACTAATTTCGCAATAAGTACCGTTATTAATGCGCTTTAAGGAATTCATTACTTTAGTTATGTAAACTTCCTGACATTTAGGATCAGGAGAATGGTAAAGTTTTACAGCCTTAACCCAAGAACCATACTGTGCTTTTAAAGAAGCTAAGTACTTAGCCGCATATGCAATATTTTGGTACGGGTCTAATATCGCCGCAGCATTTTTAAATCTCTTATTATGATAACCATAGTTAATTTGTAATGCGCCTATGTTGATATCAATAATTCCTTGATTACGCAAAGATGTCACGTATAGCTTAGCATCGCTCATGTTTGTGAATTTTTTTGAAGCTCCATTACAATTTACTGCATACGGACTAAATTCAGATTCAATGCTTGCAACTGCCGCCAATAAACCAGACGGAATTTTGTACTGCTGTTCTTTTTGGCTAATCAACATTTTACAATCTTGTTTTGTAAACCTTGCTTTCTTTTCCAACGAAACTTTTTTGGGAGGCAAAGAACCATACACTGTTTGACCAATACCTATGGTAGCAACAACTACTTGAAGAAACTGTTTGAAATTATTCGCCATACTGACGTACCTCCTGAACTTCGGGAACATAATATTTAAGCATATTTTCAATACCAGACTTTAACGTGGCTGATGAACTCGGGCAGCCACTACACGCACCTTGTAGCTTTAAGTAGACAATACCGTCTTCAAATGATTCGAATGTAATATCCCCACCATCCATGGCTACTGACGGCCTAACACGAGTGTCTATAATCTCACGAATTTGTTTAACAACTGGATCAGAGTCATCGTTTTGCGCAACAGCATTGCCATTATAAATTGGCAATCCGTTGACAAAATGCTCCATCAACAAACCAAGCACAGATGGTTTTAAAACATACCAATCAAAATCTTCACGCTTAGTAATTGATAAATAATCAGCGCTTAAGAATACCCCTTCGATACCTTCAACCAACAGCAAACGCTTTGCCAATGGGCAACTAGACGCGTCCTGATTCTTTTTAAACTCTAAAGAACGAACCCCACTCGCACCATCCAGCACTGGCTTTTCTGGCAAAAATTTTAGTGTTTGTGGGTTTGGGGTTTCCTCAGTTTGAATGAACATTAACCTCTTCCAATAAAAGACTTAAACTTGTCAGCAAGTTTTGACAAAAAGGATTTGTTATTGTTACTTTCTAGCGCACTTTTAGTGCCTTTGGCAACCCCATGCTCTTGAGTGGCTTGATTACTTACATCTTGCTCGTCTTCGTGCTTGGGTAAAACCTCATCTTTATGAGAAGTAAATTCCTCTGATTTTTGCTCATCTACCTTTTCTTCTTCTTGAGCCAATTCTGGTTTTATCAATTCTGGAGCAGCCTCAACAGATTTTTGCTCTTCTGCTTTTTTAGCTTCTTCTTCCGATTTAGATTTTTCTTCCACACTATTATCTTGCTTTGGCTCTGGTTTTTTAGCCTCTTCTTCCGCATCAATACGCAGTGGCATGTATGCTGGCTTACCGTCACGTGAAATTAACAACAAAATATTTTTACGCTTATTTTCTTTTGCTTTTTTGACAATTGATTCAAAATCGCTAGGCGTGCTAAGTTCTTTACCATTCGCTTCTTCAATGATATCACCTGGCAATAATGAAATCTGATCACCAGCTAAATTTTGATCAATGTTAATGACTATCACACCATGTGGCTCTTTATTATTCTGGGCCATACGTTCTTTGATTTCTGCTGGAATTTCAGCAATCTCAATTCCAGCGATAACTATACT
Organism: Pseudomonadota bacterium; assembly: GCA_026400695.1. Classification (GTDB taxonomy): domain Bacteria; phylum Pseudomonadota; class Alphaproteobacteria; order Paracaedibacterales; family CAITNM01; genus CAITNM01. The sequence continues at coordinate 3,379 of JAPLON010000131.1, forward strand.
TTTTGATTTTTGATCTGCTTTTTCGCCAACACTAACCATATCTTTCTTAGCATCTGGCATTTCATCAACTTTGATTTTTACATCAACCATTTTGCCCTTACGCCATGCCCTTACAGTAACGGTTTTACCAATCTCAGTTTCCCCCACTAAACGTGAAAGAATGTGAGATTCTGTCACTTTTTTACCTTCATAGGCTAAGATTATATCACCTACTTCTAGCTTACCCTCTGCAGGTCCTTTTTCGATGACACTACCAACGATTACGCCAATTTCATCCATACCCTGGCTTTCAGCCATGTTTTTGTCAAAAGCTTGGATACGTATACCCAACTGACCACGACGTGTTTTACCGTACTTGAGTAATTGATCAACTGTTTGGCGCGCAATGTTTGCCGGAATCGCAAAACCAATACCAATGTTACCACCTGTATTAGTGATAATAGCGTTGTTTATACCAATAACTTCACCTTTGGTATTAAACAAGGCTCCACCAGAACTTCCCACGTTAATTTGTGCACTATGTTGAATAAATTCAAAATCTTGCTGCATACCTGAAGGGACGTACCTACCTTTATGGGAAACCACACCAACTGTAACCGTATTTCCAAAGTTAAACGGGTTACCAATTGCAATTACCCAATCACCTGTTTTAACTTCTTCAGAATTAGCCCAAGAAACTGTTGGCAAGTTGCGCTTATCTGCTGGCAAACTGCTTAGATCTAGCTTAATTACAGCAACATCATTACGAGCATCTGATGCTAATAAAGTTCCAGGAACTTCTGTTTTGTCTTCGAGTACAACTACAAGAGTTTTAGCTTCTGTGACCACGTGATGGTTCGTAACAACATAAGCTATTTTGCCATTGCAATAGACAATGAACCCAGCGCCAACCGCCTGTGATTTACGTGGCCTTTCCATTTGCCCCATAAATTCACGAAATAGCTCTTCTAAAGGATTACCTGGCCCCATACGCCCGTGCGGCGACATACCTGGCACAGACATTGTGCCATCACCACGTGCTTCTATTACCTGGGTTGCCTGTACGCTAACCACAGCAGGTAATACCTTATCAACCACACTTGAAAAACCCTTACTAACATCCAGTGCAACAGATTCTGACGAACCTGAACCTACTGAACCTGCTTCTTTTTCTGCCATTAAAGAAAATGTGAAACACAAAACAGAAACTAACGATACTAGAAAACGCATATACCCTCTATTCTTAAAATTATCATAAAATTTTACTAAAACTATTGTGGCCTACTTTGGTAAAGATTCCGTTAAGAATTTTGTATATCCATTATCAGTTGAAAGTAAAAATGACGATCCAGCTTTAATACTGTTTCGGTATGATTCTAGAGTTCGGTAAAATTCGTAAAAATCAGGATCGGCACCAAATGATTCTGCCGCAATTTCAATTGCCTTAGCATCACCACCACCACAAATATCTTCTGATTGTTTATTGGCTTCCGCTAGAATAATCGTTTTTTCCTTATCAGCCTGGGCCCTAATTCCAATTGCTAATTCTTCACCTTTTGCACGATTTTCTTTAGCAAAACGTACCAGCTCAGAATTCATTCTAGCAAACACTGTATTACGGTTTTCCGTTGGTAATTCAGCGCGAATGATTCGCACATCAACAATGGTAATACCTAATGGTTCAGCAATAGTCCGAACCTCTTCTAAAATTTGGTGCATGTTATCAGAGCGTTCTTTGCGAAGCATCGAGCGTAGCTCAACCTTACCAACTACGTTAAGTACTGAGCTACGAATAATTGCTTTTAAGCGATCACGCAAGCCATCTTCAGAAGCCGGCCTTACTGATTGAAGAAACTTCAACGGATCAGAAATTTTATAGCGGGTATAGGTGTTTACCCACAAACGCTTTTGATCTTGGGTGAACGCTTCAATTGGCGGTAAATCATAATCAAGAATTCTGGTTTCATAAAATAAAATTTTCTCAATAAATGGAACCTTTATCTTTAAGCCTGGTTCAGTATGAATGCGTCTATACTCACCAAACATAAGAACTATAGCTTGGGTAGTTTGATTAACCACAAATAATGCATCACTTAGAAAAATTATTAGCACTACAGGAAAAATGCGTAGCCAAATTGGAATATTTTTCAACATTACGCTATCTCCTTCTTCTTTAACAAGGCAGCGGGATTCAACTGATTATAGTTTTGCAAAGACTTTGCTAAATCTTTATCAACGATCGTGACTACGCCACGTTTCATTAATTCATCCATGGTTTCCCTATGCATTCTAATACGAGTAACTCTTTGATTTTTACGGTTTGCTATTTGAACCTGATTAAACCTAGCGGCTTCACCTTCAGCTTTGGCAACAATTTCCGCAGCGTAAGCTTCAGCACCACGTAGGATACTTTCTGCTTGACCACGCGCCTTTGGTAAAATGTCGTTAGTATAGCTTTGGGCTTCGTTGCTTAAGCGGTCTGCATCAACTTTAGATGCTTGCATATCGTTAAATGCTTCAAGCACTTGTGCAGGTGGTGATACCTTCTGCAGCTGGAAACTAGTAATTTGCACACCCGTATTATAAGAATCAAGAATTTTTTGTAAAAGCTCTTGTACTTGATTAGAAATAAGAAGACGTTCTCCAGTTAAAGCTTTAAGGGCAGTTGTTTGTCCCATAATTTCACGTAAAGCACTTTCGGCTGCCGCACGAATAGTTTCATCAGGATTACGCACAACAAATATATACTGGGTGATATCCTTAATTTTCCACATGATAGTATAGTCTGTAAGCACCATATTTTCATCACCAGTCAAAATAAGACTGCGTTCAGAATCACCTTCATGGGTAGTACTGCTATCAATCTGGTTAACCACAGTTTTTTTGATGATTTCACGTTCTATAGGAGCTGGCAAACGATAATGCCACCCTGGCAAGTACGTACCTTCCATTTTACCAAAACGCAAAACGACAGAAACTTCATCTTGCCCGACATTATAAAAACCTGAACCAAACCAAACTGCTATCAATAACGTACCAAGAATAGCAATAAAGCCAGATTGATTTCCAGAAGAAGATGATCCCCCCCTACCGCCACTGCCGCCACCATTGCGAGCTTCTTTAAAGCGACGTTGGAAATCACCAATAATTTTTCCAAAATCAGGCTGCCCCTGATTGGAATCATTTCCGCGTGTTTGCTTTGGCTCTGAATCTTTAGCTGGTTTTTTTTGAGGTTCGTTCTTTACGTCCCACGGATTCTCTCCGTTATCGTCTTCTGAGCTCATTTTTGTCAATACAATCTTGCATATATATGGCTACATGATAGGCACTAAACGCTAAAATGCAAAGGGGGATAAATTTAAAAAATTTCCTTTGCTATCAATAACAGAGATAGAGCAAATCATTGACAGCATACTTAATAGATTGTTACAATTTAAACGAAAGTATTAAATTTAAATGACGTATCATGCTACTATCCAACATAATATTTGTAATAATTTTTATGGCAACAGCCAGTTCAGCAGAACACTATCATACTAGTGAAAAAGAACAGCAAGAAGATGGAAGAGTTCTAGGAACCTTCGAAACAAAGGAACAATTCGAACCGTTTGCAGTAGAAACAGTCACTACAGCCGTTATTGCTGCTGATGGTCTTTTTGAAAAATTACGCAGACAATACCCTTATCCAAAAATACCAAATTCTGAAAGACCAGAATTTTTGGGAGAACGAGGAATTTTTTCTCGTGGAGAGATAAGGAAAAATGATGAAGACAAGTTTTTACATATTAGCGGACTTGATGATAGTGTTGGCATAGTATTAAGAGGTACGGAATATTCAGGAGCTTATCACGTATCTTCTATGGATTTGCGTAATTTTTGCCCACCACAAGAATTAAACAAAAACGGTAATTTTGCTAAATGGCTAGACGAATACAAAGGAAAAGAAATTAACTTCTCTAAAGCTCAAGTGTTTATTGCTTCATCTTTTTGGACAAAAAATGTTGAAGATGTATTGTATTTGTTGGCACACAATGGTTTCAATGCGCATTACATGTCAATTCCTGATTTAGAATTAAGCTTTTCAGGAGACGCTAACAGAGAGGTTTTTATTAGGCAAGATTCACCATATTTAGAACGTGTGCTTGCTTTAAAAGGTCACAGGATTCCTTTATTAACCCAACTTGCAGTTGATACCCAAACAGGCGCAGCTTGGTGTGAACACTTTTTAAGGGGTTAGCGAGTGTCATTTTCCTCCGTCAAAAGCGGAGGAAAACTGTGATGATATTTTAAATCTAACCGTTGCGACGAACTGGCTTTTTTCGTGCATAAGTTTCTGTTTCGAATGTATACCTAAATGGCTTAAATGCAGGGCTAGCTGGTGGTTTTTTTCTAGCATGCCAACCATGGTATAGCCCAAACGGACCTGAGGCTAATACACGCAAAAAAAGGCCAATATCTGACATAAGCGAACTACATGCAGAAGTTTTTTGAGTATTTAACGGCTCAGTTTTCTTATATAAATTAGCGCTAGTTCTTGCAGTTCTACGACGCTCTGCTTCTTGTTCAGGACGCAACTGAGCTGCAGTTACGCTGGCAGCTAGAGCAATTATAGAAACCAATATTTTAATCTTATTGCTTTTAAATTTTCCAATGTGGGGGATGTGGTACATTTTTTCCTCGTCCTGTGGATTCAAATCTACAAATCCTATTATCAAACAATTTAGTTAATAAATAGTTAATATGGTTTGGAGATAAAATATTTAATTGCGTAAACAGTGAATTTTTAGCTAAACAACTAAACAGCAACCAAAGTAATTTTAGAACCTTCTGCGTATTCCGTTACATAAATCCGAAAAAAATGAGCCAGCTCCACAAGCGGACCTTCCATTCATTCTTCCCCTGTCGAATCTGCGCGCTTGATTTTCAAGTAAATTACAACAGCTTGCTCTGTTAAAAGAGCTGCAGTCATTCCTTCTCTCTATCTCTATAGCTCTATGTTCTAGGAAACTGCAGTAACTGTTTCTGCTTGCCCTTCTGTGTTCTCTAGCCCCAGAGTCCGAATTAAATGGACTAGGCGCAGTTATGCTAGCAGATAGGGAAACTATAGAGATTAATACCTTAAGAAGATTGCTTTTAGGTGCTGCGGTGTAACGAATACGGTACATTTTTTCCTCGTCATGAAGATTTAAATCTACTCGTACTATTATTGTATAGCTTGGTTAATATTTGATTAACATTAATATTATAAATACAA
>JAPLON010000131.1:8618-17725 GCA_026400695.1 Pseudomonadota bacterium
TATTTAAATTAGCTAATTTTTATTATATTTATTATTTATTTTTTTGTACGGAAAAACCTTCTGATTTCCCTAAGAGAAGTAAAAAATGATTTGCCGTTATTGTAGATTGATTTAACAAAATTAGGAGTAGCATAATCTATTGCAGCTCCCACTGATTGCCACAAATAAACTCCCAAACCAACCACAACATTAGCAACTGTCGGAGCAGCATTGGGAGCAACTTTGTCTTCCCCTTCTTTCAAAATCTCCTTAACTATTTCATTAGCTTTTGGGTCAGCACCTCCTCTTCCAAAAGGTGCATCACCAATCTCTTCTTTTTCACTAGTAAGTGTCTGAACATAATCGGGCTTTTCATTTTTTACTGTGCTATCTTCGATAGATTCATCTTCATCTTCATCTTTATCTTTCAAAAACTTTACTTTTTTCTCTTTATCATCACCTTTTAATTTTTCGGCTAACGGTTTTTTGACACCAAGCTCATCATCTAAAATAGCTGCCGCCTCATCCATAGCAGTTAGACCAGCAGATAGAGCAATCGTTGCCGCCAATAATTTAATGGAGTTGTTTTTTTGTGATTTTGAAATCTTTAATTTCTCTGTAATATTTCTTTGCATCTTACCCTCAATAAATAAGTTAATTTTTAACACATCCAATTATTTTCTAAATTAGTTAACAATTACTTAATGAACTTACAAAGCAAACGAAGAAGCATACAACCATAAAATACGAAATATTTTACAAAGCCTATCTACAATCTAGGAGAAAGTATTTTTCAAAAATCCAATTGTACTTTAAAATCAAGAGTATTAATTAGCATTTCGTAGTTTTAATGAGTATTTCTTACAGAAACATTCGAAATCAAATAAAGATGATTCTATCTAAAAATTTTTCTCACGCACTAAAAGAATCTGAAAACATCTCAGATCCTTGGATTAAAACTAAAATTCTTACTGAAATATCCCAACATTGCAAAGATCCGAAACAACAATTAGCCACTATAAAAAAAGCATTCACTAGCGCTTTGCAGTGCAACGATACAAACCGCACGGTAAATGTTTCATGCTGGCCTTTGAGGGAACTCTATAACCTTGGATTTAAAGAAGATTTTGATAAGGAATCTTCTCGATTGCTTACACTAGCTCTTACTGATAATTTTTCAATATCTCGTGAAAATGCATTGTTTTCCATATGCATGTCTACCGTGAAAGACCGAAACAAATTTTTGATAGCGCTAAGACACTTTATAGACACATGTAATTATCGTTATTTTTGGAGATCTGACAGAGACTGTTATTTACTAGCACTAACTATGAAAGAAAATAATTACGATCCATCTTCAGTGGAAATGGTTCTTAATTGTATAAAGAAACCTAAGATAAGAAAACGAGCTGAGCAAAGTTTAATGCTGATTTAAACAGAACTATCCTCTCATAGAAAAAACACTTATTGTAACAGTATCACGCAAAAATATATTTCAACATACATATTTCAAGTATAAGAATTCACATAGCCTAAATTATTTAGTTATGCTACTTTAAGAGCCAAGAATCATAAGAATATTGGAAGTATTTTGCAAAATAATTTCAAAAATTTTGGGCTTTTTGCCGTAATATTTGTAGGGGTATTTATTCTGGCGCAAATGTTTAGCGGCAGCCAATCTCATAATCTTACTCAAATGCCATTTTCTGACTTTCTAAATGCAGTTAAAGCCGAAAAAATTAGCGAGGTTACCATTAATGGTAACAACATTCTGATTCGTGCTAAGGACGGTACTTTAGCAGCCACATATGCCCCAGATCAAACTTCGTTGGTGCCTATACTTGCTGATAGAAACGTAACTTTCCGTGCCATTCCACCTGAGGAACCTCACTGGATTATGCAGGCCCTCTTTTCGTGGTTTCCATTTTTGTTGTTCATCATCTACATGCTATATGCCGTAAGGAATATGCAAGGTGGAGGAAAAGCCATGGGGTTTGGCAAATCCAAAGCAAAACTTATGTCAGAGCAACAAAGCAAGCTTACCTTTGCTGATGTTGCAGGAATCGATGAGGCAAAAGCCGAGCTGGAAGAAATTGTCGACTTTTTAAAATCGCCGCAAAAATTTCAAAAACTGGGTGGTAAAATTCCCAAGGGGGTTTTGCTGGTAGGTCCTCCTGGTACTGGTAAAACTTTATTGGCAAAAGCAATTGCTGGTGAAGCTAAGGTACCATTTTTTAGTATTTCTGGTTCTGATTTCGTTGAAATGTTTGTAGGTGTAGGTGCAAGCCGTGTGCGCGACATGTTCGAACAAGCAAAGAAAAATGCACCATGTATTCTTTTCATTGATGAAATCGATGCCGTTGGACGCCACCGTGGCATGAGTGCTGGCGGAGGTAACGATGAACGCGAGCAAACTCTAAACCAGCTTTTGGTTGAGATGGATGGTTTTGAGGAAAATCAAGGTATAATAATAGTGGCTGCAACTAACCGTCCTGACATTTTAGACCCAGCTTTGCTGCGCCCAGGTCGATTTGACCGCCGCGTAGATATATCAAACCCTGACTTAAAGGGGCGCGAAAAAATTCTTTTGGTACATATTAAAAAAGTTCCGTTAGCAAGTGATGTTGATCTAAAGGTTATTGCCCGCGGCACGCCTGGTTTTTCCGGCGCTGATTTAGCAAACTTAGTAAATGAGGCAGCCCTAATGGCAGCAAGCAATAACAAACTGGCTGTAGGGATGCATGAATTTGACCAAGCCAAAGATAAAATATTAATGGGGTCCGAGCGCAGGTCATTAACTATGACGGAGCAAGAACGCAAAAAGACGGCCTACCATGAAGCAGGCCACGCAATTATTGCCCACTTTACACCAGGATCAGATCCAATTCACAAAGCCACAATTATTCCACGTGGACGTGCCCTAGGTGAAGTAAGGCTGCTCCCTGAAGGTGATAGCATATCAGAATCACGTAAAGAATTAATGGCTTTTTTAAAAGTTTTTATGGGCGGACGTTTGGCTGAAGAAATTATTTTCGGATATGAAAATGTTACCTCAGGAGCCTCAAACGACATTAAAAATGCCACATCAATTGCACGTTATATGATTATGAAATGCGGGTTTAGCGATAAACTTGGGTTTCAAAATTTTTCTTCTGATGAGAAATCGTATTCATCAAAAACAGCAGAGCTAATTGATTCTGAAGTAAAAGTGCTACTTGATACTTGTTATAAAGAAAGTGAAGACATGCTCAAAGAGCATTTGGATAATTTGCACTTATTGGCCAAATCTTTGCTTGAACATGAAACCTTATCGGGATCTGAAATTACTTCATTACTTGAAAAAGGTAAGGTTGATTTAACCACAAGAGGTAAAAAAACCAAAAATCGTTCAACGGTACCATCGGTAGATGGCTAGTAGTGAATTAACCCCCTTACTTGATGAGATCCGAAGTCGCCTTAAGTTATCGGATCTAATCGAACGAACCACAAAAGTTTTTAGAAAAGGACGCACAGTAAAAGCACTGTGCCCTTTTCATAATGAAAAAACTCCTTCATTTAGCATTGATGATGACCGAGGTCTGTACCACTGCTTTGGCTGTAATGCTAGTGGAGACCACTTTAGTTTTGTAAAAGAAACGCAAAACTTAGGCTTTACAGAAGCAATTCAAATGCTCGCGGAACAGCTTGGTTTAGAAATGCCAAAAAAAGAGATTTCAACAACCACCAATAAAAGCACAGGATTAATTGAAGCCCTGGAGGCTGCTTGCATTTGGTACCAGGAACAATTACAACGCAGCACAGGCGAAGTAGCACGCAATTACCTAGATGGCAGACAAATAAACCAAGCAAGTATTAACTTGTTTCGCTTAGGCTATGCTCCGAGCAGTGGATTAGCCAACCATCTTAAAACCAAGGGGTTTAGCACTAGTATTATCATGGAAGCAGGGCTGGTTCTAAAAGCTGATGACGGGCGAATTTATGATAGGTTTCGCAGCCGCATAGTCTTTCCAATTATCAACCCTAAAAATCAAGTTATAGCCTTTGGTGGACGCATTTTAGATAAAGGTGAACCAAAGTATTTAAATTCCCCTGAAAGCCAGGTATTTCAAAAGCGTTATGTACTTTATGGTATTTCCCAGGCCCGTAAACATCTGCGCGGAAAAGCCATTGTGGTTGAAGGCTACATGGATGTTATTAGGCTACATCAGGAAGGCTTAGGCCATGCCGTTGCCCCGTTAGGCACAGCAATTGGTATAGAACATATTCAGCAACTATGGCGCTTTGCTACCTGCCCTGTTATTGCTTTTGATGGGGATACAGCCGGTGAAAAAGCGGCCCTTAGCATAGTTGATAAAATTCTACCATTTTTAAACGCCAATAATAGCCTTAAGGTAATGTTCCTACCTAAGGGTGAGGACCCTGATTCCTTTGTTAAAAATGCCGGCAAGATTGCTTTTGAAAAATTGGCTGACAACCCTCACCCAATTTATGAGCTGCTATGGCAAGAAACAACGAAAAATTTTAAGCTTGATCAATTAAGCCCCGAAGAATTTTTACAAATAAAAGCCATCATTAAAACCCAATTACAGCGCATTGAAAATAATGATTTGCGCCAAGCCTATTTTAGGCAGTTTGACCAACTACTCTTTCGCTTTGAAAAACAAAAGAGCACTCAACCTAAAAAGCGCAGCCTGGCTTTACCAATTCTAACAAATGATATTTGTGAAAAAATTTTATTGGTAACTTTGATAAATCATCCCTATCTATGGGAAGACGTAGGTGAAAACTTAATGGGGATTTCTTTTAAGGACCCTCTTTTTGAAACCTACCGACAGGAGCTGATTGATTATTTTGCAAATGAGATACATAATGAAAGCGCATCATCAAGCCTGCCGGAGAAACTTGTATATTTACAAAAAATTAGCGATGAAGGGTTTTACAGTCGTGTACCCTTTGCTAAAATTGGTTATGATCAAGAAACGGCTAAAATTGGTTGGCTTGAAGCCTTTAATAAGTTATGCAATCAACAGTTACTACAAAATGATCAAAAACAAAGTGCCCAGCATTTGAAGGATGATTTTAACTTATCAAATTGGCAGCGCTTAAAGGCTATAAAGCAAACATTAACATAGAAATGGATTTAGAAAAATTATGGCAAAAGCATTGAAAAAAGATGTTGTGATTGATTCTGAGGGTGATGATGATCTTCCCCTTATCGAGTTAGGAAAAGTAAACCCAGCTTTAAGAAAATTAATTCACCGTGGTAAAGAGCGTGGATTCATTACCTATGATGAGCTTAACGAGGCATTGCCACAAGCTCAGCTGAGTTCTGAGCAAATTGACGAAGCGATGACTACCATTGCGGACATGGGTATAAGCGTTGTTGATTCAGATGATGTTGAAGAAACACCACTTTCTGGTGAGCTTGAGCACGATCTTTCAGCCTTTAAGTTTGATGAACAAGCTGAAGAAGAAGAAGAAGATATTTCCGGACGTACTGATGACCCAGTACGCATGTATTTACGGGAAATGGGTAACGTTGAGCTACTGTCACGCGAAGGTGAAATTGCAATCGCACAGCGTATTGAAAGCGGCAAAGTTACTCTGATTGGCAGCTTATGTGAAAGCCCTCTCACCTATAATACCATTTTAAATTGGCAGAAAAGACTTGCTGATTCGCAAATGCTAGTACGCGATATCATTACGTTTGATAGTAATGCTGCATACGAAGATAGCCCAGATGATTTTGAAGAAGACGCAGAGGCAGATGAGGTAGAGTCAAAAGTTCCTGAAATTGATGATGCTACCCGCACTCGTTTACTAGAACAGCTTAAAAACTTTTCTCAAGATCAGGAAAAGTATATGTTTGCGTTGACCCAAAAAGCGACTTTAACTGCAAAAGATATTGAGAAAATACGCGATAAACTAGTAACAGCATTTGAAGATCTGCGCATTAATCCATCTAGGATTGAAGAACTACTGATTATGCATACTGAAGCCATTAAGCCGATTACGGCACTAGAACGTGATATTGTAAGCGTTGCAGAAACTTTTGGAGTTAAGCGTGAAGATTATTTGAAAGAATATAGTGGCGCCCTAATTAACCATGCGTGGCTAGAAAAAATTTCAAAAATTACCAAAAAGGGCTGGAAAGATTTTCTTGAGAAAAAATCAGACAAGATTGAAACTTTAATTGAACTTATGGCTGGCCTTGAAATTTCGGTTGGACTTGCATATACACGTTTTCGTGAAATTGTTAGCTCTATTCAAAAGGGTGAACGCGAAACAACCAGGGCTAAAAAAGAAATGATCGAAGCAAACCTTCGTTTGGTTATTTCTATTGCTAAAAAGTACACCAACCGTGGATTACAGTTTTTGGACCTTATTCAAGAGGGCAACATTGGCCTGATGAAAGCGGTTGATAAGTTTGAATACCGTCGTGGTTATAAATTTTCAACATACGCTACATGGTGGATTAGACAAGCCATTACCAGATCAATTGCTGATCAGGCTCGTACAATTCGTATACCTGTTCACATGATTGAAACTATTAACAAACTTGTGCGTACTTCCAGGCAGATGATGCATGAAATTGGCCGCGAGCCAACTCCGGAAGAACTAGCGGTTAAATTGATGATGCCACTTGATAAAGTGCGCAAAGTTATGAAAATTGCCAAGGAACCTATTTCTTTGGAAACGCCAATTGGTGATGAGGAAGATTCACACTTGGGTGATTTCATTGAAGATAAAAATGCGATGCAGCCAATTGATGCAGCAATTAATGCTAACTTGAAGGAAACGACAACTCGTATTTTAGCAAGCCTAACAGCGCGTGAAGAACGGGTACTACGTATGCGCTTTGGAATTGGTATGAACAGTGACCATACTTTGGAAGAAGTTGGCCAACAGTTTGCCGTAACCAGAGAGCGTATTCGCCAGATTGAAGCAAAAGCTTTGCGTAAATTAAAACACCCAAGCCGCAGCCGTAAGTTACGGAGCTTTTTGGATACTTAAGGTTTAGTGGATCCCCTTGAAAAAGGGGATCAAAACTTTATTTTTAATCATCCATTTTTTGAATAAGAATTTTATCAATCCTCGTACCATCCATATCCATAATCTCAAACTTAAATCCGCCCCAATAGATATATTCACCAGCATTAGGAATGTGTTTAAAGTGGATAAGTAGAAATCCTGCAATAGTATTAAAATCATTTTCTTCAAATTTACTGACGATATCAACTTCAAGTAGATCTTCGATTTCGTCGATAGGAGTTAACCCATCACATAACCATGAACCATCTTCACGTTGAACAATTTCATAATGTTTTTCTAACTGCGATTCAGGAAATGCACCAACCAATGTTTCAAAAAGGTCAACTAAAGTTACGATTCCCTGCATGATTCCATATTCATCGACGACAATTGCAATGTGTGTTTTATATTTCCTAAATTGTTCTAATAAATCAGGGCCTAAATTATCCTCAATAACACAAGGAGCTTCTTTAGTAAGCGCTTTAAAATTCAGCTCTTCCCCATTTATTTGCTGTGTAAGGATATCTTTGATATCAATGATACCTTTAAAATTATCCAGGCCTCCATCAAAAACAGGGTAATAACGGTGAGGGTTTTGTAGAATCTTTTTGATATTTTCTTCAAAACTATCAGTTACATCAAAATATATCACTTTAATGCGAGGCGTCATAATGACACTAGCTTCACGATCTCCAAACTGAAGTACTTTTTGGAAAAGTCTGTGTTCAAAGGCGTCTATGGCACCTTCTTTAAGCCCTTGCTTCATTACTGAGTGAATTTCTTCTTCCGTAAGAACATATTCTTTTACTTCTTTTTGATTAAATACTTTTAAAAGAACTTTTGTAGATAGATCCAGGATAAAAACAAAAGGGTATGTTACCTTAGACAAAATATGGACTGGCCTTGCAAGAATACTTGCTGCTTTCTCTGGTTTTGAAATAGCTATACGTTTTGGAATCAGCTCACCTAGGACAATAGAAATATAAGTAATAAATACAATGATTAAGGTAAACGCGATTAAATTTCCGTATCCATAAATCCACGGTATGGTGTTGAGCCATACCCCCATAGGTTCAGCAAATTTTTGACCGCTAAAAGCACCTGAAATTACCCCTATAATTGTAATGCCCATTTGTATGGTAGACAGAAATGACCCTGGGTTATCCATCAATTCTAGGGCGATTTTTGCCCCTTTACTCTTTTTAGCAAAAATTTCCATCTTTATTCGCTTAGAAGATAAAATTGCGATCTCCGCCATAGCTAAAACACCATTTATAAAAATTAGCGAGATAATTACAAAAACATCAAATAAGTATTCGTGCACTGTTTTGTCCATTCATTTGCGATAGCTAATAACTTCACCAAGTATATTTCAACAAGCTAAATATCATTTAAATTCTTACATAACACCTATGTAATGTCGACAATTTATGTGTACTGTACTGTATGCTACTGGAATTTTGTAGATACTTATACGTACTTTTAACTACTATTTAAGATATTAATCCGACAATCAATTATGCACAGATTAAAGAGATACTATGTGATTTTTAAGATAGATCGCAAAAAAGAAAAAATTTTACAAATTCTTTTAGTTTTTTTGAAAAATATACAAAGTGATACCTTTACTGTACACGAATTAGTTGCAGCACTAAAAGAAAGATCCTTTGGGATTCTATTATTAATAGTGGCTATCCTTAATGCATGTTTGATTGCATCAATACCTATGGTTTCTTTTATATTTGGTTTTATCGTTATTCTTGTCAGTATTCAAATTATATTTAGACCACACAAAATAAAACTTCCAAATATAATTGGAGATAAAACCTTTTTTTTTTTGACATCTACTGTAGGAGAAATAATTTTAGGAATTATTTGTTTAATTCATGGAATCCTGATCATTCTACCAATTCCACTAGGAAATTTTTTACCAGGAATAGCATTAATTTTCCTTGCTTTGGGAGTAATTGAAAAAGATGGCCTTTTTATTATTATTGGCTATTTTTTAAGTATAGGAGTTTTTTTATTTTTCTTTAAATTTTCTATTTTTATTTACAAAACAACAGAGTATTTGGGGCTGTACCAGATAGCACGAT
>JAPLON010000058.1 GCA_026400695.1 Pseudomonadota bacterium
TATCCCCGTTACTACCTGTTTTCCTCCGGATCAATCCGGAGGAAATTAGGATGGTAATCTTGGTTTTAGCTCACGAATCTATCTCAACATCTTTTAAAACATTTTCTCGCAAAAATATTTTGAAATTTTGTATTTTTATTTTATAAAATTAACCATTTTTTAACTATAAAATCTATTTGTTGTATCAAACCTAATTTAATGGATACAATTATGCGATTTTCAAATCTCGCCTATACAACGGTTTTTAGTTTAATGCTAACCACCAGTATATTTTCTTGTGAAAAGCAAAACGAAGGCTCTGCTTTAGTTGACGAGTTATTATCAACCTCAAAAGGAAAAACAACATCCATAGCGATGCCTGCGCCAAAGGCCAAAAGCCAAATCAGTGCTGGGGATGTAGAACTTGAGGTATCTCTTCCAGAATCAAAGAAGTTACATTCTTCGTTGACACAAGCTAAGCAAGCTCAACAACCACGTTTATTATCGATTATTAGCATACCAACAGAAGCTCTATTAAGACGGGGGTTATCTGGTAAAAATTCACCAGAACTCTTGACTTTGCAAAGTCCCGAAACACCAAGACCACGTTGGTTACTTTCACTCGATGGCGGTGGCATTCGGGGCTTAATGCAATTACAAATTATCGCTGAAATTGAAAGGATTACCAAAAAATCCATCATTGAGCTGTTTGACGCTGTAGCCGGAACCTCAATTGGCGGCATTATTGCATCTTTACTAACTATGCCTGACCCGCTAAGCCCAAAAAAACCTAAATATTCAGCGCAAGATTTATTAAACATTTTTGTAGCAAGGCAAGATGAAATGTTTAAATCTAAGTGGAAATCCTTAGGCGGGCTATTTGGTACCCGTTATAAGACAACACCTTTTATAAACTTATTAAAAGACTTAGCTGGCGATAACAAATTTAGTAATCGTCTTTTGCCAACCGTTCTAGTAACCCACAACCTAATTACTAACGAAGAGCAGCTATTTTCTTCAAGAGACCATGAAGATTTTTATACCTGGGCAATTGCTGCTGCAACAGGTGCTGCACCCACTTACTTTAAACCACAACGGGTATTTCCAGTTGGCTGCCATCCTTCACACCGTGGCTACGTTCTAAGCGATGGTGGCACTTGTATGAATAACCCCACTATGGCTGGCGTTGCTCTTATGCATGAAGTATATAGTGTTGACGCTGACGATTTAAATGTTGTGTCACTTGGCACTGGAACCTCTGGCACTAGCCAATTAAATACACAACTACTACGAGGCGGTATTTTAAGCTGGGGTTTTGTCATAGCCAATACTTGTATTGCCGGGCAAGCAAGTTCAACTAATAAACTTGCCGAACTTTACTGTAAAGATAAATATCACAGGCTAAACCCTGTTGTAGACCAAAACAATATGGCACTTGATAATATATCAGAAGAAAATCAAGATGCTTTGTTTGCAGCGACTTACCAGTGCCTTAAAGATAACCACCAAGAACTCATGGAAATAGTTGAAGGGCTTAATGCCTCAGCTGATTCTAAAAAATCCGCACTAAAAAAACTTAGGTTTAAAGAAGAGCTTGAAATATTTAGATTTGGAGACCCTGAAACAAGCAAGAGCTCTACAAGAGATATTGATGATACAGATGAAGTAATACCGCCTAGTGTTGAAGATGATGAAAAAATTGCTAAAAAAACTAAAGATCAATAACAGCCACTGACCCCACTCCACCAGGAACTGGGGTCTTCAAAGTTCATAAACAAGCACA
>JAPLON010000152.1:0-2964 GCA_026400695.1 Pseudomonadota bacterium
TCAGGACGTTCTGTTTCAGGACTAGATATAGGTGTGCTAATGCACCAAGCTGTGCACAAAGGCATGCTGACTAAAGGTGGTGGCCACGCCATGGCATCAGGATTTACAGTTGCTGAAAATTGTTACAGTTCATTTTATGATTTTTTAGACCAGTTAGCAGCCCCAGTTATGCAAAATCGCAAGATGAACCTAAAAATCGATGGGTATTTAACCATTGCTGGATTAAGTCAAAATTTCATACAAAATATGCAGCAACTTGAACCTTATGGAAATGGTCACCCAACGCCTACCTTTGCTTTTAAACACTTAATTTGCAGCTTTAGTGACGTTCTAAACGAGCAACATATTCGCTTGCAATTGCAAGATGAAACTGGCAAACGTATTAAGGCCATGGCATTTCGCAGTGTTGATTCTCCTTTGCGGGAGGTAATTAACCATCGTGGGCCTATTGAAGTAGCAGGGACTGTAAAAGCCGATGAATGGCAAGGCCGTCAGCAAATAACTTTAATTATTGATGATATAAGGATCTAGCAATGCAAAAAATTATTGAAAATGCCTGGGAAGATTTAGCTAATTTAAAAATTACAGATGACCTGAAAGATGCCGTGAATAACACCATTAATCAGCTCGATCAAGGGATTTTGAGGGTTGCTGAAAAAGTAGATGATAAATGGAAAATCAACCTATGGGTAAAAAAAGCTGTACTTTTATCGTTTAGGTTGAATAATAATTCTGTACAAAAAGGTTACCCTGCCTCATTTTATGATAAAGTCATGCTGAAGAGTGGTGATTGGGACCAAGAGCAATTCAATAATGCAGGATTTCGCTGTGTTCCAGGCTCAGTTGTTCGTAAAGGAGCGTTTATCGCTAAAAATGTAGTGTTGATGCCAAGCTTCGTAAATATTGGAGCTTATGTTGATGAAGGTAGTATGATTGATACTTGGGCAACGGTTGGCTCTTGTGCACAAATTGGCAAAAATTGCCATATTTCTGGTGGCACAGGAATTGGCGGAGTACTTGAACCATTGCAGGCATCACCTGTAATTGTTGAGGATGATTGTTTTATAGGGGCAAGATCTGAAATAGCTGAGGGAGTTATTGTCGAACAAGGTGCTGTAATCAGCATGGGAGTATTTATAGGGGCTTCAACTAAAATTGTTGACCGTAAAAGCGGAGAAATTTATCATGGAAGAGTACCGGCGTACTCAGTAGTTGTTCCTGGTAGCATGCCGTCATCTGGTGGTGTCAATCTTGACTGTGCTGTAATCGTTAAAACTGTTGATGCTAAGACACGTTCAAAAACTGGAATTAATGAATTGCTTAGAGATTAAATTGATATAGACCGAAAAATTAGGAACTTAGAGTGTGAACGTTACAGAACTAGCGCAAAAACTTATTCAATTTGACACAATCACACCTAAAGGATCTGAGTGCCTTGATTTTATCCAAACATACTTAACTGACCTAGACTTTGAAGTTACCCGCTTGCCGTTTGCTGATGTTGATAATTTATTTGCACGCAAAGGCAAAAACTCACCACACTTAATGTATGTTGGCCATGTAGATGTCGTCCCAACAGGTGATGGCTGGACTCATCCACCATTTTCAGGAACTGTAGAAGATGATACCCTTTATGGCCGTGGTGCCGTTGATATGAAAGGTTCAATCGCATCTTTTCTAGCGGCTTTAACAAACATTCAATCAAATGGCTCTATCAGTATTTTGTTAACTTCTGATGAAGAAGGACCAGCCAAAAATGGTGTTGTCAAAATCATTCCGTGGTTACAGGAAAACAATCAGATACCAGATTATGCACTAGTTGGAGAGCCTACATCTGTTAATCAGGTAGCAGACACAATTAAAAAAGGTAGACGTGGTAGCATTAGTTTTGATATTACCGTATTGGGAAAACAAGGACACGTAGCCTACCCACAACTTGCCGAAAACGCAGCCACCCCGTTAATTGAATTTTTGAATAATCTAAAAACTTCATTAGACGATGGAACTCCTGACTTTCAGCCAAGTAATTTAGAAATCGTAAAGCTTAATATGCCAAATCATGTATATAACGTAATTTGCGGAATAGCACACGCTTCAATAAACATTAGATTTAATACCCTTCATAGCTTTGCTTCCCTTACAGAACGTATTCAATTGGCTATGCAAAAAATTCATGAAAAATATCAATCAGTTTGTTTTTTAATAAAACCATTACCATCAGCCGAACCGTTCATCAGCAGCTCTGCCGAGTGGGTTGTCATGGTTTCAAAAGCAGTTACTGAGATTACAGGTATATCCCCAACCTGCTCAACCTCAGGCGGCACTTCTGATGCGCGCTTTATTCAAAAAATTTGCCCAGTGGTTGAATTGGGATTGTGTAATAAAACTGCCCACCATGTAGATGAGCATGTTAGTATTGCCGATTTAGAAATTTTGCAAAAGATTTATGAAAATTTACTAACTAACCTAAATTAGCCAAAATCCAAGGTTACGACACTCTTACAAAACTTATCTTATGAAATGGCGATAGCAAGAACCCCAATCTTTTGATATAAGAAAGTATGCAGCACACATTCAAATTTTTATGAAACATCCCCTAATTGCCGTACCAATGGACTATTTAGACATAAACAATGAGCCAGAGGCAGAGTGGTATTCAAAATACCCATGGTATGCTATGAAACATCGCTATCATGATGCCCTGGTTGCATGTGGTGCCATACCTTGCTTTATTGGTTATGAGGACAATCTAATACCTGAATATGTTAAAAGATTTGATGGTTTACTAATTACCGGCGGACATTTTGACCACGACCCAGAAACATATAATTCTTTGGAAATTCACCCAACTGTTAAACGCCGTAGCATACGTAGTAAGTTTGAAAAAGCACTTTTGGAAGCATTTTTACCAACCAAAAAGCCAGTTTTGGGCATTTGTGGTGGCCACCAATTAATAAATATTGT
>JAPLON010000152.1:2999-4528 GCA_026400695.1 Pseudomonadota bacterium
GGAACATTACATCAGGATATTCCTTCCCAGTTAGAAAGTAACATTAAACATACCTTAACAAATCCACCAACAGAAGCAGCCCATACAGTTAAAATTGTGCAGAACACAAAGCTTTATTCATGGTGCCAAAAAGATGTAGCTCAGATAAATTCATCACACCACCAGGGAATTGAACTATTAGGTAAAGGCATTACTGTAAATGCAATATCTGAAGATAACTTAATTGAAGGAATTGAAGATCCTAATCATCCATACTGCATGGGCGTGCAATGGCACCCAGAATACTTCGTCGACCCAATTGACAAAATTATCATAGAAAAATTTGTAAGCTCATGCGTTTAAATAAATTTTTAGCCCTAGCAGGAGTTTGCTCTAGGCGTGATGCGGAAAAACTAATCAGTGATGGCTACGTAAGTATAAACGGTAAAACGGTCATTCCGCCTGCCCCATTATTAACCGGCAGTGAGGTTGTGAAAGTTAACGGCAAAGTTGTAACTGCTGCTACTGAAGTGAAAGTTTGGGCATTTTATAAACCATCAGGTTTAGTTACCACCCATAAAGATGAACAAGATCGCCTCACCGTTTTTGATTACCTTAAAGAACAGGGATTAAATGATCGCGTAATTTCCGTTGGAAGGCTTGATCTAAATTCCGAAGGCCTGTTATTGCTCACCAACGACGGTGGATTTGCGCAGTTTGCCGAATCCCCAAAAACTGAATGGGAACGAGTTTACCGAGTACGTGTTTTTGGTGAAATCCAAAATATTGATTTTGAAAAACTACTAGACGGCATTACTATCGACGGCGTAAATTACCGTAAGGTGGTAATTGAACCAGAGCAAGATTTTAAGCACACAGGTAAAAATGCTTGGCTAAGGGTAATTTTAAAAGAAGGTAAAAATCGCGAAATCAGAAAAATTATGGAGTATTTTAATTTGCAGGTTAATCGCCTAATTCGCATCAATTATGGGCCTTACTCATTAGAAAAACTTGAACCTGGCGAATGGAAAGAAGTTAGTGCATATACGAACTCAGCAAAGGCTCCATGATGAATTATCCATACTTTTCAGATCTGCCCCAACCTCATTCCATACCATCATTGCGGTGACCTGCAATGGCTGTGGCAACCAATTTACGCTGATGTCCTCGTAAAGACGCAGTTTACTTGGTTTTCCTCATAGTACCCTACTAATCCCATTGGATGGACTTAAACAAAATGACCAGCGATTCCGTCATCTTGAGGAGCGTAGCGACGTAAAGATCCAGTTATATTAATCAATATTGAAATCACACACTGGATCGTGACGCTTCGCTCACGATGACGGTGTGAATTGTCGAACTACAATCTAGGCTTTATGTAGTTAATCAAATTACCCTCTTCCAATACTAATACTTTGGCTAAAGGAAGTGTTGCCATTTTTATCCATAGCAAAGGTCTGGGAAATTTTCATTTCTTTGCGGTTAACGACCACACTAAAGGCATTAGGGTTGTTAGCAACTGCTTTGGTGATATCATCCACACTTTTGAC
>JAPLON010000040.1:0-2869 GCA_026400695.1 Pseudomonadota bacterium
GCTCACATTCAAATCAGGAAAGTACTTTCAAAAAGCTCAAACCGGATATTTATTTCATTACGGATTTACTGTTGTACTTGGCATCGTTTTGATACTAGCATCTTATCTTGCCATGCAACTATTTCCTAATATTTCAAAAGAATTGAAATTAGTAATGGGACGGCTATGAATATTCCTATCCTATCAACCATGATTTTTTTGCCAATTCTTGGAGCATTTATTTGCACATTAGTGCGCAAGGAAAGTAGCGAGAACTCAAAAAGAATAGCTGCTTTTATTAGCTGCATAAATTCACTTTTAGCAGCAATTCTTTGGTATTCTTTTGAACCGCACAACTTAGATTTTCAGTTTGTTGAACAATACGGCTGGGCAAAAACAGTCGGTATTAATTTTGTCTTAGGAGTGGATGGAATTTCTTTATTTTTTGTAATCATGTCTACTTGGCTTTCCACCCTAATGATATTTGGTACGTGGTATTCAGTTAAAGAACGTTTGCGTGAATACACAGTATGTTGCTTAGTATTACAATCATTTATGATTGGTAGCTTTACAGCAATTGACTTACTTATTTTTTATGTATTTTTTGAAGCTGTATTAATTCCAATGTTTTTAATTATCGGAATTTGGGGTGGAAAAAATAGGATATATGCCACACTTAAATTTTTCTTGTACACACTTTTTGGGTCCGTCTTTATGCTGCTGGGTATACTCAAAATTTTTTCAGAAACTCAGACTTCTAACTTCATTGACCTGCAAAATATGCACATCACCCCGCATTTACAAATATTCCTATTCTTAAGCTTCATTGCTTCTTTTGCCATTAAAATCCCTATGTGGCCTGTACACACATGGCTGCCAGATGCTCACGTTGAAGCACCATCTGGAGGGTCAGTATTATTAGCTGGAATACTATTAAAAATGGGAGGATACGGAATTATTAGATTTTGCTTACCCCTTTTCCCACATGCTACAGAAATGTTTGCACCATTTTTCGCCGTAGTTAGCGTAATAGCAATTATTTGGACATCGTTAATTGCACTTGGACAAACAGATATAAAAAAAATAATAGCTTATTCTTCGATTGCCCATATGGGAATAGTAACTTTAGGGATTTTCACTTTAAAACCAGATGCACTAATAGGCTCAATTTTCCAAATGATTAGCCATGGGCTAATTTCTGCAGCATTGTTTTTTTGCATTGGCATGCTATATGATAGGTTCCATACTCGCGACATTGAAGACTACGGTGGATTAGTTAAAATTATGCCAGGTTTTTGCATAATATTTACAATCTTGTCATTTGCTTCTATTGGACTACCACTAACTTCAGGATTTATTGGCGAAATACTAGTTTTAGCTTCTAGTTTTTCCGTTCGACCAGTTACAACTGCTTTTGCTTGCATTGGTATGGTACTAAGTGCTGGCTATATGTTGAATCTTGTTAGTAAAATTTTTTACGGAAAGTTTTCAAGCAAATTAGGCCTTGACCAAAGATTAGATGTAAACGAATACGTACAAATTTTAGGACTAAAGCCATTTGAAAAAATTGTGTTAACACTACTAACCGGCAGTATTATATTCCTGGGAATATACCCGTCGCCAATTTTAACCCCTCTTCGCCGAACAATTAGACAAACCCATGAAAGCCTTTCAAAAGTAAAAATGACTAGGATAGAAAATAAGGTTAAGTTAAATTATGCTCGCTAGTCTTTTTAAAGCAATTCCCGCAGTACCTGAGTTTATTCTAGCAATGAGTACACTTATATCTTTAATTGCCGGCCTATTCAAAAGCAAACGAGTTACTCTTTTAACATTTTGTACTATTTTCGGTAGCTTGATTTTTTTATGCGCACTTTTAATATTCTCAACAAAATCTGACCAGTTCTTTTGGCATGGCTTGTTCATCCACACACCATTTCTAGATCACGCTAAAGTTATTATTTACAGCATATCTGCATTAACTTTTTTTTGTTTATATTCGTGTTTAGAGGAATATCACATAAAAGAATATGAATGGTTAATTGTCGCGGCATTTACGGTGATAGGAGGATCTGTTGCCTTATCATCAAATCACTTTCTAACATTTTTTATAGGTTTAGAACTAAGTCACTTAAGCCAATATCTCCTAGTTTCCGCGAACCGTGATAGCTCAAAAAGTAGCGAAGCATCTATAAAATTTTTCACTATAGGTACAATAAGTACTGCCTTAATGCTTTTTGGAATTAGCTTGATTTACGGATTTACTGGCACAAATGATTTTAATTCTTTGTATTATTTTTTTGACACACACGTGTATAATTTTCATCATTCTGGTGCAATTATTGGCATGTTCTTTGTACTAATTGGCTTGTGTTTTAAACTACCTGTAGCACCATTTCATGCCTGGGCTCCTGATGTTTATCAAGCATCACCTCTTCCCATTCTAGTATTTATTGGCACTATTCCAAAGATTATTACTACCTTTTGTCTATTGCACTTAGTATCGTATCCATTTTATGGAATTTTTACATACTGGCGTTATTTGTTTGTAGGTTTAGCATTACTATCAATAATCTGGGGACCACTTGCAGCCCTAAGACAAACTAACCTCAAAAGAATGATGGCATATAGTGCAGTTGGTAACATGGGATTCTTACTAATGGGCACAGCAATGGGTAGCGAATTAGGAATAGAGTCTACACTCGTATACGTCATCATATACGCACTCAATATGACCGGAGTATTAACACTGTTGGCAATTTTTGAAAAACGCTTCAAGCCAATTGAGAATGTTACAGATCTTAGTGGTATCATGCAACAAACCCCAATGCTTGGTAGCATATTCTGTCTGTTTATTCTTTCTCTTGCAGGAATCCCTCCACTACCAGGC
>JAPLON010000040.1:2877-4462 GCA_026400695.1 Pseudomonadota bacterium
ACTACCAGGCTTTTTTGCAAAAGCGTATATTTTGCTAGCGGTAACTAGTCGTTCAGCTTATGTTTTAGCAATAATTGCTGTAATAACCACGGTAATTAGTACAGCTTACTACCTCAATGTTTTAAAACATTTTGTATTGAATCAAACTTCCGTCAATATAGTTTCAATCGGTTATTCAAAAAAATACTTATTAAAAACTGTAATCACTCTAACTTTTTTGGTTACATTTTCATTTGTTATTTTCCCAAGTCTAATACTGGAACCATGCAGATCGATGGCTGCATCTGTTTTGTTCAACAAATAAAGAGTTAAATTATCTTTAATAAATCTTCTTAGATACCCTACGATACATTAACAGGCCGCTAATTAAAATTCCTATACTAACTAGACCAACAATAATAGTTGCCAAGGCGTTCAATTCAGGAGTCACCCCTGTACGAACACTTGAAAATACCAAAATAGGCAAGGTAGTAGAACCTGGACCAGCTAGAAAACTAGCAACAACAACGTCATCAAGTGATAATGCAAAAGCGAGCAACCAACCGGACAATAGTGATGGGGAAATTATTGGTAAGGTAATTTTGAAAAATACAGTAGAAGGTCTAGCTCCAAGATCCATGGCAGCTTCTTCTAATGACATATCAAAATCTGCCAAACGTGCCTGCACAACCAAATATACATAAGCCATGGTCAATGTAATGTGTGCAATGGTAATTGTTAGCATCCCTCGCTCTGACGGCCATCCAATTGCTCTTTCCAAGGTAACGAACATAAGCAAAATTGCTAAACCTGTAATTACCTCAGGCATAACCAATGGGGCAGACACTAAACCACTAAATAAAGTTCTTCCGCAAAACCGCTTAAACCGCACCATTATAAGAGCAGCCATTGTACCAAGCGCAACAGCAACGGTTGCTGTAATTGCTGCAATTTGAAAGCTGTTTAAAACTGCGCTAATCATCACATCATCTTCAAGCAATTTAACATACCAACGTAATGAAAACCCCGCCCACACACCAATAATTCTGGAATCGTTGAATGAGTAAACCATTAAATACAAAATTGGCACGTACAAAAAACCGTAGCCAAAAATTAATGTACCAAAATTAAATTTTGAAAACCGTATCATTGAGGAGCCGCCTTTTCAATTGCTTCAAGTTGACGATTTTTTAAAACCATAATTGGAATAACAAACAAGAGCACCATTAAAACAGCTATAGCACTAGCAAGAGGCCAATTGCGATTATTAAAAAATTCCCACCAAAGTACACGACCAATAGTTACTGTTTCTGGCCCACCCAAAATTTCAGGAATAACAAATTCACCAATTGATGGTAAAAACACCAAAATCAATCCAGCTATGATACCCTGCTTAGATAATGGCACCGTCACATACCAAAAGGCACGCCATGGAGGACACCCTAGATCATGGGCAGCTTCTATAAAATCATCATTAATTTTGATAAGAGACGCATAAATTGGGAATACCATGAATGGTAAATAGCAATAAATTATGCCTAAACAAACTGCAGCATCATTATCAAGTAACTGTAGCGGATCACATATCAAGTTTAACTTCATAAGA
>JAPLON010000040.1:4508-4828 GCA_026400695.1 Pseudomonadota bacterium
ACTACAATTTATTAAACCTTTATTGCTGAGCATTTCCATCCAAGCATATACTCGTATCAAAAATGATGTCCAAAAAGGTAAGGCAATCATCAATAGTAAAGGCATACGCCAAGACACTTTAGCACGAGATACAGCATAAGCTATCATGTAACCTATAATAAGGCATCCAAAGGTTGAAAAAAGAGCTATTCTTAAGGAACGCAAAGCGGCATGAACATAAAAATCATCCGTAAAAACCGTCCAATAACTTACAAAATGTATACGAATTTTTAAAAGTAGGTCTGGACCCCATTCAAAAATATTGTGGTACGGAGGAATAC
>JAPLON010000046.1:0-14176 GCA_026400695.1 Pseudomonadota bacterium
GCATAAAGCGATCGAACTGCTTCTCGCCATTGGGGGGAATAAGACTCCCGTCGGAGCATGGCCTGAATCGGAGGTGGCACCTCAATTTCATGAACTTGCCTCAATATTTTACCGAACGTAACCCATTGATCCTTCGTTAGCGCTTGGCTAAACCCGTCTTGTCCCTCAATAAAAGGAGATACAGTTAGGGTAAAGTCGTCAATACGTTGAGTTGGATGGTCATGGATCGTTTTAAAAATAGGGATAATTTGTTTAATTCCAGCATCTTGTAAAAGGCCAATTATGAGGGGGGTGATATCTGGGTGATGGTTGCGTTTTAGCTTGACGAAATAAGATGACTGATCATACGCGTGAGCTTTATATACAGATGCATGCATATCAGCACCCAGGGGCAGGAATGTAAGCGTAGAAACTTCAATGCCATAATTAGTGATTAGGCAATCAACAATACGTTGTTCGGAAACTGGCTGCTTTTCTAACATATTGAAAGTATATCAAAGGGACTAGCCATAAACCACAGCATTTACGTGTATCCTGGAGGACATGCCTCTAGAATATCGTATAAGACAGAGAAAAAATGGGTAAATAAGGAGAAGGCAGCTAGTGTCGCTTACTAGCCGAATGCCATGAGTTCGCCTTATCCCCCGTTGAAAGTTTTTTTTAAGCAACTAATCTAATAATCTTCTCAGCCAATTTTTTTTTTTATTTTTAGGCTCTTCATTGTTTTCTTCAGATGAGTTAGTTTCAGAGCTGCTTTCCGTTATTTGGGGGTCTTTGCGTTTGCGGTTACGGTTGCGGCGTCGTTTCTTTATAGGAGTTGTGGTTACCTCTTCTAATGGAGGTTCTGCATTTTCTTGGGTTTCTTTTTTGCTTTCAACAGGCTTACTTTCTAGAATAGGTATATTATTTGTAGTTTTTTTATGGTGCGCTTGATTTTTTTTCTTAGCAGGTATTTCTTGTGATAATGGTTGTTCAGTAGCTGGCAATGGTTGTTCAACAACTTCGATATTACTTTTTTCAGCTACAGTATTTTCATTAGTAGGTTCTTTTGGTTTATTACCTTTTTTGCGGCGTCTTTTTTTGTTGCCCTTTTTAGGTTCCACAGATTCGGTGCTTACCTCTGGTTTATTTTCTGGCTCAACCGTTATAGTTTGTTCATCGCTTGTTTCAACATTTAAAGGTGTAGTTTTTTTTGCAATGCTAGCAATTTCTTTTTGTTTTAATATGTCGATTCTATAAAACGGAGCTGTAGCCAGGTTTTCTCTAACCACAGAAATTGAGACATCAAAGCGATTTTCAATTTGAATAATTTCTCTACGTTTTTGGTTGAGTAGGTACAAGTCAGTTCCTTTGGGAACAGCAGCTTCTATTTCACTGGCTATGCCTTTAATTGCCTCTTGTTCAATCGCACGTAATACTTGTAGTGCTAAAGATTCAGAGGAGCGAACTGTTCCTGTGCCATGGCAATGTGAGCATGGGGAAGTGTGGTTTTCCATTAGGCTTGGACGTAGGCGCTGTCTAGAAAGCTCTAGTAGGCCAAATTGGCTAATTCTTCCAATTTGAATGCGGGCTCTATCCTGTTTAACGGATTCTTTTAACTTTTGTTCGACTTGTTGTATGTATTTATTGTCATCCATATCGATAAAGTCAATTACTAAAAGTCCTGCTAAGTCACGTAATCTTAGCTGTCGACCAATTTCTTGTGCGGCCTCCAAATTGGTTTTTAAAGCGGTAACATCTATATTGCGTTCTTTTGTTGATCTGCCAGAGTTTACATCAATAGCAACTAAAGCTTCTGTATGGTTTATAACAATCGTTCCACCAGAAGGTAATTCTACTTTTGGAAACATCATTTTTTCAATGTGTTGTTCTACTTTAAATTTGTGGAACAATGGCGTTTTAGCGTCTTTGTATAGTTTTACTTTTTTTGCATGGCTTGGGACCAGAATTTTCATAAATTCTTTGGCGTCTTTATAAGCCTCTTCACCCTCAACGAGAATTTCATCAATTTCTCTGGTGTAAATGTCTCGAATGGCGCGTTTAACTAGATCACCATCGTCGTGAATGAGACATGGTGCAATAGATTGTAAAGTTTTTTCGCGAATTTCTTCCCAAACTTTGATTAAGTAATCGTAATCACGGCGGATCTCAAGCTTTGAACGTTCTTGACCAGCTGTGCGTACAATTAAATTCATTCCTTCTGGAACATCTAAACCAGTCAATACTTCTTTTAAACGTTTACGGTCAGTGTCATCTTGAATTTTTCTTGAAATTCCACCTGTGCGATTTGTTGAATTAGGCATTAATACACAATATCGTCCAGCAATTGAAATATACGTAGTTAAAGCAGCACCTTTGTTTGCTCGTTGTTCGCGAACCACCTGCACAAGTAGAATTTGGCGTTTTTGAATCACTTCTTGAATTTTATAGCGATAATTCTTTTTTGGTGCTGCTACTGGTGTTTCTTCCTCAGTACTTTCTTCAGCCTCACTTTCAAGGTCTTTTTGAAGAGCTTTTCGATCAGACACTGGTATTCTGTAATAATCTGGGTGAATTTCTGCAAATGGCAGAAATCCATGTTTGTCGCCACCGTATTCAACGAAGGCTGCTTGTAATGATGGTTCAATGCGTACAACTTTTGCAAGATAGATATTTGATTTGAGTTGTTTTTTACTAAAATTCTCTGAATCGAATTCTTCTAGGTTGTTACCATCAACTACAGCAACACGTGTTTCCTCGGATTGTGATGCGTCAATTAATAATTTTTTGCTCATAAACTTAGTACATCTCCAATAGATAATAGCTACCAACTTGTTAGCCTGTTTCGCTTGTTGGCATAATTTTACTTTTTCCTGATTAAACCATAAGGGGCAAAGAACAAGCAAGTTTTTTAATATTATTTTAATGTTCAATATTTATAATAAATATATACACAAAGTTCTTAAAAGTAATGCATTTTCATTTTAAATTTATTGTATGTATATTTGTTATTGCTTTTTGTATGGATGGCCATAGCTATACAAAAGAATTGTCCATTGATCAAATTTATCAGTTTCGTTCAAAAAAAGTTAAAAAAAGTAGGCAATTTTATGGCAAAAAATTCTTAACCAATAAGTTAGGTAATAATTCAAATTTTTTGGCCAATAATGTTGCGGATATGTCTTCTCGTCTAGGTTGTGATTTAGTTTTGCAAAAAAATTCACGTAAGGCTCTTGGAAAGGGATCTGAGAAAAAAGGTGAATTAGTTTCTTTTGCTTGTAAAGTTAAGCAAAGAGAAAGATAGAATAACTAGCTTTTTTGTACAGTTCTAAATGTTCTTGAATATAAGGCGTATGCTGAGTAAGTTTTTGGTAATTTTGAAAATTGTCCTCCAGGAAGTGTTGATGCTTCATCTACTCCGACTATAAACTGTTTTGTTTTTGTGTGAGGTGATAACACTCCGTTCTTAATAATTTGTACAGCAAAATTTCCAGCTACTTCTCCTTGTTCATAGGGAGATGTAGCAATGGCCAAATTGGCTCCGTCTTCAAATACAAATGTGTTTAATCCAATTATAGGTACTGTCGCGTTTTCCATAGACCATTTCATAATTTCTTTTGGGTTAACTTTTTCTTTACTACCTGGAGCTTTATAAATTTTTCGGTAATTGGATATAATGATGTAGTCAGCAACTTCTCCACCTTTTTTGATGGCATCTTTCCAGTTATCAAAAGTTGAAACTAGTATTGATGGTAGTATTTTGATATTTTTCCAATTTTTATATTTGTGTAAAAAAACATCGTCAAAGCCCACTGTTTTAGAAGAGTCGCCGATATGGATAATCTTAATATCTTTTTTAGAGCCAGAAAGTAATTGTAATGTGTCAACCAGACCTTCTATAGGTACTCTTTCTAAAATTCCAGTTACATTGTTTGCTTTATCAAATCCGTACTGTTCTCTGGTTCCATTGACACCTGCGAAAACTATCTTAATTTTTGGGTCATTATTATAGTATTTAGCTACGTACTCTTGGGCATCATCGTCTACTGCAATAATGACAGTTGGTTTAAATTGGTCGACCACGTTTCTTGAAACGACAGCTATTTTCTTTTTATAATCTTCTTCTGGGTGATTTTTTGTATCCATGTAATGCCATCGAACTCCGATAGCATTTTCTTTTTTTAAAATCCTTTTGATGCCAATGTCTACATTATGCGTCCAAGAATAATCACTGCCATAACTTTGTAGTACAAGAATTCTAGGCATTGAAATATTTTCTCTGACCAAAAAATATGCGCTGCCTATAACGAATAGCCCTGCAAAAAATGACCGTAAGACCATTAGTATCCTTC
The DNA here is from genome assembly GCA_026400695.1 of Pseudomonadota bacterium. GTDB lineage: Bacteria > Pseudomonadota > Alphaproteobacteria > Paracaedibacterales > CAITNM01 > CAITNM01. The sequence goes on from JAPLON010000046.1 coordinate 4,332, forward strand.
CTACATTCAACCTAACTTAGACTAATTAGAGTGATAAATAAATAGCACCAAAGCGAATGAGATTCATGCTTTTAGCAAACCAATAGATTAACTAACCTCATGTATTGGGCCGTATATAAGGTTATCAAAGCTCTAACATATCCTCTAAACAATAAAGCCCAGCAGGTTTGCTAAAAAGCCACTCAGCTGCCTTGATAGCTCCACTTGCAAACACATTTCTGTTTAAGCATTCGTGACTAAGTCTAATAACCTCATCTTTGTGAAAAAAATGCACAGTATGCTCACCAACAACATTACCACCACGCAAACTCGAATAGTTAATTTCTGCCAAATCTTGAAGTTCTTGGTTAATTGCATTTCCAAGAGATAGAGCTGTACCTGAAGGTGAATCTTTTTTTAGGTTGTGATGTGTTTCACTGATTACAATATCTGTATCATTTATAAAATTTGTTTTGTTTAATGTTTTGGCTACCAACACAATAGCTTTCTTTAAAATGGCAATGCCAATACTAGTATTAGCCGCATAGAGCACTGGTATTTTTGTGCTTGTCGTTTTTAACAGTTCAAAATGTTGTTTTCCAAGCCCAGTGGTCCCACAAAAAAACGGGGTTTGCCCAATCAAGCAAGCTTCTATAGCCAATTCAAAATTCTCAGGATTACTAAAATCAATAACAACATTACTCATTTTTACAGCATCGAAAAAAGTATCTTTATGGTTAGCTAATCTGTTAAAACAATAAGTTTGTACAGAGCTTGGCAAAAGAGATTGGATTGCTTTTCCCATGCGACCACTAGCACCAACTAAACAAATATTTTGCATAACGACCCAAATAGATTTTATTTTTTATGACTATACTATTTCTTATACAGAGCTACCACACATGTTTACAAATAGCTAAGAAATTAAGGAAGAACAATGATTCATCCAAAAAAAATTTGCCATCAAAAATATCAATTCAGGTGTTGTGCTGGCAATAACTTGAGTCTTAAGAGGTTAATCTTAAACTAAAACAAGAAATTATTGGTATTAGCCGTTAGATCTATTATCGTTACAGTATGAATTTTTTATGTTTACATTATTGCCGTATCTAACCTATTCTGTGGACATGTTCCAAAGTGCATTTTTAATAATGCTTAAATAGGAATTCGGTGCTGCCACTTTGTGGCAAAAGCCGAAGCTGCCCCCGCAACTGTAGGCGGTAAGTGGTTTGAATTTTAGGTCACTGGGAAACTGGGAAGACTTTCAAAACCGCTATGACCCGTGAGCCAGGAGACTTGCCTTGTAACATTTTCTAACATCGGGCGGGGTGCACCGAATGGATGGTCCGGTGTTTCCTGGTAAGTCTGCATGGTTTTCCCCACTTAAAATTTTTTAAAGGGGGTCCTTATGCGTCAATCTAGTAATGCTTATGACTTTGACCAAAATGGTCACTTGGTGGATTTTAATCCATTTTTAAAGGTAGTGCCTTTTGGATTGTTCCCGCGACGTGCTTCTAACTGATTTTGGCAAGGCAACCTTGGATGATCGCTATTTGCTAGAAGGCGAAAACTATCAACAAATGTTTGCTAGGGTTGCTTGTGCCTATGCTGATGATTTGCATCATGCCCAGCGTTTGTACGACTATATTTCTAAATTATGGTTTATGCCATCGACTCCAATTTTATCAAATGGAGGGGCAAATCGTGGCTTACCGATTTCATGCTTTTTGAATACGGTTAGCGATAATTTAAATGGAATAGTTGATACCTGGAATGAAAATGTTTTACTTGCCTCAAATGGTGGTGGGATTGGCACCTACTGGGGGTTTGTACGCAGTATTGGGGAACCTGTAGGACGTGCGGGTAAAACTTCAGGAATTATTCCATTTATTCGTGTGATGGATTCTCTAACTTTGGCAATTAGCCAGGGGTCTTTGCGCAGGGGAAGTGCCGCCGTTTATTTGGATATTCATCATCCAGAAATTGAAGAATTTTTAGAAATTCGGAAAACTTCAGGGGATTTTAATCGTAAAAGTTTGAACTTGCACCATGGTATTAATATTACTGATGAATTTATGAAAGCGGTGCGTGATGGTATTGAGTTTGGTCTGCGTAGTCCTAAAACTAAAAAGGTGATTCGTAAGGTTGATGCCAGACACTTAATGCAAAAAATTTTAGAAATTCGTATGCAAACTGGCGAACCATATTTGGTGTTTATTGATACCGCTAATAAGGCTCTGCCAAAGCATCAACGTGAGCTTGGCCTTAAGATTAATATGTCAAATTTGTGTAGCGAAATTTTGTTGCCAACTGGACCTGATCATTTAGGTAATGACCGTACAGCTGTGTGTTGCTTAGCATCACTAAATGCAGAAACTTGGGATGAATGGCATAATGATCCTATGATTATTGAGGACTCATTACGGTTTTTAGATAACGTGCTTCAAGGCTTTATTGATGGTGCACCTGATGGGATGAAGCGTGCCAAATATGCCGCAAGTCGTGAGCGTTCGGTTGGTCTTGGTTTAATGGGTTTTCATTCATTTTTACAAATGAAGGGGCTCCCTTTTGAAAGTGCTCTGGCTAAGGGGTGGAATTTGAAAATGTTTCGCCATATTCGCCAACAGGTCGATGCTGCATCGGTACAGTTAGCAAAAGAACGCGGAGCTTGCCCAGATGCAGAAGAGCGTCATGTTTTGGCGCGATTTAGCCATAAGTTGGCTATTGCCCCAACAGCTTCAATAAGCATTATTTGTGGGGGTACAAGTGCTGGAATTGAGCCAATTCCTGCTAATATTTACAACCACAAAACTCTATCAGGAAATTTCGTGGTGAAAAATCCGCATTTGGAAAAGTTATTGGTTAGTAAGGGCTTGAATACAGATGCTATATGGCAATCAATTGTTGAACATGAGGGGTCGGTTATGCATTTGGATCAGCTAAGTTTGGATGAAAAAGATACCTTCAAAACCGCTTTTGAAATTGATCAACGATGGGTGGTCGAGCTAGCTGCAGATCGCACACCGTTTGTTTGCCAAGGGCAATCTATCAACCTGTTTTTGCCAGCAGACATTGATAAATGGGATTTATTAATGTTGCATTGGACAGCATGGGAAAAAGGAGTGAAAAGCTTGTATTACTGTCGTTCTAAGTCTATTCAACGTGCGGAGCATGCGGGTAGAAAAGTGGATGGTTTAAAAATTGAAAAAATAGAGCCTACAAAATATGAGGAATGCTTAGCATGCCAATAGTTATGAAAAAAAATTACGCTGATGCTAACCCATTTGAATTGCAAGGAAAGGGTATAATTAGTCTACTTGAACCGTCTGGTGCTTATGATGTTGATCGCTATCCTTGGGCCTATGAAGCGTGGAAACGCCAACAGCAAATCCACTGGATGGGTGAGGAAGTGCCATTGGGCAGTGATCTTAATGATTGGCAGTCAAAGGCTTTAAGTGATGGTGAACGTAATTTGCTAATGCAGATTTTTAGGTTTTTCACCCAATCAGATGTTGAGGTTAGCGATAACTATTTTAAGCGTTACATTCCAATTTTTCAGCCCCTTGAAATTCAAATGATGATGGCGGCTTTTACCAATATGGAAACTATTCATATTGATGCCTATGCATTACTTTTAAAAACTCTTGGTATGCCAAAAACAGAATTTTCAGCTTTTAAAGATTATGCGGCGATGCGTGCTAAGGCTGATTATATGCATACCTTTGGTACGAGTACTTGCGCTGACGTAGCGCGTACTTTGGCTATGTTTGGTGCTTTTACAGAAGGTATGTCGTTATTTGCAAGTTTTGCCATGCTAATGAATTTTCCACGTTTTAATAAAATGAAGGGTATGGGACAAATTGTTACCTGGTCTGTGCGTGATGAAAGTTTGCATTGCGAGAGTATTATTCGTTTATACCACGAATGGAATGAGCAAACAGGTGCAGTGACCAAGTCTGTAGAATCAGACGTTATTGATGTTGCCAAAACTATGGTTGCCTTAGAAATGTGCAAGGGATGACTACCAATGATATTCAGCAATACATTCGCTATATTTGTGATTGGCGTCTTACCCAGTTAAAGCTTACGCCAGTGTATGGCTATTTTGCTGGGGATAGTCATGGTTATTCACAAAGCAAGGCACACCCTTTGCCATGGTTAACCTCTATTTTAAATGGGGTCGAGCATGCTAACTTTTTTGAAACGCGAGCTACCGAATATTCCAAAGCAGCAACAACAGGGGAATGGCATGGGGATTCTAGTGTTTGGAAATTGTTTGATAGAGCTAATGCCAGGTAGTTATATCCCAGTGAGATGAAAAGTCTGTAAAAGATTTTCTCAGCTGCTACCTGGACAATTTTATTTATCAGCATGGAATAAGCGAAAAATATCAAGAATTCATAAGTCTGACATTGAAATACTACATACTAAGATTGGCAGAGAGCATGGAAACTATGCTGCAAATCGGACATTATCTCTACTAGGAATCATGTTCACTAAAGCAATTAGCTGGGGATGGAATGGCACCAATCCAACATTTGGTGTAAAAAAATTCAAAGAAAAAAGCAGAGAACGTTTTTTGCACGGTGATGAATTATCAAGATTTTTTGACGCACTAGAAACGGAAAGTAATCGTACGTTAGCAGATTTTTTCATGTTAAGTTTATTAACAGGCGCCAGAAGAGCTAATACACTTGCAATGCGCTGGCAAGATATTGATATGCATCGCGCAATATGGACAATTCAAGAAACTAAAAATGGTACCTCACATACTGTACCTCTATCCTCGGAAGCTATTGCTATTTTAACCAAGCGCTTACCGCAAAAGACTTTATCAAGCGTATGGGTGTTTCCCAGCAATACAAGTAAATCAGGTCATTTAGAGGAACCCAAAAGCGCTTGGAAGAGGATTTTAAAGCGCGCTAACCTGCAAGATTTGCGGTTACATGATCTACGTCGCACTTTAGGTAGCTGGCAAGCAGCAACAGGTGCTAACAGTTATGTCATTGGAAAATTCCTCGGACATAAAACGCAACAAGCTACAGCAATTTATGCACGGTTAAATATTGATCCAGTAAGAGAATCTATGGAAAAAGCCACAAGCGCGATGTTAAAAGTAGTAATAAAATAAGTTTAATCTACTGAACTTTAGAAAGAAAAATAATAAATCTTTTTGCAATTTTTGAAAGTTACTGCACGTGAAGCAGTCGATCTGGCAACTGGAGCTATGGTAGTAGTAGGATTAAAATAATCAACATATATGGTGTCATTTAAGAGTAAAATGTGAGGAGATTTTTACAATCAAACACGCAGACGGCCGTTTATGGCGCACCGAGTTATCACAAGTAGCTGATTGGAATGGCAGTAACATTTCTTGATAAAGGCACATCCTTTTCCTTCAAACAAATGACAGCGCCAGGTCCTATTAGTTTTTCTAATTTTTCTAGTGTTTTAAAATTTTTTGTTGCATTTATGCTTGGACTTGCACTTTTTTTGAATTCAACGGGATAAAGGCATCCGTCTTGTTCTATTAACAAATCAACTTCTTTTTGATCTCGGTCGCGATAAAAATAGAAATGCGCAGCTTTGCCATTATGCCAGTAGCTTTTTAAGATTTCTGTTAACATATACGTTTCAATGATCGATCCTGACATAGCTCCAGCTTCGAGAGATTCTGGAGATGACCACTTGGTTAGGTAAGAGCATAATCCAGTATCAAGAAAATATAATTTAGGCGTCTTAATCATACGACTGGTTACGTTGTTATGATAAGGCTGTAGTAAGTATACCAATCCAGATGTTTCTAAAATAGAAATCCATGCCTTAATAGTTTTTTGATCAACGTCAACATCTCGTGCTAAATCTGCATAATTTATAAGTTGCGCTGTTCTTGCGGCTGCTGCTTTTAAAAAACGAGTAAATGCCATTTCATCACCAACACGCGTTAGTGCTCTTACATCTCGTTGAATATATGTTTGTATATAAGAGTTATAAAAAATATCTCTAGGAACATTAGGATTTAAGACAATTTTTGGAAAAGAGCCTAACCAAATTGCGCGATAAATATCAAATAAATTCATATTTGTTTTAGCTGTCAATTGACTGTGTTTAATCCATTCTAATGTAGGAAGGAAAGGAAGTGAGTTATCGCTACGATTAAAAATTTCAGATTGTGATAAGCCAAGCATATCGATAATAGCAACTCGTCCAGCTAAAGTTTCTGAAATATTGCGCATAAGGTGAAATTTTTGTGACCCTGTTAGCCAAAACAAACCAGGTCGTTTATCGCGATCAACGGTTATTTTAATAGCGCTAAAAAGATTGGGGGCATATTGAGCTTCATCTATAATAACAGGGGGTGTATGGGTTTGCAGAAATAGTACTGGGTCATTTTGAGCTAATTCTCGTTGATCTAAATCATCTAGGGTTACATAGTTTCTTGCTTCTTCTTTGCAATCTTCCAGAAGAGTGGTCTTGCCTACTTGACGTGGTCCGGTTAGTAAAATAACTGGAAAAACAGAAGAAGCCTGCTTAACTGTTGTTGCTAAAGTCCTTTTTAAATGGCGCATAAATATTTTTTCAGCAAATATGACAATCAATTCCATATTAGACGAATTATGTTAAAAATGATACTCAAATCGATGGTATGCATTTGGAACTGCTAGTAGCAATACGATCAGTAAGAGTTTTTTACAATTTGCCATTTTTGTTTATGAAGCCAGACTCATTATCAAAGGCTGAAGCCATACGGTCACATTCACGTTTCTATAACCCAATTTCAGATGTGACTTGTTGCCATTTGCACTGAAAAGTCTGGATCCTGAGAAAAACGATAATCACCAAAATAGTGCTTTTTTAAGCACGTTCCACCCTTGAAAATATAGCATAGATTAACCTTCAGATGGCTCCCAATTCTTTCCAGTACGGGGAGATATTCGTAGTTGTAGCAAAAAGATACAGATGGTAGGTTGTAACCTTAAACTTGTTACAGAAATTATTAAGGACCTGATTGTAGAAGAGTTTGTTACTAAACTTGGGTTAAAGGTGTCCTTAAGTCAAATACCATCACCACACATTAATCCGTAAACAAAAAATAGTTGTGCAACGGATCTATTTATTTAAAAGGATATTGAGTCATGGGGCGAACAATTACAATAAAAGGCTTTTCTTTTCTTGTGTGCTTTTTCCTTTTTTCTGCTACATCAGCCGGTGCTGCCTCTACTTTGTCAGATGATGAAATTGAAGATAGAAGGCTTACACCTTTTAGTTGGCAAAATGAGAAGCATTATCGTGACCTAAAAAAAAATCTTCAGGCACTTTCAGAGCAGCAGTTGAATCTAGCTGTGCAAGTGCTTTCTAAAAGCATTCGCTTGCAAAAAACTTTTTTTAAGCAATGCTATGATAATCTTCTATCTCATTTAAGTAGAACCATTTATGAGTGGATGATGGAAGATGTTTTAACGATGCGTAATTTTGATTTAGGGCAGTCTTCTGTCAGAGAGGATACTGCAAGTGATGAAGATGAAGACGAAGATGCTTGGAGAACAGCTTATCAACGTGGCTATGATGGGACGGAAAGTGAGTATGATGAAGACTATATTTCTGAATCGAGCGTAGAAAGCGAATGGGATGCAACAAGCAGTGAAAATGAGGAAGATTTTCAAGAATCTTTTGAGAGATGGCAACTTCAAAAGCTCAATGATACGTTAGAAATAGATTTAGAAAGTATGGATGACTTCACTGTTGATATCATTGATATCAATGCGATGAAACGATTTCTAAAAGAAAATGTAGAAGGACACCCAAGGAAGAATTATAGCTGGCTTCTCAATCAGATTATTGAGGGTGACCTTTCAGCTTCAGAAGATTTTGTGCACTCAATTAGAGATAGTGTCAAAGAGTTAGGGTTCTCTTCAGGGCTTCTGCATGATATTTTAGGGGGGTTATGGTTTGATTACGATTGGGAAGAATTTGATATCGCAGACCATCATTTCCTTGAAAGGACTTATATACGTACTCTTCAGCGGTTTGTAAATGGTACAGCTGCAAAGGACGTGAAAAAATCTATTCAAGCAAGACTAAGAGATCTTTTTTCTTTTAACGCTGATCGTTTCCCTGAACCTTTTAAAAAGATCAAAGAAGAATATAATTCCTGTGCAAAAAATGGGGACTGGAAAAATGCACTAGTTATTTGGTCAGTTTATACGGCTTTTCAAAAAATTTACGGGATTCAATCTGCGCAAATTCAACCCTCAACTTCTCTTATTAGTTCTCTTCCAAAAATAATGTCCAAACCATTTTCTAATGAAAGGTATCTTTTAAAGGATCTAGAAAAATCTCTGGCAAGAGCTAAAGTCCACTATACCAAGGTCTATCCCCATCGGGATACAAAGTATTTAACTTATACCTCTCAACATAATCATTTCAAAAATGCAACTCTAGATTTGGCAGAAGTTTTTAGTCGGTTGCAGGATGCTGGAAGACGGATAAAAGCCTTAAAACCACGAGGCTCTGAGAATATTTTTGTCCCAACACTTGTTTTTGTAGTATCTAATCAGCCCCATAAAGCCACAAAAAAAGATAGAGATCATAGTCGTATTTTTATTGAAATTCCTTTCAAAAAAGATCTAATGGCGTTAAATCATCCACTTACTTGTTCATTGCAGGATGGTATTTTTGCTAGTGAGGAAGAGTATCGTCAGAAAGATCAAAAAAATGTTGAAAGGGGCCTTAAAATTATAGGTGCTCCTCAAAACGTTGTAAGAGAAACACTGGAAGAGGCCGCAAAAAGATCCTGTAGTGAACGTGTAGCAATTGAATCATTTCATCACCCCCAAGTACCAATAAATTTATGTCAAGCCCTTGCTGAACAACTGGCTCCTTATGGGGAAGGTATTTATAAAATTTATTCTGTTGCTCTGTTAGCCTATTCAACAAACACTGTTTGTCAACATTGCACTCCCGCTCTTCTTGCTCTTCAGAACTCCTGCGAACAGGATGGATTCTTGGGAAATTTGGTGAATGCTCTCAATTCCTATAATAGAACTTTGAGCAGTAGTTCAGGAGGAGGGATTCAATTTAAAACACGTGGCTATGATCAAGCTAATTCATTGCAAGATTATTCAAAATTTCATCTTACTACTTTTGTGAAAGCTGATATAAATTGTGGTGCCCAAGCGGATGATCTTGCTGACAAAGGGCAACATCAACATAGAAAATGTAAAAATCCTCCTGAAACTCACAATCCTCATGCAAAACTTTTCTTTCCGAAAGATAACATCGATCTTCATGCTCCATTGCTTTGTGAAGAACAGCCTAGTCCTTTGACGGGTTTTTTCTATGAGTTTATGGATGAACAAAATTTTATGGGTCCATCTTTTGTACAAGCACAGGAAAACACCCCCTTTACAGGAATGATCTTTTCAAGTGGTCCACGTTCTTGGGTATAAGATTCTGTCGCATATGTTTGGCGAGGTCTAAACCTTTTCAAAATGGATTGGGATAGGAATGAAATAGGCTCTTTCGTATTTCCTGTGGTGGCCTAAAAGCACTTAGCCACTGGTCTAATTTTTGGGGTGCATTACGATATGACGGATAACTTTTACAAAGTTACCCACATATCCACTACTTCAACTATTTACACAGCGCTTTTGACAGAACCGTAAAATTGGATCGTAATAATTGAGAAAATTCTCAAGTATTTAGATATTTCTTTGCATCAGTTATGTATGCGTCAATCCATTGGTTTAGGTTATCGAGATCTACTTTCATTTGCGCAACAGTATCTAAAACGTCTGTTTCTGTTGAAGGCAACCTTGAGAGAAGGCTAAACGAATTACTTATACGAGCGGATAACATCGGAGCAA
>JAPLON010000046.1:14185-16686 GCA_026400695.1 Pseudomonadota bacterium
ACAGAGGAATGAGGCAATCTTTGTGAGAGACTGTGAGCATTGCTTATACGCATAGATAAGAGTGGTGCTATAACTGTATAATCGCCTAAAGGTGCAAATCGTGGGCCCATTGAATTAAAAGCTTCCTTTCTTCCTTTTTCATCTATTGAGAAGGCATATTGAATAACTAGAGAAAGACTCTCTTTACTTAAATTTTTACTGTACTGTGCATGCGCATTACGCATGGCAATTGCCCACTCATTTGCCAGTGTTATTGAGAGTGTATTTGTGGAGAGCACCATGAGTAAATTTTGCTCGTTTGCAACCATATCGCCTACAATTAAAGGTGCTGCCTTTACCAAAGCACTGTTTGCACTGGAAATCTCGTAAGAGGCCATCATCCTGATGCCTGGGGTAATTAGCGCGGTAAGAGCATTTGGATATAAAGTGCTAATCAAAGAACTGGAAAGTGAGGATATATTAGATTTTATAGTTTCTTTTAACGAATGCCTCCCTGTTCCTGTAGGATCCCCTATGTCTGAAATAGCATCTTCTAGTTTTTTTTGATCTTCATCGCTATTAGATTTTCCTAATCTATAGCTTGCTTTTATGCTTTCTATATCATCGCTTATAGTTTTGAAATCTTGCCAATTCTCAAATAATCCATTAATTAAAGTACTAAGACTTGTTCGGCCAGTTAAGTTAGCTCGAAGGTTTGTAACGGCTGCTTGAAGAAGCGCTGTAGTTTCGGGGTCAGCACCAAAATATTTATTAAAACCTGATAATGGGTTTGCTAGTGACTCGTCGTCTTCGATATCGCTTACTGTGTTAATGTCGTCTTCTAAATTCTGCACTCTGCTCAGGATGTCTAAAAATACGTTATTTATAGCTGTATTTCTATTTGAGTCATCAACTCGTGGGGCCACTACTAGGTTTTGTAGTTGGAGCGCTATCACATCACGTAATGAATTGAAATAACTTGTACATGTGCTTATTAAGTTATCTGCTGTATTTTCCCATTGCGTTATCCACTGCTCGATAAAAAGATCTTTTCCTAGTTGCAAAGAATTTGCTAGTAGATCAAGAGATGCTGAGTTAAAAGCCCCAAGAGAACCATAATTTGCAATTTGTTGATGTTGTCTCTGTATTTCACTATTTTTTAAAATCGGGCCCGTAATAAGGTTAGCTACTGAAGATCCAAACTCAGCAGCTGATGATCCTACCGTCATACCTATCATTGGATCTCCAGCTACTGTCCCTGCTGCTTGCACGCCTATAGCGGCTGCACTTCCTAAAAATTTGCCAAACAAGTCTGCAAGCGCTTTATCTTGTGCATTTTCATCTTCAATTTTTCTGGCATCGTCTATGTCTGCCTTTACGGTGCTAAGCTTATCATCCATTCCTTCAATTACTTGTTTATATATGGATATATAAGACTTTTCTTCTGTGAAACGTATTAACCTTGCTGTTGATTTAGCTTGCTGGAGCATTGTATTGAAACACTTAGTTATTTTTTTGGCTGATGGTACTGGTGCATCTAATTCTGCCTTTAGTTGCGATAGCAGTGCTGTAAGAGAAAAAGCTGCTGCTTGTAAGTCATATGCACTATCCTCAGCAGTATAATAAAATTTATCACCTGTGGTAAATGCATAAGGCAAAACCTTAGGATTATTCATATGAGGACAAACTGTAAGCCGGTTTCTATAATCTAAAAGCGACTGAATAAATAGACTGAAGCCAGCATCATAATGTCGAATTGAATCAGATCTAGTGACTCCTTTTGCTTGTTGTGCTCGTATAGCTTTTGCACTTTCTGTATTTTGCGTAAGATTAGTTGCTAACTTTGCCTGAGCTACTTTGTATTCTGCTTCATTTTGTGCAAGATCTAGGGCTTGTTGCACAGTACTTCCATAGGGATCTCCTGCATCCATAGCCTTAACCTTGGCTTTTATGTCCTCTATGTCTTTCGAATTTCGCAGCGTATAATCTTGTATCACTCTTTCTGCAGCACAGAGAGGTGTAGTTACAACTGAAATTGTTACCAAAGCTGTTGATAAGAAGGCCGTTTTTAATAAAGTGGGTTTTTTCATGTGAGTATTCCCTTAAACAATTTTAAATATTTAAATTTATTCTGGAAGCGGTTCTGGAAATTGGTCATTCCAAGAAAAAGTCCTAGGTTGTGGTGGTGGATTAAGTTCAGCAAAACGTACAAGATAAGATTGATAATTTCGGTAATACTCTTCCACCTCCATGTGATCTACCTTAATGGCTTGTAACTGGTATTTGTAATCATGAATATTAAAATTTAGGTCATCCAGAATATTAATAAAATTTGGGTTATGCATAGCATTATCATCATCCGTGTTAGTCTCCCAAAGAGCGACATAACGGTTCTTTATAGCGTAATCAATAATTGTTGTTATGTTTTTTTTCAGTAAATAAGCATAGAACGTTTCAGGTTGCGGGTACTGCAATTTTACGTCAGATCCAAAGACATAATTATCCGTTGGGGCACTATCCAG